>CALWGL010000021.1 GCA_944380025.1 uncultured Lachnospiraceae bacterium
TCCGCCCTCCCCGTTTCCCTCCGGAATGCGTCAAGCCGCTCCATGACCCGGTTCATGCAGGAGGCAAATTCGGTTTCACGGATCATCTCCCCGTTCAGCCGGAACCGCTCCCGGATATCCACCAGATGGGGCGAAGTGAAAAGCCCCGCGGAAAAGCCGGACCGCTTCAGCACCGAGCTGATGTAGGAGCAGACGGAGCCCTTTCCGTTGGTCCCGGCTACGTGGATCAGCATGGCTTCCTCCCCGGGCCTTCCCAGAAAATCATAGAAGGCCGCCGTATCCTCCGGCGCGTTTTTTTTCGTAAATCTGGGAACGTCCAGGACGTATTTTACCGCTTCTTCATAACTGAAGCTCATTTTTCCCTCCATGCCGAAGCGCCGGATCCTTCCTCCGACGCTTCGGCAGACTGTACCTTTCTTCGTTTATTTTTTCAGGGCGGCAAGGCGTTCTTTTACCTGCTCCATCATCTGCGTATATTTCTCCAGCTTGCCTCTTTCCTCGGCGATCTTGCTTTCCGGAGCCTTGGAAAGGAAGCGTTCGTTACATAGCATGCCGTTTACCCGGGCGAGCTCGCCGGTAAGGCGCTTCTCTTCTTTTGTGAGGCGCTCGATCTCCTGCGCGATGTCCACAAGCTCCGCAAAAGGAATGTAGAGCGTGGCTCCCGCGATCACCACGGATACCGCGTCGTCCGCGATTCCCGTCTTGTCCGTCTGGATGGTAACGTCGGAAGCGCCGGAGAGGGAAGCGAAGAACAGTTTTCCTTCCGTGAAGGCGGAAGCGATCCTCTCATCCGTGCTCACCACGAACACATGGGCCTTTTTGCTGGGCGGAACGTTCATGGAGCTTCTGACGTTTCGGATGCCGCGCACCGCTTCCTTGAGGATCGTGATCTCCTCCTCTTCCTTCGGGAAGTTCCACTCCTGCCTGTACTGCGGCCAGGAGGAGATCATGATGGATTCCTCCTCATCCTGCAGGTTGCAGAAGATCTCTTCGGTGACGAAGGGCATGTAGGGATGCAGCAGCTTCAGGGCGTTTAACAGCACATTTTTCAGCGTCCAGAGCGCGGCGTTCTGGCTGTCCGCGTCGTCGGTGTCATGCAGTCTGGGCTTCACCATTTCGATGTACCAGTCGCAGAACTCGTCCCAGATGAAATCATAGACCTTCTGCACGGCGATGCCCAGCTCGAAATTCTCCATGTTGTCGGTGACTTCCTTCACCACGCTGTTGAGGCGGGAAAGGATCCATTTGTCCACGGGCTGCAGATGCTCCCATGCATTTTCCGGAACGGTCTTTCCCTCCATGTTCATCTGAATGAAGCGGGAAGCGTTCCAGACCTTATTGGCGAAATTGCGGCTGGCCTCCACTCTCTCATAGTAGAAGCGCATGTCGTTTCCGGGCGCGTTTCCGGTGATCAGCGTCAGACGCAGAGCGTCCGCGCCGTATTTGTCGATGACCTCCAGCGGATCGATGCCGTTTCCGAGGGACTTGGACATTTTTCTTCCCTGGGAATCCCGAACCAGGCCGTGGAACAGCACGGTGGAGAAGGGCTTCTTTCCCATCTGCTCATAGCC
The DNA here is from genome assembly GCA_944380025.1 of uncultured Lachnospiraceae bacterium. Taxonomy (GTDB): domain Bacteria; phylum Bacillota; class Clostridia; order Lachnospirales; family Lachnospiraceae; genus Eisenbergiella. The sequence goes on from CALWGL010000021.1 coordinate 1,572, forward strand.
GGAGAAGATCATGCGGATGACCCAGAAGAAAATGATATCATAGCCCGTCACCAGAACGTCCGTAGGATAAAAATAGTCCAGATCCTCCGTTTTGTCCGGCCAGCCCAGCGTGGAGAAGGGCCAGAGGGCGGAAGAAAACCAGGTGTCCAGGGTATCCTCATCCTGGGTGAAATGGGTGCAGCCGCACTTCGGGCATACCTTCGGCATTTCCTTTGCCACCACGATCTCGCCGCACTCGCCGCAGTAATAGGCCGGGATCCTGTGGCCCCACCAGAGCTGTCTGGAAATGCACCAGTCGCGGATGTTGTCCGTCCAGTTGAAGTAGATCTTGTTCATGCGCTCCGGGATCAGGCGGATGTCTCCGTTCTTCACGCCTTCCACCGCGGGTTTGATCAGCTCGCTCATCTTCACGAACCACTGCTTCTTGATCAGCGGCTCCACCGTGGTCTTGCAGCGGTCATGGGTTCCCACGTTGTGGGTATAGTCCTCGATGCGCACCAGAAGCCCCATCTCGTCCAGCTCCTTCACGATGGCCTTCCTTGCCTCGTAACGGTCCATTCCGGCAAACTTTCCGCCGTTTTCATTGATGGTGGCATCGTCGTTCATGATGTTGATCTCGGGCAGGTTATGCCGTTTTCCCACCTCGAAGTCGTTGGGGTCATGGGCGGGGGTGATCTTCACCACGCCGGTCCCGAATTCCATGTCTACATAAGAATCCGCGACGATGGGGATCAGCCGGTTCACAAAAGGCAAAAACACCTTTCTTCCCACCAGATCCCTATAACGCGCATCCTCCGGGTTCACGGCCACTGCCGTATCTCCCAGCATGGTCTCCGGACGGGTAGTGGCGAACTCCAGGAATTCCGTTTTGCTGGGCTGTCCGTTCTCGTCCGCCAGCGGATATTTGATGTGCCAGAAATGGCCTGCCTGCTCCTCATAGATCACCTCCGCGTCGGAAATGGAGGTGTTGCAGACAGGACACCAGTTGACGATCCTGCTGCCCTTGTAGATCCAGCCCTTTTCATGCATCTTGCAGAACACTTCCGTAACGGCCTTATTGCAGCCCTCGTCCATGGTGAAGCGTTCTCTGTCCCAGTCGCAGGAGGAGCCCAGCTTCTTTAACTGGCTGGTGATCCTTCCGCCGTACTCCTTCTTCCACGCCCAGGCGCGCTCCAGGAATTTTTCCCGTCCCAGGTCGTGCTTGTCGATGCCTTCCTTTTTCAGCGTCTCGATGATCTTGACCTCGGTCGCGATGCTGGCGTGGTCCGTTCCCGGCTGCCAGAGGGCGTTGTAGCCCTGCATCCGCTTGAACCGGATCAGGATGTCCTGCATGGTGTTGTCCAGGGCGTGTCCCATATGCAGCTGCCCCGTGATGTTCGGCGGGGGCATCACGATGGTGAAGGGCTTTCTGCTCCTGTCCACCTCTGCATGAAAATATTTTTTGTCCAGCCATTTCTGATACAGCTTTTCCTCAATGCCGTGAGGATCGTAGGTCTTTGCCAGTTCTCTGCTCATGTTTCCCTCCATGCTGATTTTACATTAAAAGCGCCCTCTGCCCGGTCAGGGCAAAGGGCGCGTATGCGCGGTACCACCTTTGTTCACCGGACTGTCAGCGCGGCCCGGCCTCGTTGCAACTCCTGTCAGAGTCTCATCCTTTAACGGGGATGAAGCGTGAAAGCTTACTTCCGGCCTTCTGTCCGCGGCATGCGCCGCATCCTCCGGTCCTGTTCTGCCTTCCGACTCCAAAGCTACCTTCCGCACATCCTGCTCCCGGACCGCCTTCCAGCCTGCGGGCCGTCCTCTCTGGTGAAGAGATATGCGTACTCCTCTTCTTCCTCATCTTTGTCTGAGTTCTGACGGTTTATGGTTTTCTGCCGTCAGGTATGTTCTTACTATAGTAAAGCCCGCGTTTTTTGTCAAGACCGGAATTTTTGATTCCAGTATAAAAACTGCTTTGTATCGTTACTTTTCATGGGGGTGGGAAATACTGCGGTTGATTCCTTTTCCCATATCAGCCCTCCTGTTTGATATCCGACAGGATGCTCCGATACGGTTCAAAATGAGAATCTGCATTGTATATCCGTACAAAAAGGCTAAATTGACGGTTAAAAAGGGGATTTTCCGATTCTTAACCGTACTTTTTGCCACTATTTTGTCATCAGTACGGTTCAATACCTGATTTTCTCATCTGTAACCGTACTTTTGGGCCATCCAGTACGGTTAAAAACAGGATTTTCAATTTTTTAACCGTATCATGTCATGAAAAGTACGGTTCAGAATAGCATTTTCCGGAATTGGATCCGTAAAAAATGGATTTTTGTACGGTTACAAATCCATTTTTTCATTTTTCAGCCGTATATGGGAGATCCATGTAAGCCCCTGCGAAATTTTTTCCGTTTATTTTCCCTTACTCGATTTTCAATTTTTATCCTTTCATGCGCCCATTTCATAAATGTATCCGGTGCCACATGGAGTTCTCTGGCTGCATCCCTAATAGTACATTCACCGCTCATATATCGTTCATATGCTTTACCAAATCCCTCTGGCGTTATCCCTTTCGTCATCTCTTTTTCAAGTTTAAATTCTGATTCTTCCCTGGCAAGTAAAAATACAAACATAAATAAGAAACAGCTATCCTGTTTTCCGAAACCCAGACAGCCATTTCTCAATTATTCCCGACTATTTTTTTCAGGCAGGTCTAAGCTTTCAAAGCTTTCTGACAGCTGCTGTCCCGCACACATCCGGCTGCTCTGTCTCTGCCCACAGCCGCTCACAGATCTCATCGATCACCTGCCGGGACAGGAATTTACGGGAGGACTGGATCATGCCGTACATGGTGTAGGAAAGCTGCTTCAGATAAATGATCTTCCTTTCCGCATCGGACAGCCCGGCGTTTTCCAGCTCGCAGCCGCCTCCGAACACCGCGATGGAATAGTAGGGAAGCCACTTCATGTCCGGCAGTTCCTTTTTCATGCATTCAATGCATCCGGAAAGCTTCAGAAGAGGATTGTAAAAATAATTCTGGCAGGAGGTATACCTTCCGGTCCACAGCGTCTGCACCCAGTATTCCTCCTGCGGATTTCCGGAAATCCAGCCGCCGTAATCCTTTGTTTCCAGCACGTACACGCCGGTTTCATGAAGCAGGATCACGTCCGCCGAAGCCGGGCCGTTTTCCGAAAGATAACGCCAGTCGCGCAGGATCCTTCCATATCCGCCGACGTCCTTCAGAATGGCCGCCGCCTGGTCGGAACATTTTTTCTCTCCGCCGTAGGCAACCTCATAATAGGAGCTGTGGGACAGTTTTTTTCTGTCCATTCTGCTGTTCAGGTATCCACGATAAAAATATACCGCGATCAGGATCAGTGCCAGCCAGGAAAGCATGTATTCCTCCCATCTGTTTCAGCGTCCGGACAGGGGCCGGCCGCCGCAAAATATCTTCTGACTTTCTTCCATCAGCCTTTCCCGCCCGCGCAGGCATGACGTCAGCCTCCCATCAGGAGAGCGTTCGTCACATACGCCGCAATTTTTGCCGCGCCTGCCCGGTTCGGATGAACGCCGTCGCTGGTATGCCAGCCCAGCTCATTGCCAGCGATTCCGCAGTTTCGCAGGTCGATCACCGAAACCCCGTGGGCCGCCGCGATCTGCCGGATCCGGCTGTTATAGTCCTCCACGGTATTGCCGTTCGCGTTCTCCCTGGTGCCCTCCCACGAGTTCGACTCAAGCAGCGTCATGCAGTAGATCCGTGAGGTGGGATAGACCGCCTGGAGCTTCTGCAGCATCAGCTCATAGCCCTCCGTAAAATCCCAGATATAGTGATCGTTCCGGTGTGCGGCGGCTCCGGAAAAGCTTCCCAGATCGATGGAATGGAAAAAGTCATTGATCCCCATGTACACCAGGATCACATCCGGTACGGTTCCGGTATTTCCCATCAGATCCACGATCCTGTTGCTGCTGCAGCCCGCGCCGGAATTCTCTGCCCGGGAATCCCCGCACACCGTGCTGGCGGACAAGGAGCCGTTCACCAGAAGGCGCATCCCCGTATTCTGTATCACCTGCATCCACCAGGTCTGAGATACATCCTTAATATCATTATCCGGATCCGGATAGAAGCAGGCATATCCCTCCGGGATCCACCCCTGAAAGGTGGAGATGCTGTCCCCCAGGATGGAGACCGTCTTCCCCGCGAACCAGGATGCCGGGACGGCCTGGGCGGCCGACTGAGCCTGTGTGGCTGTCTGCGCTGCCGCTGTCTGAGCGGCTGCCTGTGCCTGTGCGGCTGTCTGCGCTGCCGCTGTCTGAGCGGCTGCCTGTGCCTGCTGCTGCGCGAGGGCCTGCTGAGAAGCTGCAAGCTGCGCCGCCTGCTGTTCGGCAAGCGCCTGCTGGTAGGCCGCAAGCTGTGCCGCATATTCCTCTTTGGCCTGCTGCCAGGCGGCCAGATGGGCGGCCATCAGAGCGTCCGCCTGCGCCTGTGCGGCTGCCGCCGCTTCCTGCGCGTTCTGTGCGGAAATACCCGCCCGGATTTCCGCCGTCTGCGTTCCTGCTGCCGTCTGAGGCAGCTCCTGCGCCCGCACAGTCAGGCCGCCGGCAGGCTGAAACAGAAGAATCGCCGCCAAAAGCAGCACCGACAGGAAGCCGCTTCCTGTTTTCCTGGTTCTCATTCTATTCTTCATCCGTTGTATTCCTTCTTTCCATTGTTTCTGATGCCTTTATTTTGCCCATGTCCGGCATATCTGTCAAGAGCCTTTGGAAAAGTGCAGGAAGAGCACCCGGAGCGTGGAAAAACGGCGCAGCCGAAGCCACGCCATTTCCCGCAGACTGTCTTTATGCTGTTCTGCCGGATCCTTCTGATCTGTCAATTCTTCCGTCCTGCCGGATTCTTCCGGTCAGCCGATCCTTCTGGCTAACGGATCCTCCGGGTCTCCCAGATTTCCATGTCAAGCCCTTCCAGGCGGAGGGATTCACCGGATCCTCCGGCTTTTCCAGGCTCTGCCCGTTTTATCAGGCGCACCTGCTCCGATTCCACCCGGTACCGGTATCCGTCCAGGCTTCCGTTGAGCACGGCGAGCAGGCCTTCTCCCGTTTCTTCGTTCTCGTAGTAGATCGGCCCCAGATCGGGACAGTCCGGAATAAAGAGCGGCAGGGCGGCAGGGGCGAGCCAGAGCAGGATGCTGCGTACCAGGCACGCCTTTGGCCGGTATGCCCAGGCATCCCAGACGGGGCGCACCGCAGAAACGGCCACTCTTCCTCCGAGGCTGTTGCGGAACAGAACGGTTCCCGCGCCGATCCTCCGATTTTCCAGATCCAGGAGCCGTGTGATCTCCTCCGCCCCGTTTTCAGGCTCCAGGAGAAAGCGTTCCTGCCGGCTAAACCGGTTCCATCGGGTGGGGATCCGATCTCCGGTAAATTCGCCGGCAAGACTCAGGATCTCTTCCGCCGCCGGAATCTTTTCCTGCGCCGGAAGCACCCGGCAGCCAAGATATTCCCCAAATCCTCTTTCCGTCAGGATCTGAGCGCCTCTCGCGTCGGTGAGAAAGCCTTTCGACAGGAAGCGCCGCAGTTCTTCGTCGCTGTAGCAGCGGATGGCTTCTCCGATCACTGCGTTTCCCTCTCCCTCCGTAAACTGTACGGGGATCCCCATGGCGGGAAGCAGCAGATCCAGGCTCCGGTCCGGATACAGCTCCGCGGCTGAACCGTTCTTCTGCGTGCGGTAGCGGGATTCCGTCATCCGGTAGGGAAGGCCGAAGCCCTTCAGCTTCTTTCCCCTTCTCAGCTCCTGCAGATGCTCCAGCGGCTTTCTGTTTTCCTTCAGCATTTCCTCCCAGACTGGCTCCTGCTCCACAGGATTGCCCAGATAATCGTACAGGTTCAGGGTGATATCGTCCGCCCCTGCCAGGATCTGGGTGCGCAGCATGATCTCGCTGAATCTGCGGCTGCAGTTGTATCTGCTGTGAGGAAAAAGCTCCAGCTCGCTGTAGGTAAGGAAGGGAGTATGAATCTCGCCCATGGTCAGCGCCATGCGCTGGTGGCCCTCAAATACAGCCTTGTGCATGGCATCCCCGTAGATCGCTCCGGTGGGGCGGTAGAGGGCGGTGCGTCCCTCTCCGGCGAATACGCCAAGCAGGCGGCCGATGGGCCTTCCCTGCAGAGAATGGCGGAGTTCATCCGATGACATCAGTCCGATGCTGACGGAAGGATCTTCTTCATGGACCGCCCGTTCGATCTTTCCGGCGGCCTGCTCCTGTCCCTCATAGTTGGCTTCCATCCAGGCGGTACGGATCATCAGCGCCTCTTCGCTCTCTTCCCGCAGCGCCCGTCTGATGTCCTCCGCTGAGACCGGCCTTCCCAGCCGTTCAGCGGTCTTTTTCACGTGGATCGGGCAGAAGCAGCCCAGCAGACTGCCATGATTCAGACTTCTGAAATCATCGTCCACGAAAAGGCATTCCGGGCCGGCGGAGGCATACAGCCTGCAGACCTCCGCCGCGTAATCCTGCCAGGCTTCATCCTGGATGCAGTAGCAGGCATGGGCTTCTTTTTCGCTCTCACCCACCCATTTCTGAAAGTCCAGGCGGTATTCCTCCGGCACCTCCATATCCGTATGGCCCACCAGAGACGCGATATTGACGCCGAACCGGATCCCCTCCTGCTTCAGGCGCTCTCCCATCCTGCGGTAGATCCCGGCCATTCTTCTGTGCTTTTCCAGCGGCCAGGGAGACATCAGCAGCAGGTGGCTTTCCTCCATCAGGAGGACGCCGTCGATCTGCGCCCTCCCGCAGAGGCTGATCAGCTCTTCCAGCTGTTCCTGCCACCGATCCTCAAAGATCACTTTTCTAAGCCAGTACTTCATATTGCTTCTTCCATTCGTCCATATTGATGCTCTGTCCGTTGTTCAGCCTGGAATCCTCCGCGGCAAGCGCCAGGTAATGGCTCTCCAGGGATTTGTCGATGGAGGTCAGTCCGCACCCGGGCTCCTTATCCTCCAGGATGTCGTCCAGAAGCTCCTCTACCATGCGGAAGTCTCCGCCGCCGTGGCCGCTGAAGTCCGTGGCAAGCGTTCTCACGTCGATCACCTCCGGCTCTTTGCCGAATTCGCCGACACGGATCCAGTTTTCATCCATGTCCGCGGTGATGTCGCCCATGGTGCCCATGATCTTCATCGTTCTGCCTCCCGTGCTGGTAAAGGCGCTCATGGTGAAGTTGATCGTCACGCCATCGTCCAGAAGGGCGTTCACCACCTGATGATCCACCACGTCGTTGTCCGAATGATAGACGCACCTGCCGTAATTTCCTGTCTTTAGCGCTTCCGTGATATTTTCCACGGTGGGGTAGCTGTTCAGGATGTTTACCGGCCATTTGTCCCTTCCCTTCAGAAGCCTGTCGCGGATGTAGAAGTTCTCCGCGTTGTAGGGACAGGTATCCTTCACCTTACAGTCATCCGTACATCTCAGCGCAGCTCCCTCGGGCGCCTTCTCCGGCCGGAACAGATACAGGTCGCCATAGGAGGATACATATCTGCACTTCTTTCCGGTCAGCCACAGAAGAATATCCATGTCGTGGCAGCACTTTGCGAGGATCATGGGGCTTGAGGTTTCCTTCTTCTTCCAGTTTCCTCTCACAAAGCTGTGCGCCTGGTGCCAGTACTGCACGTTTTCCATCGCCTGCACCGTAACGATCTCCCCGATGCGGCCGGAATCGATCTGTCTCTTGATCTCCTGGTAAAAGGGCGTGTAGCGAAGCACGTGGCATACCTGCACCTGCCTGTTGTATTTATGTGCCGCCGCCGCGATATCCGCACATTCCTGCGCACTGGTGGAAACAGGCTTTTCCAGAAGAAGATGATAGCCCTTCTCCAGCGCCGCCATCGCGTGGGGATAATGCATTTTATCCGGCGTGCAGATAAAAGCCACGTCCGCCAGTCTGTCCTTCGCCAGAAGCTCCTCCGCGGACGCATAGCAGTTTTCCTCCGGAATGCCGTATATGGCCGCGACATCCTTTCTCTTGCTCTCGATCGGGTCAGCGATCGCAGCGATCTGCATCTTTTCCGGGAAACGGTTTACATATTTGGAATAGGTATCTTTTCCCCGTCCTCCCAGGCCGATGATGGCAACTTTTACAGGTCCTTTCATTTCCGTTCTCCTTCCTTCCCCTGCCGGGGCAGTTCATTTCTCATCTGCGGAAAATACGCATTCTCCGCCTACCCAGACCGTCCGCATGGAAACCTCCCTGTCAAAAAGGATCAGGTCCGCATCCATTCCCGGCCTCAGTCCTCCCTTTCTGTCCGCAAGCCCCAGAAGCCTTGCCGGATTGGCCGTCATCATGGCGACCGCCTCATGCAGAGGCGCTCCGCCAAGGTCCCGCATGGTGCGCACCACCCGTTCGCCGGAAGCGACGCTTCCCGCGAAGGAGGTGCGGTCCGGCATCTTGGCGACACCGTCCTCGATGATCACCTTCTGTCCCTTTTCCAGGCTCCCCAGCCTGGTCCACTCCCCTTCCTTCAGGCCCGCGCCGCGCATGGCGTCCGTGATCAGAAGAATCTCCTCCGGCCTCTTGCATCTTCGCACCAGCTTCAGAAGGCAGCCGGGAAGGTGGCAGCCGTCCGAGATCAGCTCCACCGCCATCCCGTCGGTAAGAAGACCGCCCTCCACCGCTCCTCCGTAGCGGAACGCCCCTTTTCGGTGTACGCCCTGCATGCCGGAATACAGATGGGTCATGAGCCGGAAACCATGGTCATAAGCCTCACAGATCCCATCATAATCGGCTTCCGTATGGCCCGCGGAGACCAGGATCCCCCCCTCATGCAGCTTATGTCCCAGGGGAAGCGCGCCGGGAAGCTCCGGCGCCATGCTGATCCTTCTGATGCAGCCCGTCTGCAGAAAACGTTCGCACTGGGCCGGATCCGGATCCGTGATATACTTCGGATCCTGAGCTCCCCTCTGACTCTGGCTGAAATAGGGTCCCTCCAGATGCACGCCCAGAAGATTGCAGGTACGGATCTCAGGAATGAGCCGGCGGATGTTTTCCACCGCTGCCAGCGTTTCCTCTTCCTCTCCCGCAAGGGTGGTCGCAAGCATGGAAGTGATCCCATGGGAGCTGTGATAGGCGGTGATCCGGCGCACGGCTTCCTCCGTCCCGTCCATGAAATCATATCCGTCCCCACCGTGCAGATGCAGATCGATCAGGCCGGGAGCAAGATAAAGCCCCCTGCCTTCCACGATCCTGTCCGCCGGCGGCTCCGGCTTTCCGTCTCCGCCCGTTTCCGCGATATGGCCGTCCGCAAAGGTCAGCCAGGCGTTTTCCCTGATCCCGTGTTCCAGGACCAGCCTTACGTCCCTGATCAGCGTTTTCATAAATACTGCTCCAGAACCTCCCTGTCCACTGTGGAGGCAGAATCCTCATCCACGAAAACCGTTACCGACGGATGGGTCTTCAGCACCGTTGCCGGGATCCGGTTGGTCACATCGTTTTCCAGCGTCTTCTTGATGGCGGACGCCTTTACCGCGTAGGGAACCGCGGAAATGATATGGGTGCACTTCAGGATCTGGCTGACCGTCATGGAAACAGCCTGGCGCGGAACGTCGTCAATGGTGGGAAACCATCCCTCTCCCAGCTGCTGCTTTCTGCAGTCCGCATCCAGCTGCACCACGATATAGGAAGCCTGGTTCTCAAAATCTGCCGGCGGATCGTTGAACGCCACATGCGCGTTCTCCCCGATCCCGATCAGTCCCACATCCACGACGGCTTCCTTCAGCTCTCCGGTCAGCTTTTCGATAATGGCGTCGGTTCCGATGGAGGTGTCCACAAAATGAACGGCCTTCAGTCCGCCGGTCTTCTCCACAAAGCGCTCCTTCAGGTAGCGGACAAAGCTTGCGGGATGATCCTGCGGAAGATTCACATACTCGTCCAGATGGAACATTTCCACCTTCGGCCAGTCCACATCCTCTTTTACCAGCGCCTCCAGCGTGGTAAACTGGGACGCTCCCGTAGACAGGATGATCCTCGCGCTTCCTTTCTCTGCGATCGCTTCTCTCAGATACTGTGCCGTCAGTTCCGCAGCCCTCTTTCCCAGCTGCTGTGCGTTTTCACTTACGATTACTTTCATTTTCCTCTCTCCATTTCCGTATGTCCGGGATATCCGCATATCTGAGGATCCCGGGAATCACAAAGGCTGCCATATCCGTCGGGTCGTAATATCTTTCCCGGATCACCTGTGTCCAGGGTTCCGGCGGGTTTTCTTCCTCCAGTCCGAGGATCCGTCCGTCCAGCAGGGCCGCGATCTCTCCGTAAAAGGCGTACCTTCCCGCAGTAAACAGGCGGATGTCTTCTCCCCCCGCTTCCGGCATCTGTTCCGCAGCGTCCAGGCTTCGCAGCAGATCAAAACAGCCAAGCGCCATCAGGCTGTCTCCCAGCCATACCAGATCCGCGTTCAGCCTGAATCTGGCTCCGTAAAAGCCCTCGTCCTGCGTCCAGGACAGAAACTGTCTCTGCTCCAGCATTCCCATTCCTGCGATATCCAGGACCAGGACAGCCCGCCCTTCGGCACAGGTCCGGCGGATCCAGCCGTAACGCTCCGTCAGGTTCCTGCAGCCCTGCCGCCAGAGCGCGACGGTCACAGGATGCTTTCCCTTTTTCCGGTAAAACAGAAAGCCATGGTTGATCACGCCGTCCTGCGCTTCCCAGATATAGCTGTCGCAGAACAGATCCAGCACGCATTCCGTTTTCCGCACCTTTCTGAGATACAGCTTTCCGGGACGGCGGTTCTTCCGGATCTTCTCCTGCAGGAACCGGACCGTCTCCTTCCGCCTTTCCTCTTCCGTCATCCGTGCGTCTCTCTCCCGGATCAGTTCCAGGCAGCGCCGCCGGTTCTGTTCAAAAATGCTTTCCGTGCCCGTTTCCGTCTGCAGATGTCCCGTTTTGGTGCACCAAAGGACCGCGGAAGGCTGAAGCCGGATCTTCTCCGCCGCAGCTGCCGGCCGAAGCCGGCGTTCTTTTGTTCCTCCGGAAAGCTTATCCTCCGCCTCCGGTTCCTTTTTCAGACGCCGGGCAAAGAATTCCGCCGCCCGTTCCGCCATTCCCGCGCTGTAGGTATGCATGCAGTCGTCCCGGTAAAACTCCAGATCCTCCGGTCTGCCATACATCCCCCATATTCTGCTGCAGATCTCAAACGTGCTCTCCGTCCCCTTCTGCGGGAAAAAATCATGCGCGGCGGTAAGCAGGAGCACCGGCTTCGGGGCAAGGCACATCAGGATATCCGCGTGGTCGATCCCCGCCTCCGTCAGTCCCTGCCAGATCTGCTCGTTGTCCTGGGCCTGCCCGGAACGCAGATAGGCCTTTCTGCTTGTCACAAAGGTCCCGGGAGCCGCCGCCTTCAGCCTGGGATCCGCCAGCATGGTCATAAGCGTCAGAGTCCCGCCGCCGGAATTGCCGGTGATCCCGATGCGGGAGGCATCGATCTCCGGCCTTGTTTCCAGATAATCCACCGCCGCACAGGCGTCCCGGATCAGGTAGCGCGCTGCGCTGTCTCCTGCCAGCATGCACGGAAAACCCGCGTAGTCATGCTCTCTGGTGCAGCGGCCCACCCGTTCCGTCCCCGCTTCCGCATCATAATAGGAAGCCCGTTCCCCCTGTCCGAAGGAATCCATGACCAGCACGGCGAGCCCGGCCTGTACCAGACGGATGCAGGCCCTCTGATATTCCGCGGCCTGCTTTCCTTCCGGATCGTGGCCGCATACCAGCAGGACTGCCGCCAGATCCTGCCTGCATCCGGCAGGCAGGTACAGATTTGCAGAGACCAGGACATGCTCTGCGGAGGCAAAAATCACCTTTTCAATGCTGTAATCTCCGCAGGAGATCACGCCGGTCACCCGGTCCGGGCATCCGCCGTCTCTTTCCTTCCGTTTCCGGTATCCCGCGTCGGGAATCCCGCCGATGGCTTCCAGGAAGCGGCTGCGTACCTCCCGCGCATGCTTTTCTACGCTCTCTCTGTCCGGAAAGCTTCTCCGGGCGCGGCCGAATGCCTCCTCTGATCTCTGATACACATAATCCCTCAGCTGATCCGCCGCGTCAAAAATATTGCATCCCCGCTGCGCCTCCAGCTCCATGTCCCTGATCGTTATCATATCCGCTCCGCCGTTTCTTTAAGTCCAGTGAATATAGTCGTCGATCCGGTGCGGCTTTCCGTCCGCAATGCTCATGTTCGCACAGGCGCCGATCATCACGGAGTTGATGCCTGCCCGCACGTCCGCGATCTGTCCTAGGGGATCCGGCATATTGCCGCGGATCAGCATCTCCAGAAGCCTTACGTCTCCGCCCGCATGGGTTCCGCCCGCCTTGGGCATCTTATAGGTGATGACCTCTCCCCTGTCGTTGAAAAATTTCACATAATCGCTGTCCTCAGAGGCTCTGTCGCCGGTATGATAGGACGCGGCCTCCAGTCTTCCCTTCGTTCCGGTAAACGCGATCTTCCATCCCTCATAGGGGCTGTACGTCACCAGGGAATAGGTGAGCAGCGCGCCTTCTTTGTATCTGACAGCGACGGACATGGTGTCCTCAATGTTGATCTGATCGGAGAAAATGCAGCGGTCTCTCATATACCCGTCTTCCTTTTCCGGAATGAAATACATTCCCTGCACATGAGGATCGTTGGTCTCCGCAAACGCGAACTCACAGGTGTTCTTATACGGACAGGTCAGGCACCGCTCTCCCGTTTCCTTTCTGGTCGGGCCGTAGAAGCGTCTGTCCCCGTTCGCGTAGATCACATCCGGCGTCTGATCGATCCACCAGTTCACCATGTCAAAATGATGCGTCGCCTTATGTACCAGAAGTCCGCCGGAATTTTCCTTTCTGCTGTGCCATCTTCTGAAATAATCCGCTCCGTGGTGCCGGTCCAGCAGATATTCGTAGTCCACGTTCAGGATGTCTCCGATGATCCCCTCGTTCAGAAGCTCCTTGATCCGCCTTACATAGGGCATGAAGCGGCAGTTAAAGGTAACGTTTACCTTTCTTCCCGTTCTCTTTTCCGCCTCCAGGATCTGATTGCATCTGTCCGCATCGATGGTCATGGGCTTTTCCGTGATCACATCGCAGCCCCATTCCAGTCCGCGGATGATGTATTCATGATGGTAGCGGTCGATCGTGGCAACGATCAGCACGTCCGGCTTTTCCGTATTCATCATCTCGTCAAAGTCACGATACAGTCTGGCCTGCGGAGCGGCGTTCTTTCTGAAATATTCCGCCCTCGTCATATTGATGTCGAAGATGCCGGTAAGCTCCGCCACATCATTGAATTTTTCCGTAATGGGCTTTGCAAACATGCTGAAAGCCCTTCCGCTGGCGCCCGCCAGTACATATCTCTTTTTCATGTTCTGTCCTCTTTGTCCTTTTTTCTGTTACGGCAGCCGGAGCGTTTCTTTCTCATTCCGCCCTGTCTGTCCTTCTATGGATACGGGCGGCTCTCTGCCGCCCGCATCTGTTTTTCTTACTCTATGCTGCTCTGCGCTTCCACATATCTGTCATACTTGGCCTGCTCGATCGCAAGCACATCGTCGATTCCCATATCCTTCAGGGTCTGGATGTAGGTATCCCAGTACTCATCGATGTCATCCTTACCCATGATGAATCTAGCCTTCATCTCTTCCTTGTAGGTCCACATATCCGTGTAGCCCAGCTCTGCCTTCTGCTCCACCTCTTCCGGAGTCATGATGATCTCGAAGGAAGGGAAGCACTTGCGCATCATCGCCTTGTTGGCCTCGTTCCACTCGTTCAGCTCGTCGGTAGCGGTAGCGATGGTCAGCTCCGCTCCGCTGATCCTGGGAAGCTTATGCACAGCGCCCAGGGAAAGAAGCGCTTCGTTCGGGCTCAGGCCGTCAGGATTGTTCAGAACGAAGTCCGTAAACTGAGGCTCTCCGTCCACCATTTCATAGGAAGTGCCTTCAATTCCGTAGTTTGCAAGCATCTGGCCTTCCTCAGAAGCCCATACATAGTCCAGGAACTTGAATGCAGCTTCCGGGTTCTCACAGTCCTTGGTGATGAAGTTCTTGCCGGTGATGGTAGGAACGGATACGGAGAAGGACTCGCCGCTGGGGCCGGTGGGAACAGTCATTGCCACCCACTCCTGTCCTTCGTTCTGGTTAAAGGTCGCCAGGTTGCTCACCCAGCCCTGTACCAGGCCTACCTTATCGGTATTGATCAGGGTCGTCCACTCCTCGCTGGTCCTGGTGGAAAACATGGAATCCAGCAGTCCTTCCTCATACATGGTGTTCATGTATTTCAGGAATTCCTTGAACTCATCCGCCATGGGAGGGAAGAACACGGTTCCGTTCTCATCCGCGTCAAAGTCACGTCCGGGAGATACACAGAACATGTACGGCCAGCTGAAATCCAGATTGTAGGTTCCCTGAATGGTGCAGGGGATCTCGTCCGCCTGGCCGTTTCCGTTGGGATCGCCGGTCTTGAATGCGCGGAGTACCTCAAGCAGCTCGTCCGTGGTGGTGGGAACCTCAAGCCCCAGCTTGTCCAGCCAGTCCTTGCGGATCATGAAGCCGTGTCCGAAGTTCTCGCCGTCCTGAATCGTAGGGATGCTTAAGATCTTTCCGTCAGGCTCGGTGATCATTCCCAGGATCTCCGGATGCTCCTCCAGATACTTCTTGGTGTTTTCTCCGACGGAGTCGATCAGCGGTTTCAGGTCGATGATAAGGCCCGCATCATACAGCGCTCTCGGATCCTGTCCGTATACGCTGCACATGATATCAGGCATGTCCTCCGCAGCCGCAAGAATGGTCTGCGTATAGGTCTCATACTGGCTGGAAGGAGAAACCTCCCATTCGATGGTCACATTGGTGGCTTCCTCAAGCGCCTGCATCACGGGAAGTCCGCTTGTGTAGCTGGCGGGATCATACGGATTGTCCATCGTCGCGATCCGCAGCGTTACAGGCTCCTCCTGAACCTCCTCAGCCGCTTCGGTTCCCTGTGCCTGCGTTGTTTCTCCGGAAGACGCCGTTTCCGTCTCTTTGCTTCCGCAGCCGGGCAGCAGCATGCCCATGCAGAGCGCGGCTGCTGTTATCAGCCCCATCAGTCTCTTTCTTTTCATATTTCCCTCTCATTCTGCCGCATAAGCGGCGCTGCAGCCGGACAGCCTCTGCGCTGCCGGGATCCTCCCGCGCGCCCCGCAGGCTGTGCCGTCCGTGTGAACAGTTGCATTTATCCCTTCAGGGAACCGAGCATCGCGCCCTTGATCAGGTGCTTCTGCGCGAAGGGATATACCATCATGATCGGAATGATCGTGACCATGATCAGGGCATATCTCATCTGAAGCACCAGGCTGGAACGCTCCATCATTCCCTGCGAGGCATCTGAGAACATCAGCGAGTCCGCGCTGTCCGAGAGCACCTTTGCCAGGAAGACCTGGATCGGCTGTTTGTCCGCGTCTCTCAGATACAGGATCGCGTTAAAGTAGGTATTCCACTTTTCCACCGCGTAGAACAGGATCACCACCGCAACGATGGCCTTCGATGTCTTCAGCACGATGTTGACAAAGATCTGAAGCTCGTTATAGCCGTCTATCCGGGCCGCCTCGATCAGGCTTTCCGGATAATCCCGGAAAAAGGTGATCGCGATGATCAGCGTGAACACGCTCAGCGCGGTGGGCAGAATGATCGACGCCCTTGTGTTGTAAAGGTTCAGATTTTTGATCAGGATGAAGGAAGCGATCATTCCTCCGTTAAAATACATGGTAAACAGGAAAAACTTTGTCAGGATGTTCCGGATGACAAAATCCTTCCTGGACAGCGCATATGCGGCAAGCAGCGTCACCGCCGTGCTGTACAGGGTTCCCACCACCGTATAGAACAGGGTGTTCAGGAATCCGATCAGGATGCTGTCGTTTTCCAGCAGAGTCTCATAGGCCTTCAGGGAAAAGCCCACCGGAAGCAGCGTCACCTGATTGCTCAGCACCGCATCCTGGCTGCTGATCGACATGCTCGCCACATAGATGAACGGGTACAGCGTGATGAGGAACGCGATCGCCATGATGATGCATTTGACGGTATCAAACACCCATTCGCCCCAGGTCCGTTTCATTCTTCTCTTTTTTTGTTTCATATATCCACTCCTATCCGTACGCCTTGCGCATACTCCTCGAAACGGCGCTCCTTACCAGAGCGAGCTTCCCGTTACCTTCTTCGCGACCCGGTTGGAGATCACAAGAAGGGTGATATTCACCAGGGAATTGAACAGGCCTACCGCAGTACCGAAGCTCTGCGCGCCTTCCAGAATACCCTTTCTGTACACGTAGGTCTGGATCACGTCCGACACATCCCAGATGGCCGGATGATACATGAGCAGCACCTTTTCCAGCGAAGCTCCCATGACGCCGCCCAGATTCATGATGAACAGGATGGTCAGCGTGGGGACCAGGTTGGGCAGCGTGATATAGAGGATCCTCTGCATCCTGCTCGCTCCGTCGATCTCCGCCGATTCATACATCTCCGTATCCAGGGCCGTCAGCGCGGAAAGGATGATGATGGAATCCCAGCCGAAGCCCTGCCAGATGCCGGAGGCGACATAAATGGTACGGAACCATCCGCTTTCATTCATAAAGGGAATCGCTTCTCCTCCCAGCGCCTGGATGATGATGTTTACGATCCCGTTGGAAGGATCCAGGAAGCTCTTCACCATACCGACCAGTACGACCACGGAAATGAAGTGGGGGAAGTAGCTCACCGTCTGAATGACCTTTTTCACATGCCTGTTCTGCAGCTCGTTCAGGAAAAGAGCGAAGATCAGCGGCACGGGAAAGCCCCAGAGGAGGGAATAGATCCCGAGAAGGAAGGTATTCTTCAGCGTCCTCTCAAAATATATGGAATCGAAGTACTCAAAAAAGTGTTTCAGTCCGACCCATTCTCCGCCCAGGATGCTGTCTCCCACATGGTAGTCCTGAAATGCGATCAGCACGCCGTACATCGGTATATAGCAGAAAATGAAGGTCGAAATAACAGCGGGCAGGGCCATCAGGAAGTAGTATTTGTTTTTCCTGATCATCTTGGAAAAACTCTGTTTTTGTTGGGGTATCGCCAACGTCTGTTCTTTCTTAGCCATCTCTCCTCCTTCTTTTCATATTGATTCGATCTCGCCGCGCCGGCTTACGTCTGCCTGCGGCCGTTCGGGATATCCTTGAGTGCACTCTATCACAGAGCAGGCCGGAAAGATATGACCAATTCCCTCTCCGGATTCCCAATTCCTTCAGGAACCCCTGTCCTGCGGCCTTTCTCAGCCTGGAATTCACACTTTTTTCACAAAATTCACATTTTCCATCCGGATTCCCATTTTCTCAGGAAAGCCCGCAGCTGCGCGGTTTTCCGGCATATCCTCCGCGCGCGGCGGGATTGTGAAATTGACAGGCCCTGCCGAAGCTGATAATCTAATCAGGAGGAGGCATAACTGGCATGCACAAAGGAAGTTCTGTTTTTCAGCGGTTTATTCTTTCGTATGTACTGCTTCTGATCTCATCCGTTCTGATGATCAGCGGCATCGCTTATTATAAGACCTACAGCATCGTCTACCGCAATATCCAGACCACCAACCTGGCAAGCGTGGAAAGGCTGGAGGAAAGAGTGCAGTCCGTGCTCAGTGACACCGACTCCATCTCCTGGTCCCTTCAGGGCTGGCCCGCCATCAACAAGATCTTCACCATGAGCGGAGACCTGGATTCCTCCTGGGTCAGCAACGACGAGCTGTTCAATCTGGTCTATGTTCTCAGAAAGCACAAAGCCCTGCATTCCTATATCGACAACATCGCCATCGTGTTCCGGGACGTGGATCTTGTCATTGACTGCAACAGCGCTTCCACCACCCGGGACAATTTCTTCGGCTACCGTTTTTCCTTTGAGTCGGAGGAATTCAGCGGTCTGGAGGATCTGGATTTTGCCTGGGACAGGAAGCTGGTCACGGACTGCATGGTAGGAAAATACACCCAGCCGAATCAGAGGCGGATCCTGTACTTCAGGGCCATTCCCAATGCCGCGGGCAGCAACAAGGCCATGCTCTTAGTCACCATCAATCCCGGGCTTCTGGCTCAGCTGCTCGGCGAAACCATGGTCTTTGACGAAGAAATGTGGCTGATCACGGACGATGAAAAGAATCCAGTCCTCTCCGGGAACTCTTTTTCGGAAGAAACCGTCCTTTCCCTTCCCGCCCCTCAGGAAAAAGGAAGCCGGACCGGCTATGTCCCGCTGAAGGGAGAGCTGTGCGCCTATTATTATCTGTACTCCCCCGCGCTGGAGCAGCATTTTTACGCCTTTTATCCCCTGAACAACATCATCGGGCAGTTCCTGGCCATCATTCCCTTCATGATCCTGTCCCTCATCGCTGTGTTCGGGATCGGGCTGCTGATCGCCTTCCACTATGCGCGCAAAAACTATGCCCCTATCCGCAAGCTGGTGGATCTTTCCCCTCCCTTTGCCCCGGAGCAGCCTCCTGAGGATGAATTTTCCCTGATCGAAGGCTCCCTTCGGAATCTGACCAGCGAAAATGACGGGCTGCGGCAGCGTCTGGATGCTTATATGCCTGTCGTCCGCAACAATCTGATGAACCGCCTGCTTTTAAGCACCGGCCTCACAGAAGCCGACCGGCAGGAGCTTGCCGGCTGTTCCATCGTTTTTCCAGAAAGTCATTTCTTTGTCTGTGTTATTTCCATAGACGCCATGGATCTGCATTCGGAAAAGACGCTCGCGGAGTCCCCGGTGTCGGGCGTATTGTTTATTTCTTATATTGAGGAATATTTCAAGGATAAACAGATGATCTTTTATCCTGCAGAAATGTACAGCGGCAATTATGCCCTGCTCATGAACTGCTCTCCCGCGCAGGCCGGGAACGTCCGCCGGCTGCTTGACGGCCTGGTTCCCTTCCTGCGCCGGAGCTTTCCTTCCGATCTGGACATCGACCTTCGGATGGGGATCTCCCCGGTAAAGGAAAATCCGGTCAATTTCAAGCAGCTGTATTACCAGGCGCTCCATGCGGCGGAATACCAGTTCCCGTCCGCGCCTGGTGCGGGCGGCAGTACGGCAGCTCCGCAGGTGGTGTGGTTTGACGATCTGAATCAGAAACGGAAGATCTCCTACAACTTTACCTTCAACGATGAACTGAAGCTGATGAACCTGATCAAATCCGGCCAGAAGGAAGAGGCTCTGTCCTTCGCGGATTCCATCCTGGACGACTTCTTCTCCCAGGGCCGGATCCGCAGGGAGGATGCGTTCTACATCTTCAACCAGCTTCTCTTCCTCTGCGCCAAGGTGATCCACGAAACCCAGACGCGGGTATCAGACGTGGTGGACTTCCAGAAGCTTCTGTCCCTGCCGCTCTTCACGCAGATGAACGAATACACCATGTCCTGCATCTCGGCCACCTGCGATATCATCCGGAATCAGAGAAGCAGCGCGGAAAATAATCTCAGCGAACGGATCGTCCAGTATATCCGGGAAAATTCCGCCAACTGTGATCTGGATCTGACCAGTCTCGCCGACCACTTCCATGTGACCGCCATCTATGTTTCCAAGGCGGTCAGGAAGGTGTCCGGTTTAAGCTTCATCGACTATCTCAACCGCCTCCGCACCGATGAAGCCAAAACGCTTCTTTCCACTACGGAAAGAAGCGTCCGGGATATCGCAGCCGACGTAGGCTATGACAGCGATAAAAACTTTATCCGGGTGTTTAAAAAATATGAAGGCGTTACCCCCGGCCAGTACAGAAAGGCCACTAAATCAGGGTCGTCCTGAAATAGTTTTCCACCAGCAGCCTTCCGATGGTCCCGTTGCTTCCCAGGATGCTGCCCTTATTCCGGAAGTCCGGGCTGTTTCCCGCGAAGTCCGTGACCGCCCCGCCGGCCTCCTCCACCAGGATGCGCCCGGCGGCGAAGTCCCAGGGCTTCAGGTTCATCTCAAAAAAGGCGTCGGTCCGGCCGCAGGCCACGTAGGCCAGATCGATGGCCGCCGAACCCAGCCTGCGGATGTCCTGGCAGTCGAGAAAGATCCGTTTGAACAGCTCAAAGCTCCTGTCCGCATATTCGTGCTCATAGGGCGCGGTCCCGATGGAGATCAGACATTCTCCCATGGTTTTTGCCCCGCTCACATGAATGGGCTTTCCGTTCAGGAACGCCCCCGCCTCTCCCTTCCCGGCCGCCCCGCCTGCGCTGGAAACCGCATGAAACAGCTCCTGCGTCCAGGGCTGGTAAACCACGCCGCAGACCGGCTTTCCTCCGTCATAGAGAGCGAGGGAAACGGCGCTCTGGCGGAAATCGTGGATCAGGTTGGTGGTTCCGTCCACCGGATCCAGGATCCAGACAGCCTTCGTAAAATCTATGTCGCTGTTGTCCTTCTCCTCTCCCATGAACTGCACGCCCGGCCATTCCTGCTGCAGTCTCGTCCGGATCAGCTCCTGCACATGGAGATCCACCTGCGTCACATAATCCGACAGGCCCTTGACTTTGATATGCGCGGCTTCCTCTCTGTTTGCGAAAAGAGCCCCGCCTTCCTTAACGATCTCAAAAAGCTTCTGTAATTCGATCTGCATTTTCTAATTTTCCTCCGTTTTCCGCAGCAAAATTTCCTCCTGAAGCGCAAAGGAATAAATGATCTTCTCCTTTACCCTTTTCCTGGTCAGCTGCTCCAGCGCTCTGGCATAATGATCCAGCTGAACGCGGTAGCGGTTTACAAGCTCCTGCGGCTGTGAAACCGCGTCGGTCTTATAATCGGCCACCACCAGTTCGCCGTCCTCCTCAAAATAAACGTCAATGATCCCCTGGATCAGCACGGTCTCCTCCTCCGGAAATCCCGGTCCAAGATCCGAGGCGGGAAGGCCCAGGACAAAGGGCTGTTCCTTATGCAGAAGTCCCTCTCCGTCCGCGCGGGCCATCCTCCCGGCAAGGGAGCTGTTCAGAAAAAGCGCCAGTCTGCGGGGACTGACCGCCTGCCGGTATTCCGGCGGCAGCTTTCCCTGCTTCTGCATCTGATCCAGAAACGCTTCCAGCTGCGCTTCCGCCGGTTCCGCGCCTTTTCGCTTCTGCCAGTCCGCAAAAGGAAGCAGCTCCAGCGCCTTATGGTAGGCGCTTCCTCTCGCCGCGCCGCCCATCTGGTCTTCGCTTCTGACGAAGCGGGGCAGATAGGGGATCATCTCCTCTTCCTCAAACAGATGATACGCTTCCTCCGCCGCTTCCGCCATGCCCGCTTTTTTCAGCTCGGACACGGTGGTCTTGGCATAAAGGCCCGCCAGATCCTGATGGGGATATTCACTCCTCAGGCGGGCACGCAGGCGGATAAGGGCGTCCTGCGCAGACTCCGCAGCGGTCTCCTGTTCCGGCCGTCCTGCCTGCTCCGCCTCTGGCATCTGTGCGCTTTCCGTCTCCGTATGCAGAAGCGCTTTCAGCCCCATCAGCCGCTCCTCCCGGCTCTGTTCCTTCTTTACCTGTCCGGCAAGAAGCCGGGAGGCGTCCGCAAGGCCAATCTTCTGTCCGGTCTGTCGCCAGGCGGGCAGGAGCCAGTCCAGATAACAGGACGCGCCTGCCCTGAGAAAATAGGGAAGAAGCCCGCCCTTCCTGAAAACATCCGGCTCTCCCGGCATGCAGGCTGAAGATTCCTCCCTCCGCTTTTCTGCCAGGCCTTCCTGCCGTGCCTCCTCCGCCTGCAGCTTTTCCGCGCCTTCCGTCTTCAGGCTTCCGGTGAGGAGCAGCTTCTCCTGGGCGCGGGTCATGGCCACATACAGGATCCGAAGCTCCTCGCCCAGGCTGTCCCGCTGCAGCTTTCCCGCCATCACGCTCTTCTTTAACGTCCCCTGCTTCATACGCAGAACGCTGTCCACATGATCCAGTCCGATCCCGAGATCCATGTCCACGATCACGGGCTTTGCGGCGTCCTGCAGGTTGAACCGCTTTCCCAGGCCGGAGACGAAGCAGACAGGGAATTCCAGCCCCTTGGAGCGATGGATGCTCATGATACGCACCGTATCCGCATTTTCATCCTGCAGGCTGGCCTCACCGTAATCGATGTCATATTTTTCCGCCTGCTCCATATAACGGATGAAATGAAACAGACCGAAATAGCTGGTCTTTTCAAAGCTTTCCGCACGGGACAGCAGCATTTCCAGGTTGGC
>CALWGL010000022.1 GCA_944380025.1 uncultured Lachnospiraceae bacterium
CGTCCGGCTTCATCACCATGGCGGTGAACTGGATGTTTTTTCCCACATACCGGTCCAGCCTGTCCAGGGAATCGATATACCAGACGCCGTAGCCCATATCGTCCAGCACGATGGGATCCGTATTCAGATCGAAGGGCAGATCCTCTTCAAACATCTGGTCGATCTCTCCGTTCTGATCCTCGAAAATGATCTCCCCCTGCTGGTTCACCGCCTTCACATTCCTGCGGTACGCGGCGAGCGTCTGCTCATCCAGACCGTCGCAGCGGTTGAAAATGATCATTTCCGACTTCCGCAGCATTTCGGCCAGGAGGGATTTCATGTTGGTATAATACGCGGCGAAGGTGGAAGCGTCGATCGTGGTGATCTGCTGCTCCACCCGCCAGTGCCAGGGCAGCTTCATATTTTTAAAATTCCACATGCCGTTGTACTCGATGATGATCCGCTCCGGCTTATGCTTTTTTTCAAATTCCAGCAGATGCTCCGGCGTAAAATCCGCTTCGGCTTCCACCGGCTCCAGCACGGAATTGCTTCTTTTGAGAAGGGCGGGGTCGTATTCGTTCTCCCCGTCCTCGCACAGCACGATCAGCGTCTTTCCCTTGATCTGAAAATAGGGCTGATCCAGCGTATAGGTGATAAATTCCGTCTTCCCGCTTTCCAGGAAGCCGTTGATGATATATACAGGTTTCATATGCTTGCCTCCCCATGAAAAATCAGGCGGTGAAAAGCTCTTTCAGAGCGTCCTCCTTCAGTTTGGAGCCAATCACGCAGAATTTTCCGGTCACATCGGGCTTTCCTTCCCGGACGCTGCTCTCTTCCGGGACATAATCAAAATAAACCCATGTGCCGTCTCCGGCGGGCACCATTCCCTTCGCCCGAAGCACGAAGCCGTATTTCTCCTCGTCCTCCAGCGCCTTCAGGATGTTCTCCACCTTTTCTCTGGAATAGGATGCAGGCGTCTCCATCCCCCAGCTGGTGAACACCTCGTCCGCATGGTGATGATGGTGATGATCATGGCAGCCGCACTCCTCTCCGTGCTCGTGGCCGTGATGGTGTTCGTGGTCATGCTCATGGCCGCAGCAACACTCTTCTTCGTCATGATCGTGGCCGTGATGGTGTTCATGGTCATGCTCATGGCCGCAGCAGCACTCCTCTCCGTCATGATCGTGGTGGTGATGGTGCCCGTGATCATGGCAGTGCTCATGATCGTGCTCCTCTTCTCTGTGCGCCAGCACCTCCTGCATCAGCTCCTTCTCCAGTTCGGAGCCGTTCTCGATGGTGTCCAGGATCTCTTTTCCGTCCAGCTGGGCGATGGGCGTGGTGATCAGGGCAGCCCTGCTGTTGTGCTCCCGGATCAGATCCACGGCCTGCCGCACCTTTTCCGGACTGGCAACGTCCGTTCTGCTCAGGATGATCGTCCCCGCATGCTCGATCTGGTTGATGAAAAATTCTCCGAAATTCTTCATGTACATTTTGCACTTGGAAGCGTCCACCACCGCAACCGCGCTGTTTAAGGTGATCTCCATATCCACATTTTCCACCGCCTTCATCACGTCGGAAAGCTTGCCCACGCCGGAGGGCTCGATCAGGATGCGGTCCGGATGGTAGGTCTCCATCACTTCCTTCAGGGAGGTTCCGAAATCCCCCACCAGAGAGCAGCAGATGCAGCCGGAATTCATTTCCTTGATCTCAATTCCGGATTCCTTCAGAAATCCGCCGTCGATGCCGATCTCTCCGAACTCATTTTCGATCAGGACCACCTGGCTCCCGGCCAGAGCCTCCTTTAACAGCTTCTTGATCAGCGTGGTCTTTCCCGCTCCGAGAAAGCCTGATACAATATCGATCTTTGTCATTTTTTCCTCTTTCCTTTCCGCCGCCGGCAGACGGCTCTATATAAAGGCACAAACATCTGTTTTTGGCACTCTTCTTATTTTGCCCTGTTTTTCCGATCTTGTCAACTGCCGAAAAGGAGGAGAAATCCAGCCCTGTTGCGGTTCAGCCGAAGGCTGAACCAACCCAGCCCGACGTTCGTCTGAGCGCAGGCCTTTCTTCCCGCAAACAGCGGCGGGCCCGTGACGGACGAATCCGCACGGGCCTGCCGCCTCTCACCTCCCATAGTCCTCCGTCTCACGGAGCGAACCGTACACTTCCGCTCCGGCCTGATTGACCTGCTCCATGGAAAGGACGGCTATCTGTTCCTCAGCTCCGCCAAGGAGCAGCCCAACGAAGCTGCCGCAGCCGTCGAACACGCCGGCGCCCGAAGCTCCCTGCTGTGCGCTGCCGGAAAGGATCATCACATCGCTGCCGAATTCCTCCCGGTACCAGGCCCGCTCCTGAAGCGAGGCGTCCAGGATCAGGTCCGCGCAGCCGTCCGGCGCAGAGGCCATCACAAACAGCGGGCTGTAAGCGTCCAGCGTGTCGAACCGGCGCTGATGCAGGCTGACCAGAGCGGGCGTTTCCGTTCCTGCTTCCGCAGGCGTTTCCGTCCCTGTTCCGGCCCCCGAAGGCGTTTCTGCCCACTCCGCCTCCACAAAGCCCACATCAAACGATGAACTGATGCCGATGGTCCTTCCGGGTACGGCCGTCCCGTCATAAAAGACGACGCGCAAAACCTCTCCCTCCCTCAGAAGATGTCCTGCGGTCGCAAGGATCAGCCTGCCGTCTCTCTGGTCCCAGACCACGCCGCTGCCATAATATTCCGCCTCTTCTCCCGCCACGTCCAGCCGGACGCAGCAGCGGGCTGTGATCCGCTTCGCTTCCTGCACCCGTTCCCCGTCCAGCGCCTCCAGCACCGGAAAGCTCTGCCGTTCCCCGCCAGCCTGTGTCCGTCCGGTCTGCTCCCGCAGCCCGCTCAGGCTCTCCCGGTCTGCTTCCGCCGGGACATTTTCTTCTTCCGCTCTTTCTTCGGGCAGCGCTGCGCCGCAGCCCGCTGTACAGAGCATAAAAAAAAGCGCCGCAGCTCCTGCCAGCAGCCATCTTTTCTTTTTTTCTGCCAGGGGACGCGCCGCGCGCGGCGTATGTTGTTTTCGCTGCATTTTCGCTCTCCATGAAAAAAAGAAAATGAGCAGGACTGTAAGCCGGGTTATGTCGCGAATGATCATCTATCCAGGACTGCCGTTGCCGGCAGTCTCAAGCGACCTACCTGAAAGCAGGCCGGGCAAGCCTGTCGCTTTCTGTCTGGTCTTGCTTCGGATGGGGTTTACATGTGCCCCGCCCGTTGCCGGGCGGGCGGTAGTCTCTTACTCTGCCTTTCCACCCTTACCACGCGGGATCCCGTTCCCGGGAAGCCGCGGGCGGTACATTTCTGTTGCACTGGCCTTGGAGTCGCCTCCACCGGACGTTATCCGGCATCCTGCCCTGTGAAGCCCGGACTTTCCTCACCCGCCGCCCTCCGCATGGGGGACGGACGGCCGCGATCATTCATCCTCCTCATTTTCTTCCCTAATAATATACCCTTTTCTGCCGTCCCTGACAAGCCCCATTTCATCTCCTGGACGGGGCGAATGGCCGGCGCCGGCACGAACAGCGGTCGTTCTACACCAGAAAACAGCTCCCTCCCACGAACTCTCTGAGGATGGAATTCTGAGGGATATTTTCACTGCTGACACCGAGGAAATATTCCAGGAACTTCAGAAGCCGCTTGGCCTCAAAATATTCCGGCGCGTTCCGGTCCACGCTGTAAAGGAGCGGCTCCGCGAACTGCTTCAGCACGGAAAGCTCATAGATCAGCGCGGAATTGAACATGGCGTCCGCGCTTTCCTGGAAGGGAAAAATATTTTCCTCTTCCCCGCGGCGGACGGAATTCCACATCTGCAGGGTATGGGTGGCGCTTGCACCCCGGGTCCTGGCATCCCGCACCATCCGGCGGATCAGCCGCCCGTCCGTGGTAGCGATCCGATTGTGGGCATCCACATTCAGGCTGGTCAGAGCGCTGATGTAGATCTTATATCTGCTTTCCAGCGGCAGGGAATGGGACAGCCTGTCGTTCAGCCCGTGGATCCCCTCGATCACCAGGATATCCTCCGCCCCAAGCTGAAGGAAATCTCCCTTATATTCCCGCAGTCCGGTCTTGAAATTAAAGCGGGGCATCTCCAGGCGTTCTCCGGCAAGAAGGGCGCACATATCGTGATTGAATTTTTCCACGTCAATGGCTTCCAGGCACTCAAAATTATAGTTGCCGTCTTCATCCAGAGGCGTTTTCGTCCGGTCCACGAAATAGTCGTCCACCGCGATGGGATGGGGAGTCAGGCCATGGGTCTTCAGCTGGATGGAGAGGCGATGGGAAAAAGTGGTCTTTCCGGAAGAGGAAGGCCCTGCGATCATGACGAACTTCACATTGCCCCTCTCCGCGATATCGCTGGCGATCTCGCCGATCCTTCTCTCCTGCAGCGCCTCCTGGACCAGGATCAGCTCCGCCAGGTTTCCCCCGCAGATCTTGTCATTCAGATCCGCCACCGTTTCGATGCCCATCTGAGCGCCCCAGTCATTGGTCCGCTCCAGCACCTGAAACAGCTTTTCTCTGGGCTCAAACTGCCTCACCCGCTCGGGTTCCTGCCTGCCGGGCAGCATGAGCATCATGCCGTCCCGGTAGGGAAGCAGGTCAAAATGCTCCAGATAGCCCGTGGAAGGCACCATGTATCCGTAATTGTAATCATAATAGCCGTCCAGGCAGTAGACGTTCACATAGGAGCCTCTTCTGTAACGGAACAGCCGCGCCTTATCGTCCATCCCCTGGGCTTCGAACAGCTCGATCGCCTCATCCGTGGGCCAGGCCTTCTTCATGATGGGGATATCTTCCCGGACCATCTCCCGCATCCGCGCTTTTACGCGCTCCACAAAGGAAGGATCCATCTGCTCTCTTCCGTCCTTTCCCACGTAAAGGATCCTCTCTGCCAGTTCTCCCCTTGGCATGCAGAAATACCCCTTGCCGATGGAAAACTCCACGGAGGCGCTCCCCTCCCGGGGAGAACCTGCCGTATCGCTGATGGCCTTCAGCATGAGCATGCAGGCGCTCCTCACATAGGTATCATGACCGATCCGGTCCGCCGTGGTCTGGAACGATACGGTCACATCCTTCGTCACATTTTTATTCAGCTCTTTGATCTTGTTGTTGGCGACTGCCAGCACGATCTTATGGCTGTAATCCTTCTGATGCTCCTGCGCGAGCTGCCCGTAGGTCACGGGAGAGCGGTACTGCCTGCAGATGCCGTTCACTGTCACCCTAACCATATCCTGTCTCCTTTTTGCTGCTTATCCGCTTCCCTGCTGTTTCATCCGCCCTCCTGCCGTTCCATCCAGGCCTTCAGCGCAGCCGTGAGCGCAGCTTCCGCCTCCAGCTCCTGAAGCCGGCTGCGGCTTCTTTCCGGAATGCCGGAGCTGTCCGGCACGGCAGGCGTCCCTGGCAGACCGGAGCCGGCCGGCACGGCAGACATCTCCGACAGACCGGGGCCGGCCGGCACGGCAGACATCTCCGGCGGACCGGAGCCGGCCCGGCGGCCGGCCTCCGCGGGCAGATCCCTTACGCTTTTCAGACCCGCTCCCGCGAGGAGCGCTCTCCGGGCCGTATGGTTCCTGCGAAGCACGTCTTCCAGATACTCTCTCAGAACAGGATGCCTTTTCCGGATCAGAAGGAAACCATACTGTTCTCCCGCCGTCTGCCACTCCTTTTCCGAGAGGGAAAGTCCTTCCGGAACGGGAAGGTCTCCCCTGTTTTCCCGCATATCCGCCGAAAAAGGAGCGCCGGCAGCCAAAGCCGCATTCTCCGCCCGGATGGCGGTATAAAATTTCCCGCCCTCCTTCACCATATCCTCCGATACGATCCGGTATCCCAGCTCCGCGAGCGTCCTGCGCACACAGGAAAGCTCCGACTGAGGCTGCACGACGACGGCGCGCATCCGGCGAAGCTTATCCTCCGCATCCTTCATGAGCCTGCAGGCAAGCCGTCCGCCGATCCCGGCCATGAGCAGGGTATCCGCCTCCGGCTTCCCGTCCGGGCATTCCATGGCGGAAAGGCCGTCGGAAAGACGGGTCTCTATGTATGCGGAAAGCCCCGCCTCCCGGATATGTTCCTCCGCCCGCTCCAGCGGACCCGGATTCACATCCATGGCGAGCACATGAGGGCAGATCCCCTGCTGCACCAGCCAAATCGACGTAAAACCGTGGTCGCAGCCCACATCGGCCGCAACGCTGCCCCGCTCCACCATGGAAGCGGACATGAAAAG
This sequence comes from uncultured Lachnospiraceae bacterium, assembly GCA_944380025.1. Classification (GTDB taxonomy): domain Bacteria; phylum Bacillota; class Clostridia; order Lachnospirales; family Lachnospiraceae; genus Eisenbergiella. The sequence continues at coordinate 6,219 of CALWGL010000022.1, forward strand.
CCGTTCTGACAGCTCCGTTTTTTCTTTTCTTCCTGTCATCAGTCCAGATAATCCTTCAGCTTGCGGCTGCGGCTGGGATGACGGAGCTTCCGCAGCGCCTTCGCCTCGATCTGACGGATCCTTTCACGGGTCACGTTGAATTCCTTTCCCACTTCTTCCAGGGTCCTGGCCCTGCCGTCATCCAGCCCGAAACGCAGGCGCAGCACCTTCTGCTCCCTTTCCGTCAGGGTGCCCAGCACCTCATTGAGCTGCTCCTTCAGCAGAGAAAAGGCCGCCGCGTCCGCGGGAACGGGCACGTTGTCGTCCTGGATGAAATCGCCCAGATGGCTGTCTTCCTCTTCACCGATGGGCGTTTCCAGGGAAACCGGCTCCTGAGAGATCTTCAGGATCTCCCTCACCCGCTCCACAGGCATGTTCATCTCTTCCGCGATCTCTTCGGGGGAAGGCTCTCTTCCCAGCTCCTGCAGAAGCTGCCTGCTGACGCGGATCAGCTTGTTGATGGTCTCCACCATGTGAACGGGGATCCGGATGGTCCTTGCCTGATCCGCGATGGCTCTGGTAATGGCCTGACGGATCCACCAGGTGGCATAGGTGGAGAATTTGTAGCCCTTGCGGTAATCGAATTTTTCCACGGCCTTGATCAGGCCCAGATTTCCTTCCTGGATCAGATCCAGAAACAGCATGCCCCGGCCCACATAACGCTTGGCGATGCTGACCACCAGACGCAGGTTGGCCTCCGCCAGACGTTTCTTCGCATCCTCGTCTCCGTCCTCCATGCGCTGCGCCAGCTCGATCTCCTCATCCGCGGACAGAAGCGGCACCTTGCCGATCTCCTTCAGATACATGCGCACGGGATCCTCGATGCTCACGCCGTCCGGCACGGAAAGGTCGATATTCTCCATATCCACTTCATCTTCTTCGGCCAGAAGAAGCTCTTCGTCCGGGATATCATCCTCCTCTCCGGTGATGCGCAGCACATCCACACCGCTCTGCTCCAGAAGCTCCAGAAGCTTGTCGAACTGCTCCTCATTCAGCTTCATGTCCGCGAAGTAATCGTTCACCTCCTGGTATTCCAGGATGTTCTTTTTCTTTCTGGCGACCGTGATCAGGCCGCGCACCCGCTCCAGGAACTTCGCTTCTGCCGCAGCCCTCTCCTCCGGAGTCATCTCAGCCACGGGAGTGGTTTTCTTTCCTTCTTCCGCTTTTTCCTGTGTCTTTTTTCCCATCTTTCCGTCCATCCTTCCTGCGCATGTTACTATTGTTATCCTTAATCAAGGGAAATATGCGTTTTGCTAAGTTCTTCCAGCGCCTTCTTTCCCGCGATCGCGCGGTTCAGCGCTTCGATATCGCTTCCCAGACGCCTGCTGTTGTACTCGTAGCTGATCCGTTTGACCGAGACCAGGATATCATGCAGGGCCTTCTCCTTTTCCTTCTTCGTTTCCGGCTCCGGCAGACTTGTGTTGAAAATGGCCGCCGCCTCCCTCTGCTCGTTCTCCTCCGGGAACATGCTGATGATGGAAGCCGCGTTCACCTCTCCCCGGGAGAGATTTTCAAACAGCTTCTCCGCCGCCCTGCGGTAGATCTCCTCCGTAAAATCCTCCGGCGAAAGGAAGGCGGCGATCTTCGGATAGATCTGCGGCTCCTCCGCCAGCCAGGTCAGCAGCATGCGCTGGGTTTTCCTCACATTGTCCTCCGGCGCGTTTTTTTTCTGAATGCCTGACTTCGGCCTTTCTGCCGGACGGACATATCCTGAGGCGGCCGCGGCCGCAACCAGCTTTCTCAGGCTGTCATAACCGATATGGTACCTTTCCGCCACAGCCTGCAGATAATTTTCCCGTTCCAGCTCTTCCGGGAATTCACAGAGCTTCTTCGCCGCGGCACGGTAAAATTCCGTCTTTTTCTCCGGATCGTTCAGATCGTATTCCCTTTCCAGCATGCGGATCTCAAACAGAAAGCTGTTCTCCGCATGATCGATCCGCTCCTGGAAGGCTTCCGCCCCCAGATTCTTGATGAATTCGTCCGGATCCTTATAGGGTTCCAGGCTGATCACCCGGCCGGAAAGCCCCGCCTCCTTCAGGATCCCGATGGCCCGCAGCGCCGCTTTCACGCCCGCGCCGTCGCTGTCGTAGGACAGGAGCACCTCCTTCGTGTACCGCTTCAGGAGCCCGGCCTGTCCCGGCGTAAAGGCGGTCCCGAGAGACGCCACCGCCTGGTCGAAGCCCGCCTGGTGCATGGCGATCACATCCATATAGCCTTCGCAGAGAATGATGTTTCCCTTCCGCGAAGACCGGGCAAAGTTCAGGCCGTACAGATTCCGGCTCTTGTCAAAAACGGGAGTTTCCGGGGAATTCAGGTACTTGGGCTTCCCGTCTCCCATCACCCGGCCGCCGAAGCCGATGACACGGTGATTGATATCCTCAATGGGGAACATCACCCGGTTCCAGAACTTGTCGTACATGCCGTGCTTTTCATCCGTATTGGCAAGCCCCGCCTCCCGGATCAGTTCCTCCGGGAAGCCCCTGCTCTTCAGATACCGGATCAGATCGTCCGGCGTCTTATTGGCAAAACCAAGGCCGAACCGGTGGATCGTCTCATCCGTCAGCTTCCTCCCCCGCAGATAGGCAAGTCCCTGCTCCCCCTGTCTGGCGCGCAGCTGAAAATAAAAATATTTTGCCGCCTCCTTATTGACGGCAAGAAGCCGGCTCCTCCTGCTCTGCTCCCTCTTTTCTTCCTCCGACGCGTCCGCCTCCGGCAGCCGGATCCCCGCCCGGTCCGCCAGCGCCTTTACCGCTTCCGGGAAGGTATCGTTTTCGTATTCCATCAGAAAGGTAAACACATTTCCGCCCGCTCCGCAGCCGAAGCAGTAATACATCTGCTTGGAGCGGGAGACGGAAAAGGAAGGAGATTTTTCATTATGAAAAGGGCACAGCCCGAAATAATTGGCTCCCTTTTTCTGCAGGCGGACATAGCCGGAGATCACGTCGACGATATCGTTTCTCGACCGGACCTCCTCGATCACTTCATCCGGATAATACACATGTCTCACACCTTTCTATTTCACCGGCCAGCATTTGGGAATATAGATCTCCTCGTATACGGCGATGGCAAACCGGTCCGTCATCGCCCCTATGTAGTCGCAGACCACGCGTTCCCTGGGCTCTCCCCGCTCCATGAGCATGCGGTACTCCGGGGACATCTTATCCAGGTGGTGCAGATAATACTCATACAGCGTTTCCACCAGAAGCTCCGCCTTTCCCTCCTCGCTTTTGGCATACGGATTGGTATACACATTGACATACAGAAAAGCGCGCAGCTTTTTCAGGCCCTCTTCCACTGCGGGAGACATACAGATCTCATTTTTCCCGGAGCTGTTCGTCACGATGTCATGGATAAAATGATCCAGCCTCTCTCCCGTCGTTCTCCCCACCGTTTCCCGGATGTCCTGCGGAATATCCGTTTCCTTCAGGATGCCCGCCCGGACGGCGTCGTCGCAGTCGTGATGGAGATAGGCGATCTTGTCGGAAAGGCGGACGATCTTTCCCTCCAGCGTAGCCGGATTTCCTTTGGTCTGATGGTTGCGGATGCCGTCCCTCACCTCAAAGGTCAGGTTCAGTCCCTGGCCGTCCTTCTCCAGCACATCCACCGTGCGCACGCTCTGCTCGCTGTGCTCAAAGCCATAGGGGCAGACCCGGTCCAGCGCCCGCTCCCCCGCGTGGCCGAAGGGCGTATGCCCCAGATCATGGCCGAGAGCGATGGCCTCCGCCAGATCTTCGTTCAGCCGCAGGGCCTTGGCAATGGTCCTTGCGTTCTGAGAGACCTCCAGCGTATGGGTCAGCCGGGTGCGGTAATGATCGCCCTCCGGCGCAAGGAATACCTGCGTCTTATCCTTCAGCCGCCGGAAAGCCTTGCAGTGAAGGATCCTGTCCCGGTCCCTCTGAAACACGGGACGGATATCGCAGGGCTCCTCGTCCCGCAGCCTTCCCAGAGAATTTTTGCTCAGCGTCGCATAAGGACTCAGATACTCTTCTTCCCACTTTTCCAGATTTTCCCGAATCGTTGTCATATGCCGTTCTCCCGCAGCCGCCCCTGAACCTTACGGCGGACTTTTAAGGCGAAAAAAGGAAAGGCGTTCTGTTTCCTTTCCGGTCAATTGAATGGATCCGCGAAAAGCCGGAAGCTCCGGCTTCCCAAACCCGCTATTTTATTATTCTGCGTTTTTCCCAAAAATCCTTTTTTTTTTTTCCTTTTTTTTCATCCGCCCGCCGGACGGCACGGAAAAAGACGGCAGAAGCCGCCCTTTTCCCGCTTTTTCTTCCCGTTCTTCTGCCGCGGGGCCGCGGTTTTGCCTGCCTGCCTTATGCCGCGGAGCCGCGGTTTCTTCCGCCTGCCTTATGCCGCGGGGCCGAAGTTTCTTCCGCCTGCCTTATGCCGCGGGATTGCGGTTTCTTCTGCCTGCGGCATGGCCGCCGCAGAGCTCTTCAAATTCCTTCAGCTTCTGTCTGGCCTCCCGGCTCAGATTGGTGGGAACCTGGATCTGCACCGTCACATATTCGTCTCCATGGACATTCGGATCGGCCATGGACACGATCCCCTTCCCCCGCAGCCGGATCCGGGAGCCGGACTGGGTCCCTTCCCTGATCTTACAGATCACGCTGCCGGAGATGGTGGGGACCCTCACCTCCCCGCCGAATACAGCCGTGGCAAAAGGTATGGAAACCGTGGTATACACGTCCATGCCCTTCCGTTCAAAGCCGGGCTTTTCCGCTACCGTTACCTGGAGGAGCAGATCCCCGGCCTGCGCGCCGCCTGCTCCCGGAGCGCCCTTTCCCTTCAGGCGGATGCTCTTTCCGGATTCAATGCCCGCGGGGATATGCACCTGCAGGGACTGGACCCTTCCGTCCTCTCCCTGCAGGCGTATCACCTTATCGCAGCCGAAGGCCGCTTCATCGAAGCTGACGGTCACCTGCGCGCGCAGGTCCGCTCCCTTCTTCCCGCCGCCGGAAAAACCGTCATGAAAGCCTCCGCTCCGTCCGCTCTGTCCGGAAAAGCCGCTGAAACCGCCGCCTTTTCCGCGGAACATGTCTCCGAAGATATCCCCGAACAGATCGTCCATATTTCCGCCTTCAAAATGGAATTCCCGGTAGCCGCCGTTTCCATCTGCGCCGCCAAAACCGCCATTTGTTCCGAAGCCATCGCCCGAGCCGAAGCCTCCATTTGTTCCGAAGCCTCCGCCCTGACCGAAGCCGCCTGTACCGAAACCGCCAAAGCCTCCTGTGCCGAAGCCCTCAAAACCATGATAGCCTCCTGCTCCGTCCGCGCCGCCCCAGCCTCCCTGGGCTCCCTGGGCGCTTCCGTCGAAGGCCGCGTGGCCGAACCTGTCGTAAAGCTTCTTCTTCTCCGGATCGCTGAGCACCTCATAGGCCTCCGTCGCTTCCTTGAACATCTGCTCCGCATGGGGATCTCCCGCATTCGTATCGGGATGGTATTTTTTCGCCAGTTTTCTGTATGCTTTTTTGATCGCCGCGCTGTCCGCATTCCTGTCAACGCCCAGCACCTCGTAATAATCTCTTTTTGCTGCCATGACGCTCTCACTCCTTTTTCAGAAAAGTCCGTATCGGGACCGATCTTTCTGTGATAAGTTTCATATATTCTTCTTTTCTATGAGATTCCGGGTCCGCCTGGTTCAGACTTCTTCGGAAGAATTCCTTGTTCTATATGTAATATAACAGTTATATTTTCTGCTGTCAAGGCCGTTTCAGAAGACATTTTTTACGGACGGGAATCCCGATGGAATGGTGTGCGGATTTTCGCTGAAAAACATTTCGCAAAGCCTTCCGCAGAATCCCTCCGCCCATATGCAGCCCCCAAACGGAAAAGCCGGGGTTTTGACCGTAGTGATTTTCATGGTTGCATTGTCCGCAGTTTTTAAATACAATAAGAGCAAATCGAAAGCCGGTGAAAAACCATGAGCGTATGCACATTTATTGCTTCGGATTTTCCCCTGACGGAAGTCATACCCGTTCCGGATCATCCCCTTGAAATAAACCCTGACAGCAGCACGATCTGCGACGACGGCGCAGAGGACAATTTTTCTCTGCGCTTCTTTCCGGATGTTTCCGATTATACCGACAGGAAAAACGGAGTCTGGCTGGAATGGCGCTATACAGAAGACAGAGCAAAGCGAATGATCGCATATATCAAAGATGCCCTGCGGCATGCGGCATCCGTAGAGCTCTGGCATGTGTGGTTAACAGACTATTATGAATATGAAGACAGACCTGTCATTCACAGGCAGACCGTTTCCGTGGATGAGCTTACCGCAAAACAGATCCGTAAGATCGATGAAGCAGAGATCTGGAATACTCCCGATAAAAGGTATCCGGACAGACCGTCCTTCTATTGCCTGGAAATAAAACGATAATGACAGCCTCCCGTCTGCCGGGCCCCTGCTGCAGATTTTCATCCTGCGGCGTTCACACTTTCTCCTTATTTTTTTCACAAATGCTCCTCACAATCACAACCTTTTCATCACAATTTCCCTCTATACTGCAAGGCATAGAAACAAAGGAAGGCGAACCGGCAGGGCCGAAATAAAAAGAGGCGGCGCCGGCGCCTGCAAACAGCTTATCAGCATCAGGAAAGGAGATCTTTTTGATGTCAGAATATTATAACAACTACAGTCAGAACCCTTACATGGGAAATCAGAATATGGGAAGTGAAAACAACGGTCTGCACACACCGGAACCGTCCGCGCCGAAGCGTCGGAAATCCTCCGGCAGAGCGGCAAGGACAGCGAAGAAAATCGGAGCGATCACGCTGAGCGCCGTCCTGTTCGGCGGCGTAGCCGCGGGAACCTTCCAGGGCGTCAATTATCTCACCGGATATACCGCAGCGCAGACAGAAGAAAGCGCGCAGAGCGCTTCCGCCGGCAGCGGGTCGGCGGGCAGCCCGGCACAGAACAGCAGCGCTTCCGCCGGCAGCCAGACGCTGCAGACCGCCACAGCCTCCGATTCCGGAGAAATGAGCGTAGCGGATGTGGCAGATTATGTGATGCCCTCCATCGTGTCCATCACCAACCGTTCCGTACAGGAGGTACAGAACTATTTCAGCATGTTCGGCTATTACGGCATGCAGCCGCAGGCACAGGAGACGGAGAGCGTGGGCTCCGGCATCATCATCGGACAGAACGACAGCGAGCTTCTGATCGCCACCAACAACCATGTGGTGGAAGGAGCGGACACCCTGACGGTTTCCTTCATTGACAATCAGGCCTATGAAGCGAATCTGAAGGGCACGGACGCGGAAAACGATCTGGCCGTGATCGCCGTTCCGCTGACCAACATCTCGGCAGACACCATGGCGCAGATCAAACCCGCCACGCTGGGAAGCTCCGATGATCTGAGAGTGGGCGAGCAGGTGGTTGCCATCGGCAACGCGCTGGGCTACGGTCAGTCCGTGACCACCGGCATCGTAAGCGCCACCAACCGTACCCTCACGGAAACCTCCTCTGACGGCAGACCGGTTCAGAGCAGCGCTTCCTACATCCAGACGGATGCGGCCATTAACCCCGGCAACTCCGGCGGCGCCCTGGTCAACATGAAGGGCGAGGTCGTCGGCATCAACTCCGCAAAGCTTGCCAGCACCGAGGTAGAGGGCATGGGCTACGCCATCCCGGTCTCCAGAGCTTCCTCCATCATCAGCACCCTGATGAATGAGAGCACGCTGACAAAGGCAGCGGAAAATGAGCGCGGCACCCTGGGCATCACAGCTGCCACCGTTCCCGCCAGCGTGACGGAAGCCTACGGCATCCCCACCGGCGTCTATGTATCTGATGTGACGGAAGGCAGCGGCGCGCAGGCAGCCGGACTCCGCCGCGGCGACGTGATCACCGCCCTGGACGGCCGCAGCGTAACGGATGTATCCCAGCTGCAGGAGCTGCTTCAGTATTATAAGGCTGGCCAGACCGTAAATCTGACCGTACAGAGCATCACCGACAGCGCCTATGCGGAAAAGACCGTCTCCCTGACCCTGTCCGGGCAGGCTGACAGCGACGCTTCGGCAAAGGCCTGACGGCTGCGCTTCCGCAAATGCCCGGCAGCAGCGCCGGAAGTTAAATTGAACCTGACACCACCGTATCAGCCGCGATAGCGATACGGTGGTGTTTTTATTTTTCACAGACTGAAAGGACAGCTGCCTTTTGCTGTCCTGTTTTATTCTTTCGAAACTCCGTGTGCCTGCCTTTCCTTTCATTCAGCGGATCGCCGGATAGCCGCACGGATACAGGATCCGCTCTCCTGCATCTGTTTCTCCGTCACTTTCCCGGCTCCCACTTGAACACCACGATCCCCGCGATGGCAAACGCCATTCCGACGGCCTTCCGCCAGTCCCAGGCGGCCTTCTCCACGCCGAACATGCCGAACAGCTCGATCAGATAGGCCACCAGAAGCTGCGCCACCACGATGAGCATGACCGCCCGGGCGGGCCCGAGCATGTCCATGCTTTTGATCACGGTATAGGTGATGAAGGCCCCGATGGCGCCGCCCAGCAGCATGTATCTGGGCTGTACCTGAAGGACCGCCGAAAAGGGGCTTCTCTCCGATACGGCCCAGGCCGCCAGGCTGACAAGCAGGGCGGAAAGCTGCACGAAGCAGCCTGCCGCCCAGATGCCGGACGCCTTTGTCACCTGTGTGTTGAAAACTCCCTGCACGCTCATCAGCGCGCCGGACAGGAGCGCAATGATCAGACCCCACATAAAATTCGTTCCGCCTTTCCTTCCAGAATGTTCTTGTCTCTATTCTGTCCGGAAATCCGAAATCCTATTCCACAGGGGAGCTGCTCTCCGTCTCCTCCTGCGGCGGCTGAATGTATTCTTCCGTATAGCTTTCCCCTGTCACCTGAGTCATGATCTGTTCGGAAATCTCCTGCAGCACGGCGGAAACCTCCTCGCCGTTCCAGGCGCGGGTAAAGGCGATCTCCATCTGCACCCAGTAATTGCTGGTGGCCATCATCTTGGGGATGGGCACCGACGCCGCGTATTCCTGGGCGAACATCTCCGCCTGTTCGCACGGAAGGGCGATGCCGGTATCCGCCGGCAGCTTTCCCGTGCTTTCATAGAGCTTCTGCGCCGCTGTCTGCGTCAGATAACGGGCGAACGCGTTGGCCGTATCTTTTTTTTCACTGTAGCCGTTTACCACGACGGCACTGGTCACGGAAAGACTCCGGGTGATCAGCTCGCCGTCAATATCCGGGACGCGCGCGACGCCCCAGGCGTAAGGGAAGCTGCCATCTGCCGACGCCTGCTCCAGACGGGAGACCATATCCGTGGTCGCAATGGTAAACACCAGCTTTCCATCCAGAAAATCCTGGGCCACGGATTCATAGCTGACCTCCTCCGGGTCGATGGAAAAATACTGCGTCAGCTCCTGATAGGCCTCCAGGCATCGGATGGCGTCCAGATTGTAAATATCGATCTGCGTTTCATCGTCTCCGTCCCGGCCGCCCACGTTCACATAATTTCCCAGGAAAAAATAGTTGTAAAAAACGTCCGAAACGTCCCAGGAAAAGACAGCCTCCACCTGCTCCGGCGCGTTATAGCCGTCCGCAAAGGCCAGGATGTCCTCGATGGTCTGCGGGACCAGCTCCTGTGTTCTTTCCGTAAGCTGCGCTTCGGAGGAGGGTGTCTGTCCTTCCGAAGGAATCTCCCCTTCCGCCGCAGGAGGCTCCCCGTTTTCATCCAGAGCCGCCATGGCTTCCTGTCCGGCGATGGCGTCCGCCTCCGCCTGCAGCTGGTCAGCGGCGGCTTCTTCCAGATAGGTCAGATTATAGACCAGCGCGCTGGTCTCATAGTAAAAAGGATAGCCGATCCGGTGTCCCTCGCAGGTCACGGCGGAAAGCGCCGTTTCCGGAAAATTTTCCTCCGAAACATAGCCCTCCTCATCCCGGATCTCCGCGGCGAGTCCGGACAGCCACGCTTTTTCCAGGCTGTCGTTTCCGATGATATAGACGTCCGGGATCATGCTGGTGGTCAGGGAGGCTTCGTTGATGCTTTCCAGATATTCCAGCCCGGATACCAGTCTGGGGATCACGCGCACCTCGCTGTCTTCCGAAAAATCCAGAGCCGCGGCGGCCAGAAAGTCCGAAAGGGTTTCGTCGGTATACCACAGATTGAGCGTCGGCTTATCCACCAGCGCGTTATCCGGGATCGGAGCCAGGTTCGCCAGCCGGTCGCTCCCGATCCCGAAATAAAGCAGAAGCGCCGCGGCCGCAAGAACGGCGGCCACGGCAAGAATCCTGGAGGGCAGAGAAAATCTGCGGCTGTGTTTTTCCTTTGTTTCCTTTTTCTTCATGCAGTTCTCCTTATACCGTTTCATCCAGACATTCCGTGAGGATACGGATCATTTCATCCACATCCCCTTCCGAAATCACAAGAGGCGGAACGAAACGGATGATATTGCTCCCCGCGTTGATGAGGATCAGTCCCTTCTCCAGCGCACGGCTGATGATGTCCCCCACGGGAATGGAGCAGGCAAGGCCTCTGAGCAGGCCGATTCCCCGGCTTTCCTCGATGAAATCATAGCTCTGCGCCAGCTTCTCCAGCTTTTCTCCCAGATAATCTCCCACCCGGTTTACATTTTCCAGGATGTGCTCCTTTTCAAACAGCTCGAACACCTTGCAGACGGCAGCCCCGGCCAGCGGATTGCCTCCGTAGGTGGTGCCGTGGTCCCCGCTTGTCAGGGAATGGGCCCCCACCTTCTCCGTCATCGCGAACGCTCCCACCGGCACGCCGCAGCCCAGAGCCTTTGCCATGGTCATGATGTCCGGCTTCACGCCATAACGCTGCCAGGCGAACATGGTTCCGGTCCGTCCCATGCCGCACTGGATCTCGTCCAGGATCAGCAGGATATCCCGCTCGTCACAGAGCGCGCGCAGCTTCTTTAAAAATTCTCCGTCCGCGGGATGGATGCCGCCCTCGCCCTGCACGGTTTCCAGAATGACGGCGCAGGTACGGTCGTTCACCTGTTCCATCACGCTGTCAAAATCGTTCATCTCCGCAAACCGGATATTTCCGATCATGGGCTCGAACGCCTCCCGGTAATGGGGATTTCCGGTTACGGAAAGCGCCCCGAAGGTCCTTCCGTGGAAGGAATGGTTCATGGCGATGATCTCATGATCCGTGCGCCCGTCCTTCAGGTACGCATATTTTCTGGCCGCCTTCAGCGCGCCCTCAACGGCCTCCGCTCCGCTGTTGGTAAAAAACACCCGGTCCATGCCGGAAGCCTTTTTGATGCATTTTGCCGCCTCGATGGCAGGCACGTTGTAATAATAGTTGGAGGTATGGATCACCTTATCGATCTGCGCCTTCAGCGCATCGTTGTATTCCCGGTTGTTATAGCCAAGCGCAAACACCGCGATGCCAGCCACGAAATCCAGATAGCGCTTTCCGTCCGTGTCGTAAAGATGCACGCCGTCGCCATGATCCAGCACCACCTGATACCGGTTGTAGGTATGCAGCAGCGCTGCCTCCGCCTCGTCTATATACTGCTTCATCTGTTCGCTCATGCCCGTCTGCTCCTTTTTTTCTGACTCAGGTATCTCCGTCCTGTCAGGCGCATCGTCCCGTCAGGTATCTCCGTCCTGAATGATGGCCGTTCCGATTCCCTGATTGGTGAAGATCTCCAGCAGCATGCAGTGGGGGATCCGTCCGTCCAGGATATGCACCCGGTTGACGCCGTTTCTGATGGCGGAGGTGCAGTTTCCAAGCTTGGGAAGCATGCCGCCCCCGATCACGCCGCCGGCGATCAGCTCCTCCGCCTGGCTGGCCGTCAGTCTGGAGATAAAGGTGGATTTGTCGTTAATATCCCGGTACAGCCCCTCGATATCCGTCAGGAATACCAGCTTGTCTGCGCCCACCGCCTTCGCGATGGCGCAGGCCGCGTCATCCGCGTTGATATTGTAGGTCTGAAAATGCTCATCCAGGCCGATGGGCGCGACGATGGGCAGAAAATCCTTTTCCAGAAGGTCATAGATCACCTTGGGGTCCACCTGGGTGATGTTTCCCACAAAACCGATGTCCTTTCCGTCCGAATACTTCTTTTCCACTCTCAGGAGACCGCCGTCCTTGCCGCTGATGCCGACGGCCTTCACGCCCAGTTCCTCCACCATGGTCACCAGATTCTTGTTGACCCGGCCAAGGACCATCTCCGCGATCTCCATGGTCTCCTCATCCGTGACCCGCAGCCCGTTGACGAAAGCGGGTTCCTTCCCCACCTTTTCCACCCAGCGGCTGATGGCCTTCCCGCCGCCGTGCACGATGATGGGCTTGAAGCCGACCAGCTTTAAAAGGGTCACGTCCTTGATCACATTTTTCTGCAGCTCCTCATTGCTCATGGCGCTGCCGCCGTATTTTACCACGATGATCTTCCTGTTGAATTTCTGGATGTAGGGAAGCGCCTCGATAAGCACCGACGCTTTCTGCATCACCTGATCCATTTCCCTCTGTTCCATATCCGTTTCCTTCCGCCGCGCTCTGCGGCATGCTTTTTACCCGGTCTTTTCGTCCTGCGGCTTTTTGCCGCGCGCTTTTTCAGAGCCCTGCTCAGGACTGCCGTTTTTCAGGACTGCGCCTCTCTTTTCGCGCTCAGGACCGGTAATCCGCGTTGATCTTCACATAGTCATAGGAAAGGTCGCAGCCCCAGGCTGTCGCCTCCGCCTCTCCCGTCTTCATATCCACCAGAGCCGTGACCTCCGGGCAGGACAGGATGCGGGTGGCTTCTTCCTCGCTGTAATCCGCCGCGCTTCCGTTCTGATAGACCAGAAGCCGGCCTGCTTCGCTTTCGATGAAAAGCTCGATGGCTTCCGGATCAAACTGCACGCCGGAATATCCGAGCGCGCAGAGGATCCGTCCGCAGTTGGCGTCATGGCCGAAGATGGCCGCCTTGGTCAGGCTGGAGCAGATGACGGACTTCGCCAGCGTCCGGGCGTTCTCCTTTGTGTCCGCATGGATCACATGACACTCAAACAGGGCCGTAGCCCCCTCTCCGTCCCCGGCCAGCATTTTCGCAAGCGTCACGTTCACCTCATGAAGGGCCTCGCAGAAAAGGCGGTAGTCTTCATTTTTTTCCGTAATCTCAGGATTGCCCGCACAGCCGTTTGCCAGCGCCAGCAGGGTGTCATTGGTGGACATATCCCCGTCCACGGAGATCATGTTGAAGGTGTCCGTCACATCCGCCCGCAGCGCCTCCTGCAGAAGGTCTTCGGAAATCGCCGCGTCCGTGGTCACAAAAGCGAGCATGGTACACATATTGGGATGGATCATGCCGCTCCCCTTGGCCATGCCGCCGACGGTGACCGTCTTTCCGGAAAGCTCCACGGTGACCGCTGCCTGTTTGGAATGGGTGTCAGTGGTCATGATGGCTTCCGCTGCCTCCCGGCCTGCGTCCTCCGTATCGGAAAGCACTCCCGCCAGCGCCTTCACGCCCTCCGTGATCCGGTCCATGGGAAGCTGCATCCCGATCACGCCTGTGGATGCCACCAGGACAGAATCCTCCGGAATCCCAAGCGCTTCTGCCGCAGCCTGCGCGGTCTGTCTGCAATACTGTCTTCCCTGCTCTCCCGTACATGCGTTGGCGATCCCGGAATTGGCCACCACCGCATGGATCGCAGCTTTCTTTTCCACGATCTCCCGGTCCCAGATCACCGGCGCCGCCTTCACCACGTTGCTGGTGAACACTCCCGCCGCCCGGCATGGCGTGCGGCTGAACACCATCGCCATGTCCTTTCTGTTCTGATATTTGACCCGCGCCTGGACGCCGGCCGCTTCAAATCCCTTCGCCGCGGTCACCCCGCCTGTGATGTGCTTCATATCTACTCCTTTTTCCGCTGCCCGGCAGGGCAGCATTCCATTATTCATTGAACCGCTCGATATTTTTTTCATTCAGGACAAAATCGTAATAATTCAGATCCTCCCGCTTCGTCCAGCCGATGGTCTTCCAGAACATGTTTCCGATATCGTTTCTGGTAAAGGCAATGAGAGACACCTTGCTGATATTCTCCTGCTTCAGAGCATTCATGCAGAACACCACCATGGACTTTCCGATGCCGCGCATCCGGTACTCCGGATCCACGCACACATGATACAGGCACCCTCTCCTGCCGTCGTGGCCGCACAGGATCGCGCCCACCACTCTGCCGTCCTCAATGGCGACCACACTGGTATCCGGGTTTCGTCTCAGGAAGCGCTCCACCCCTTCCCTGGAATCATCGATGCTGCGGATGGAAAAGCCCTTGATCTTATGCCACAGCGCGCTCACATTTTCATAATCCTCGATCGTCATCTTGCGAAGCATGTTCGTTTCCTCGGTTTCCGCCGCCGCGAGGCGGCTCTTTTCTTTTCTGTTTTCTGAAAGATCCCTTGCAGTTTACGCCTCTGCGGCGCGCCTGTCAATCCCGCGCCGCATGCGGCTGCGGACTGCCGTGCGTTTCGGACTGCTGTGCGGCTGCGGGTTCCTGCCTGCCGCCCGGCCGGCAGGCGCGGGGCCCCGGCTCCTGACTGCTTCTGTCTTTGTCGTCTTTCCCGAAAAAGGGAAAAATCCGTCCGACTACGGTCAGAAAGCCCCAAATTCCATTTTCTACCGTACAGGGCAGCAAAATCCTACGGCAAAAACTCCAAAACTTTTATTTTGAACCGTACCGGACCATTTTTCATACAGTTACAGAATACAAATTTCATTTTTTTAACCGTCCCTGAGGAGTCTGCCCGGGCCGCCCCGATGGTCTGAGCAATCGCCCACCCCGGCAGCGTCTGATCAGCCGCCCCCGTCTGCATCTGGTCAGCCGAACCGCCCCGCCAGCGTCCGACCGGGTCTCTGCAGCGCATCCATCAATCGAACCGCCCAGGCGCGTCCTGTTCCGACCGTCCAGGATCATCCTGTTCCGACAGCTCCGGCAGGATCACCCGCCAGGCCTCTGTCAACCGCGGAAGGCTCCAGGCCGCGTTAGCCGGGCTGGTGGAAGGCAGGCAGACCGCTTCTGTTCCGGCAGAGGGCAGACAGTATTTCCGGTAAAGGCGGGCCGCCGCGGAGCCGTTGGCATAAACGGCGCTGATCCGGCTGTTCTGCAAAAGTCCTGCGATGTCGTTCGCCTGCACCTTACGGATGGAGCTGTCGCTGGAGCCCACGATCTCGCAGGAAGCGATCACATCCCAGACGGCGATCCTGTTTTCCAGAAGAAAACGGGTTTTTTCCGGGATGGTCCCGGGCGTTTCGGTTTTCAGAAGCGCCGCAAGCACCTTCCAGAACCGGTTCTGCGGGTGGCCGTAATAAAAGTGCTGCTCCCGGGATCTTACCGAAGGAAAGGTTCCCAGGATCAGGATCCGGGAAGCGCCGTCATACACCGGGGCGAATTCATGAACCACCCGCTCATAAGCTGTCTGCTCATGAACCGCCTGCTCATGGACTGCCCTCTCATAGGCTGCCTGCTCATAAACCGCCTGCTCATGAACTGCCCGCTCATGAACTGTCCGCTCATGGACTGCCCGCTCATAACCCGCCGCATTCGAAATGCGGGACGGACTCAGTTCCCCTTTCATCCCTGTTCTCCTCCTCGTTCCTCTCTGCACACAGGCTTACGGGAACAGAGGGACCAGCGTAAGCCCCATCTCCTCGGGAAGGCCGAACATGAGGTTCATGTTCTGCACGGCCTGCCCCGCCGCGCCCTTTACCAGGTTGTCCATGGCTCCCATCATGATGACGCGCCCGGTGCGCTCGTCGATGACGAAATTCACGTCCACATAGTTGCTGCCCTCCACCCAGCGGGTCTCCGGGCAGACGCCGGCGGGCAGGACGCGGACGAAACGTTCGGAAGCATAATACTTTTCATAGGCTGCGCGCACTTCTTCGGAAGAAGGAAGGCGTCCGTCCTTTTTCTTTAAGGAGGCGTAGGCGGTGATCAGGATCCCCCGGTTCATGGGCACCAGATGAGGGGTGAAATTCAGAAGCACCGGCCCGCCCGCCGCCAGGGAAAGCTGCTCTTCGATCTCCGGCGTATGTCTGTGGGACGCCACTCCGTAGGCCTTGATGTTTTCGTTCACCTCGCAGAACAGGTTGTTCACCTTCGCCCCCCTGCCCGCGCCGGAGGTTCCGCTCTTGGCGTCGATGATGAGGGTGGAGGGCTCGATCAGCCCTTCCTTTATCAGCGGATAAACGGACAGGGTGGAGCAGGTGGGATAACAGCCCGGATTCGCCACCAGGCGCGCGCCCTTCACAGCTTCCCGGTTGATCTCGCAGAGCCCGTAGACCGCTTCCGGCAGATACTGCGGAGCCGCGTGGGTGATGCCGTACCATTTTTCATACACCGCCACATCCTTCAGCCGGAAGTCCGCGCTCAGATCCACGATCTTCGTCCCGGAAAGGATCTCGTCATTCACCAGCGAAGCGCACAGGCCCTGAGGCGTGGCCGTGAAGATCACGTCAGCCTTCTTTGCCAGCGCTTCCATATTATCGTCCATGCAGGAGGCGTCCACCAGTTCAAACATGTTCCGGTACACGTCCGCATATTTCTGATCGATATAGCTTCTGGAGCCGTACCAGACGATCTCCGCCTGTGGATGCGCAAGCAGCAGTCTGACCAGCTCGCCGCCCGCGTAGCCTGTAGCTCCGATAATTCCCGCCTTTATCATCCGTTTATCCTTCCTTTCCTTATTACAATTACAAATTCCAATTCCATGGCGCCTTCCGCTTTCGATGCCAGATCCTCTGCTTCCCGGCGGCCCGCTTTCAATGCCAGATCCTCCGCTTCCCGGCAGCCCGCGTTCGATGGCACGATCGCCCGCTTCCAT
This sequence comes from uncultured Lachnospiraceae bacterium, assembly GCA_944380025.1. Taxonomy (GTDB): domain Bacteria; phylum Bacillota; class Clostridia; order Lachnospirales; family Lachnospiraceae; genus Eisenbergiella. The sequence continues at coordinate 23,053 of CALWGL010000022.1, forward strand.
GCGGCCCGCGTTCGGACCGATCCAGCCGGGCTCAGACCCTTTCCAGTATAATAGGAAAAAAGTCCTCTGACAATCCTCATCTTGGGCCATTCCTTTACCACTTCGCATAATTATACTTCTATCATGCATATTATGCAATACTTTTTTCATTTTCTGTATAATTCACCAAAACAAAGCATATTCTGTGCATATTTTTTCACTTGCAATACAAAGGATTTTGTTGTATAGTAGTTGAGAGTCAAGGGCCGCGCCTGCGGCCAAACGGAGAAATATGGAGGAACAGATACCAATGAAAGAAAAAGTCATTCTCGCCTATTCCGGCGGACTGGATACCACGGCGATCATCCCGTGGCTGAAGGAAAATTTTGATTATGAAGTGATCTGCGTCTGCATCGACTGCGG
>CALWGL010000023.1 GCA_944380025.1 uncultured Lachnospiraceae bacterium
GCGCTTGACCATGCGGATGATATGGAGACCATCGAAAAGACGGCGGATATGATCGTGGACATGATGAACAGCGAGGCCATGATGAATGTCCGTGTCGCTTACGGTACGGTCGTGGGAGAGCTGAGAGAGGTGTCCAAATCCTATAAAGAGGCGAAGATGGCCCTGGATGTGGGAAAGATCTTTTATGCGGAGAAGAACGTCATCGCTTATGCAAGGCTTGGCATCGGCCGTCTGATCTATCAGCTTCCGGTCAATCTCTGCAAGATCTTCATCGAGGAGATCTTCGGCGACAATGTTCCCTATGATATGGAGGAGGAGACGCTCACCACGATCAACAAGTTCTTTGAGAATAACCTGAATGTTTCCGAGACCTCCAGGCAGCTTTTCATCCACAGGAATACGCTGGTGTACCGGATCGAGAAGCTGCAGAAGAGCACGGGCCTGGATATCCGCGTATTTGATGACGCGCTTACCTTCAAGATCGCCCTGATGGTCGTAAGTTATATGAAATATCTGGAAACCGTGGATTACTGATCATAATAAGACGGATCCCGGATAAAAAAACGGCGTGAAAACGGCTTTTCCTCCCCGGAGGGACGGCCGTTTTTTTCTGTGGAAAGAAACGAAAAAACATGATCGTCTAAACGTTTGAAATGGGGCGGAAAAATCCTGTTTCCGGACGTTCGCGCTGCCCGTTTGACTTTGACAATACTACGCCGCTATGGTAAACTTAAAAAGATGTAACAGGCGCAGCAGTTCAGGCTGTCCGGCCGCGGACCGGACAGATCCGGGACAGGCCGGAAGATCAGTTTACGACAGAGGTGACACCCTTGGATAAATATGAATATAAGATACGGGCTGAGGAGATCAAAACGCTGATCTCCCAGAAAAAATACGCGGAGGCCGCCAGGGTGGCGGATACGATCGACTGGACGAGAGTGAAGAGCGTCATGATGCTCTGCACGGTCAGCGACGTATATAAGGTGAACCGCAGATTTGACGATGCAAAGCTTCTGCTGGAAATGGCAAACGAGCGCCATCCTTCCGGAAGGATGATCCTTTATTCCCTCTGCGATCTGGCGATCCGGATGGGAGATGTGGTCGGCGCGGTGGAATATTACAAGGATTTTGAACAGGTTGCGCCGAACGACAGCGGAAGATATGTTCTTCAGTACAAGCTTTATGAAGCGCAGAATGTGGGGCTGGAAGAGCGCATCGCCGTACTGGAGGAGCTGAAAAAGAAGGATTACCGCGAGAAATGGGCCTATGAGCTGGCGTATCTGTATCACAGGGTGGGCCTTGCGACCAAATGCGTGGAGGAATGCGATGAGCTGATCCTCTGGTTCGGCGAGGGAAAATATGTGATGAAGGCCATGGAGCTGAAAACGCTCCATCAGCCGCTGACCCCTTCCCAGCAGAAGAAGTTTGACGCCTATATGATGCGGCGGCAGGGACTGCGGGTCTATGAAGAGCCGGAAAAGGACGCTGCGGCAGGGGACGGGCAGAGAGAGGCGGGTCCCGGCAGACAGGAAATGGACATCCGGGTAAAGACCATGGATGTGGGAAAATATAATACCGTCAATCTGCAGAAGGAGCTGGCCGCCAGCATGAAGGAGCTGATGCAGGAAGGGCGTGCGGCGGCTTCTGCGGGACAGGCGGAGGAGCGTCCCGGGGCTGTGCAGGAATACTCCCGGCAGAGGGATATGGGACAGAGCCAGGCAGCGCAGATGGCTGCGGCGCGGACTGAGGCAGAGCGGAGTGCCGCAGGACAGGATGCTCCGGAGCCCGGGCGCGGGCCGGTTCCGGAAGCGATGCCGGGGAAACAGCCGGTTCCGGGGGCCGCGGGGTACCCTTCTGCGGAGCCCGGGGAGGGCCCTGACCGGAAGAATTATGATAATTATCTTTCCCAGGAATATGACGGACAGATCAGCATGGTGGTTCCGGATGAACAGCCGGTGGAAAGGCAGATCACCGGTCAGATGAATCTGAATGATATCATGCGCAGCTGGGAAAGGGTGAAGCGCGAAAACGAGGAGAAGCACAGGCAGGAGATCCAGCAGCGTATACTGGAACAGACGGGAGGACTTTTCCGGGACTTTGACGAGACGTCGAGGAAAGGCGTTCTGGAACGTCTGCAGAAGGAAGAGAGGATCCCTGTGGACCGCAGAGACCGGGAACGCAGCCGGCAGGCGGAAAGTGTGATTTCCGCGCATACAAAGATCTGGGCGGCGGAAGAGGTGCAGAATGCGATGAAGGCGGCCGCCGCTGCGGCGCAGGAACGCGCCTGCGTGACGGAAGGGCAGCCTGCTATTGCAACGGAGCCCGCCGCTGCGGCGCAGCCGGCCGCTGCAACAGAGCCCGCCGTTTCGGTGCAACCTGCTATTCCAGCAGAGCCTGCCGTTTCGGCGCAGCCGGCCGCTGCAACAGAGCCCGCCGTTTCGGCGCAGCCGGCCGCTGCAGCAGAGCCCGCCGTTTCGGCGCAGCCGGTCATTTCAACAGAGTCTGCGGTCCCGGCGCAGACCGCACCGGCATCTGAGGGGAGACCTGCGGAGGCGGCTGAAGTGCGGCCGGTCGTTCCGGAACAGCCCGCCGTTTTGGAGCAGCCTGTCGCTGCAGCAGAGCCTGCGGTTCCGGTGCGGCCCGCATCGTCTGAGGAGAGGGCTGCGGAGGCGGCTGTGGTTCGGCCCGTCGTTTCGGAGCGGCCTGTCGTTTCGGAACAGCCGGTCGTTCTGGAACAGCCCGCCGTTTCGGAACAGCCGGTCATTGCGGAGCAGCCCGCCGTTTCAGCACAGCCGGCTGCCGCGCGGCAGATAAGGCCGTCTGCGGAGGAACAGCCTGCAGCTGCGGCTTTGGAAGAAAGAAAAGCGCGGCCGGCGGAGCAAAGAAGAGTACCCAGGGGACCGGAAGCCGGACAGACGGAGAGGGAAGAAAGAGAAGCGCAGCGGAATCAGAGCGCAGGACGGAAGCCGCAGAAAAAGGCGCGTCCCGCGGAGCGGCAGAGAGAGGCTGAGGCCTTCGGAGAACGCAGTCTGACAGGAGCGGAAAAGAGACTGTTTGCTTCCTTTGTGCCGACAAAGGGGGCGATGAAGCGGCTGGTCTGCGCTCTGGATCAGGTCAGTCTTGCCGCATATACCGGAAATCTGATCATTACGGGAGAACCCGGATCGGATACGCTGGTGCTGGCCAAAAATGTGGTGAAGGATCTGAAAGCGAAGGAGCCTGATTTTTCCGGAAAGGCAGCCAAAGTTACCGGAGGCGCGCTGAACGGCAGCAGAAAACCGCTTTCCGGCCTGGTGGAAAAGCTGGCCGGAGGAGTCCTGATGGTGGAGAAGGCCGGGGAGATGGACGAGGAATGCGCCGGAAGGCTCATGCAGGCTCTGAACCAGGAAAGATGGGCGGTGCTGGTCATCCTGATGGATACGAAGCGCAGGATCCGAAAGCTGCTGGAGGAGAATCCGGAGATGGAGGCCTTCTTTAACGCGAGATTTGATGTGGAGGCGCTGGACAACAGCACGCTGGTCGCCTATGGCTGTCAGTATGCGAGGATGCAGGAATACGCGGTTGATGAGCTGGGGAGACTCGCTCTGCATACGCGGATCGAGGACATGCAGACCAGCGACCATATCGTAACGGTGGCGGATGTGCGGGAAATCGTGGATGAAGCGATCGATCATGCGGAAAGGAAGACGCCGAAGCACCTGATCGATGTGCTGCTTTCCCGCAGATATGACGAGAATGATATGATCATCCTGCATGAAGGGGATTTCATATAAGATGAGGTGTGCCGCGGCAGGACAGGGGCGCCCGCTGCGGTGAGAAGGGAGGCAGAGATGGCAGGTACGGCAAATCGAAAAAAGGGGGAGAAGGTTTTTATTTCTGAGGCAGATGAGTATCTGTTTGCCCAGGGAACGCATTATGATATCTACAAAAAGCTCGGCGCGCATCCTTCCGTGGAGAGGGGAAAAAAGGGAACCTATTTCGCAGTCTGGGCTCCCCATGCCGCGCAGGTTCATGTGACGGGAAGCTTCAACGGCTGGGATGAGTCGAAGGACGAGATGAAGAGAAAGGGGCCCGGCGGGATCTATGAGCTGTTTATTCCGGGCGTTGGCTGCGGGGAGATGTATAAATTCCTGATCACCACGCAGGATGGGCGGAAGCTGTACAAGGCGGATCCCTTTGCCAATCATGCGGAGCTGAGACCGGGCACCGCTTCCATCACGACGGATCTGTCCAGGATCCGCTGGAGCGACAGCGTGTGGATGGAGGAACGGGCCAAAAAGGATATGAATAAGGAGCCCATGGCGATCTACGAATGCCACATCGGTTCCTGGATGAAGCATCCGGACGGGACGGAGGACGGTTTTTATAATTATCGCGAGTTCGCGGACAGACTGGTCGCCTATCTGAAGGAGGTAAAATTCACCCATGTGGAGCTGATGGGCATCGCGGAGCATCCTTTTGACGGTTCCTGGGGGTATCAGGTGACGGGGTATTACGCGCCCACATCCCGCTACGGAACGCCGGAGGATTTTGCCTATCTGGTGAATACGCTGCACCGCAATAAGATCGGCGTTATCCTGGACTGGGTGCCCGCCCATTTCCCGAGAGACGCGCATGGACTGGCGGAGTTTGACGGACAGGCTCTGTATGAGCATCCGGATCCGAGGCGCGGAGAGCATCCGGACTGGGGAACGAAAATATTCAATTACGGCATGAACGAAGTGAAGAACTTCCTGATCGCCAACGCACTTTTCTGGATCAAGGAATTCCATGTGGACGGTCTGAGGGTGGACGCGGTGGCCTCCATGCTTTATCTGGACTACGGGAAAAAGGACGGAGAATGGCTGCCGAATCAGTACGGCGGAAACAAGAATCTGGAGGCCATTGAATTTTTCAAGCATCTCAATTCCGTGATCCGGGGAGCCTTCCCGGGCGTGATGACAATCGCGGAGGAATCCACCGCGTGGCCTCTGGTGACGGGCGAGATCGAAAAGGGCGGCCTGTATTTCAGCTATAAATGGAACATGGGCTGGATGCATGATTTCTGCGAATACATGAAGCTGGATCCCTATTTCCGCAAGAACAATCATTATGCCATGACCTTTGCCATGAGCTACAATAATGCGGAGAATTATATCCTGCCTCTGTCTCATGACGAGGTGGTCCATCTGAAGTGTTCCATGGTCAACAAGATGCCGGGCTACCGCGTTGACAAGTATGCCAATCTGCGCGCGGGCTATGCCTATATGTTTGGCCATGAGGGAAAGAAGCTTCTGTTCATGGGACAGGAATTCGCCCAGGAACGGGAGTGGAGCGAGGCCAGGGAGCTGGACTGGTACATGCTGCAGGACGAGCTGAACGCGGGCATGCTGGAATATGTGAAGGAGCTTCTGCGGATCTACCGGAAATATCCGTGCATGCATGAGATCGACAATGACTGGGGCGGTTTTGAATGGATCAATGCGGACGACGCGGAACGGAGCACCTACAGCTTCATCCGGAAGTCCTCTGACGGAAAGAACAGCCTGCTGTTCGTTCTGAACATGACGCCTGTGGCAAGGCCGGGGTACTGTGTGGGCGTGCCGCGCAGAAAGACCTACAAGCTGCTTCTGAACAGCGACGATAAAAGGTTCGGAGGAAACGGATCGCCGATCCCGGCTTCCATCCGCGCAGCGGCGAAGCCCAGCGATTACCGGCCGTACCGGATCACCTTTGACCTTCCGGCATCCAGCGCTGTGATCTTTGTTTTCTGAAAAGTGAAAAAACGGAACGCGGGAAGGGAGAGTATCCTTTCCGGCCTGCGTCCGAAAGAAAGAGCGCCACGCAGACGGTTTCGGCTGTCTGCACGGCGTTCTTTCTGCACGGCGTTCTTTCTGCGCGGCGCTTGGGGCCGGCGGCCGCCTATCCGGCGGAGGTCTATCCGGCTGCGGTCTGTTTGGCCGGAGCAGGGCCGACTGCGGGAGAACTGCGGGGTACGGCTGTTTCCGGAAGGCTCTCCGGCGACAGATCCTCGGGCGAAAGCCGCACGGCGGTGAGCTCTGACGCCTGCTGCAGAAGATAGCGGTATCTTTTCATGACGGCATTCAGCTGATAAATATAGCAGTCGATCAGATCCGGTTCCGTAACATAGTCAAATCCTGCGTAAGCGTCCTCCAGCTCACATCTTGTCTTTTGCAGCTCCAGCATCAGGCTTTCCTGGTAAGTGAGAGGCTTGTCCGTTTCAGAGACGAAGCCGCGGCTGAAATGAAATCTCATGTTCCCGTTCCTTTCCGGATTTTGCCAGCAGGTTCTGTTCTTAAGTATTTACCTGCGGCGGGAAAATATACATGGCATAACCGGTTTCCGGAAAACATAAGCTGTAAGGAGACAAAAAGACGGACTTCGGGCCGCCGCGTACAGAAAAAAAGGGGGGACGGGATGGATCACACCATGGGGATCATGATGATAGGCGCAGCCTGTCTGCTGGTCCTGCTTGTGGCCGCCATGCGCAGCAGGACACAGCTTCTTCTGAATTTTATCCTGCGTGCCGTTCTGGGACTGCTGCTCATCTGGTTTGTCAACGCGTTTCTGGAAGGGAGGGGAATTCCCGTGCGGGTGGGAGTGGGAGCGGTGAGCCTGCTTGTCTGCGGCACGCTGGGAGCGCCCGGAGCTCTGCTTCTGTATGGGATCGAGATAAGCGCGTGGCTGCTGGGGTGAAGCGGCGTGAGCGGAAAGGCGCAGCGGGAGGAGAACGCGGGAATGATGAGGCATATCAGAGGGAGGACGCGGGAAAAGGGCGCTTTTTGACAGGAAGAATGCCGTATTTATGCCGCTTTCAGGGCCTTTTTGGGAATGGCGGGAGATTTTGTTGGCGATAATTTACAAAATTGAAAAAAATCTTTGTCCGCTATGGACAAGGAGAAAAAGATAGGATATACTTCATTTCACCAGGCGGGACTGCCTGATTCTGAACACGGATGATCCATTTCGGATCTCTGTCATCTGTTTTTCTGATACTTTCATTTGATATCGATTTTTTCCATGAGTGCTTGAAGGATGGGGCAAAGGAGCCGGAACAGAAGGGTTTTTGGACGGCAAAGGGGGAATTCATCTGAAAAAAAGGATTTTGGCGATATGTGACGAGGAACAGGATTATGCCAGCCACTTTCTGGATTATCTGAGCCGCAGCGGCGGAAGGGAGAATTTTCCCTTTGAGATCCGGATCTTTACGGAGCGGGAAGCCTGGGAACAGTTTGCCGGGAAGAACGAGGCAACGGTGCTTCTTGTTTCCCAGCCGCTCTATGAGCGGTATGCGGGAAGATGGGAAGCGGGACAGCGGATCATTCTTGCGGAGGGAAGGGAAGGACCTCCGGGAGAGCAGTGGGTCGATAAATATCAGTCTGTGGAGGCTGTGGTCAGAAAGATCCTGGAGCTGGCTTCCGAAACGGGGCTTCTGCCTCCCGCGGTCCGTATGGGGGAGCGGGAAGGAATGAAGCTGATCGGCATCTATTCACCGGTAGGACGGTGTCTTCAAACCACATTTTCTTTTACTCTGGGGCAGCTTCTTGCCCGGAAACACCGAGTGCTGTATCTGAATTTTGAATGCTTTTCCGGCTTCGGCAAAATGCTGCGGCAGGAATTTCAGGCGGATCTGTCCGATCTGATCTATTTTCTGCATAACCGGGACGGGAGATTTCCCTACCGGCTGGAAGGCATGACGCAGAAGCTGAACGGCCTTGACTATATCCCGCCCGCTTTTTCCTGTCTGGATCTGCAGTGTGTGGAGAAGGAGGAATGGCTGGCGCTCCTGGATGAGCTGGGGCAGAGCGGTCTGTATGAATATGTGATCCTGGATCTGTCAGAGGTGATCAGCGGCCTTTTTGATATCCTGAAGCGCTGCAGCCGGGTGTATACGATCGTCAGGGACGACGGCTTTGCGGCGGCAAAGCAGGAACAGTATGAGGCGCTGCTTTCCTGCCTGGATCATGAGGACATCCTGGAAAATACGAAAAAGTGCAGATTCCCGCTGTTTCATCAGCTGCCGCAGGGGCTGGAGGGGCTGACCAGAGGAGAGCTGGCGGATCTGGTCCGGAAGCTGATCGAGGAAGATCTGAAGGCGTGAACGGCGGAAGGGCCGGGAAAGGGAAAAGAGGAAAAGGAGGTATGACAGTCCGTGGCGGAAAGGAAAGAAGAGTATCAGAAGATCCGGGAAGGGATCCGCACACAGCTGCTGGAGGGCATGGATTTTACCAGAGAACTGCCGGATGAGGAACTGCAGGAAGCGATCGCCCGGCAGCTGCGGGGCAGGCAGCTTGCCGGAAAGCTGGATATCCATGAAAGGGCACGGATGGGAAAGGAGCTTTTTGCCGCGCTCAGAGGCCTGGATGTCCTGCAGGAGCTTGTGGAGGATGAGCAGGTGACGGAGATCATGATCAACGGGATGGAAGGGATCTTCGTGGAGCGGTCAGGACGGCTGTTTCCCTGGTCCGGAGGGTTCGAGACGAAGGAAAAGCTGCAGGATGTGATCCAGCAGATCGTGGCGGGCTGCAACAGAACGGTGAACGAAGCGTCCCCCATCGTGGACGCCAGGCTGAAAAACGGAGCCCGCGTAAATGTGGTTCTGGATCCTGTGGCGCTGAACGGGCCGGTAGTGACGATCCGGCGTTTCCCGGACAAGCCTATCGGGATCCGGCAGCTGGTGGAAGCCGGTTCCATCACCCCTGAGGCCTGCCGGTTCCTGGAAGCGCTGGTGAAGGCGAGGTACAACATCTTCATCAGCGGCGGGACGGGAAGCGGAAAAACCACGTTTCTGAACGCGCTGGCGGAATTCATCCCGAAGGATGAGCGGCTGATCACCATTGAGGACAGCGCGGAGCTGCAGATCCGGGGGATCGCCAATCTGGTCAGGCTGGAAACGAGAAATGCAAACATCGACGGCTGCCGCCCCATCACCATCCGGGATCTGATCAAAACGGCGCTGCGGATGAGACCGGACCGGATCATCATCGGAGAGGTGCGCGGCGCGGAAGCGGCGGATCTGATCGGAAGCGCGCTGAACTGCGGCCATGACGGTTCCATGTCGACGGGACATGCCAACAGCGCCTCGGATATGCTGACCCGTCTGGAGACGATGATGCTGATGGGGGTGGAGATTCCGCTGTCCGCGATACGAAGACAGATCGCCTCCGGAGTGGATATCATCATTCATCTGGGAAGGCTGAGGGACAAGAGCAGGAAGGTGCTGCAGATCATGGAAGTGATCGGCTGCGAGGACGGAGAGATCCGCCTGGAACCGCTTTTTTCCTTTGAGGAGACGGGAAAGGCGGAGGGAAAGGTGGAAGGGACGCTGGTGAGAAAGGGGGAGCTGACCCATGCGGATAAGCTCAGAATGGCGGGAATTGCTCCCGCGCAGCAGAAAGAAACAGAGGGAATCTGCGCCGGATTACAGAAAATATGTGTTTGACGGGAAGGAATTCGCGCGGTATGCCGCGGAGGGGCTTGGACTTACCATCCTGATCGCCTGGTTTTTCTATCGCTCCTTCATGGCCGTGCTTCCGCTGGCTCCGCTTGCTGTTTTTTACCTCTGCAGGGTGCAGGAAAAGCTGGGGAAGGACAGAAGAGAGAAGCTGGCGCTGCAGTTCCGGGATCTGATCCTGTCTGTGGCCGGAGGGCTTCAGGCCGGATATTCTGTGGAGAACGCCTTCCTCGCGGCGGGAGAGGATGTGGAACGTCTGCATGGGACGGACAGCCTGATGGCACGGGAGATGAGGATCCTGAGACGGGGGATCCGCAACAACATCCCGCTGGAGCGGATGCTTCTGGATCTGGGACGGAGGAGCGGCGTGGGAGACGTGGAGGATTTTGCGGAGGTCTTTTCCATCGCGAAGCGCTCCGGCGGGGCGATCAACGATATGATCCGCCGCAGCGCCGCAGTGACCGGGGATAAGATCGAGATATCCAGGGAGATCCGGACGCTTCTCGCATCCAGAAAATATGAGCAGAAGATCATGAATCTGATCCCGTTTCTGATCGTGGCCTATCTTCAGATCACTTCCAGAGGATTTTTTGACGTCCTGTATGGAAATCCGGCGGGGATCGCGATCATGACGGCCTGTCTTGCAGTTTATCTTGCGGCGTTTCTGCTGTCAGGGAAGATCGTGGATATAGAGGTGTGATGCGTATGGGAATCGTTTATGCGGGTATTGCCGCCGTACTGGCAGTTCTTCTGCTTCTTTCCCGAAAGGAAGAGATCCGGGCCGAGCCGGATACGCCGACGCTGGACCGTTATTTCCTGAAGCCTGCCCAGTGGCTTTATCAAAGGTTTTCAGGCGTGAAGGAGCCGAAAGGAGCAGAGAGCCGGACAGAAGGGAAGGAACGGCCGGGAGGAGCGGGAAAGGCAGGCGGAGCCGGAGGCGCGGGCGAAACCGGGCGGCCGGGAGGCGTCGGACAGGCGGGAGGAACCGGGCGGCCGGGAGGCGTCGGAATCAGGAAGAGAAGCGGGGCGGAGACGGCGGTCCGGGAGGAACTGAAGCTTCTGTATCCGGCGGGAGCCGAAGAACGGTTTCGGCGTTATCAGGTGGAGAAGCTGAGCGGCCTGCTGCTGGTCTGTTTTGCGGCGGCTGCGCTCGGAGGACTGATCTGCCTGTCGGGCAGCCTGGAAAAGCGGCTGACAGAAGACGGCCGCCTGATGCGCAATCCTTATGGGGAAGGAGAAGCGCAGGTCAGCCTGGAGGCGCGGGGAAAGGAAGCCGGGACCGGAAACGGAGAAGAGGGAGAGGAATGGGAGCAGGAGATCACGCTTCTCATTCCGGAACGAAAGTATACGAGGCAGGAACTGGAAAGCATGATCCCGGAGGTGAGGGATTATCTGGAGCAGGAGATCCGGGGAGAAAACGAAACGCTGGACGAGGTTCGTTCCGCGCTCTCCCTGCCGTCTGAGGCGGAGGGCTATCCCTTTCAGATCTCGTGGAAGAGCGGGAATTACGGACTGATCCGGACGGACGGGACTGTTCGGAACGAAGAAGCTGCTCAAAACGGTGAGATCGTGGCGCTGACGGCGGTCCTGAGCTGTTATGAGGATACCTGGGAGGAAGATTTTGCCGTAAGGGTATGCCCGCCCCTCCTTTCAGAGGAAGAAAAAAGGGAAAAGCTTCTGCTGGAACAGATCGCCGGAGAAGATGAGGCGGCGGCATACGAGGACAGCTTTCCTCTTCCGGAGCAGACAGAGGACGGCGGCGTGATCTGGAGGGAAAAGCGTACGGACGACAGTCTGCCGATCTTTCTTCTGATACTTGCGGCCGGAGCGGCGCAGTACCGGTTCGCGGATGAGGATCTGAGAAAACGTCTGGAAAAAAGAGAACGGCAGCTTCTGCTGTCCTATCCGGAGTTCGTGAGCAGGCTCACGCTGCTGATGGGGGCGGGGCTTCCCGTAAGAGCGGCATTTATGCGGATGGCGGCAGATTATCAGAAGAAAAAGACAAAGAACAGAAATTATGTATACGAAGAGCTTCAGCTTGTCTGCAGAGAGATGGAAAGCGGCGTGATGGAGATCGAGGCCTATGAGCATTTCGGGCGCAGGTGCCGGCTGCCGCAGTACCGGAAATGTGCGGCGCTTCTGGTGCAGAACCTGAAAAAGGGCTCCGCAGGGCTTCTGGCGGCCCTGCAGGAGGAGGCGGAGCACTCCTTTGAGGAACGCAAGAGGAATGCGCGGGAGGAGGGCGAACGTGCCGGAACGAAGCTTCTTCTGCCCATGATGATGATGCTCGCAGTGGTCATGGTACTGATCCTGGTGCCCGCCTGTTTTTCCTTTGCGGGAATGTAAAGAAAAGGCGAAGAGCAAAAGGGACGGGCGCCGGTCAGAGATAAATGGGAACAAAAAAACGGCAAAGAAAAGGAGGATGCGTATGAAAAAACTGTATGGGAAGATGGTGTGCGGGATGATGGTCCTGCGCCGGAGAGCGGAAGAGATCCTGAAGGATGAAAAAGGCATGGGAACAGTGGAGGTGATCCTGATCATCCTCGTCCTGATCGGCCTGGTGATCATTTTCAAGAGCCAGCTGACGGAGCTGGTGGAGAATATTTTTGAAAAGATCACCAAACAGGCGGGTAGCATCTGAGAAAGGAGCGGGAGCATGAAGAACGGATACATCACGGTTTATCTGTCTCTGGTGACGGGAATCCTGCTTTCGCTGATGCTGACGGTAACAGAAGGCGTGCGGATGCATACCATCCGCGCGCAGACGGAATGCGTGATGGATATGGCGATGGATTCCGCACTGGCGGAATATCACAGGGAGCTGCTGGAGCAGTATGATCTGTTCTTCATCGACATGTCCTATGGCGGGGATAGTCCCTCCTTTGCCAATGTGGAGGAACACATCAGGGGATATATGAACATGAACTTTCAGCCCTTTCAGGTGTTTGACATACCGGTGGGAAAAGATCTGACGGCGGTGAGCGCGGATGAGGTGATCCTGCTGAAGGCGGCAGTGGCTTCGGACGACGGGGGAGCCGTGCTGAAACGGCAGGCAGTGGACTACGTGAAGGACAGATGGGGACTGAGCTTTCTGAATCAGGATGCGGTGAACGCGGAGGCGCTGGAGAACAGCGGATATCTGGAGAGCGATGTGGAGCAGAGACGGACCGAAACAGAGCGTCAGGTAAAGGAACGGATCCTTCAGAGGCAGCAGGAGGAGGATGAGGAATGGGAAGGACAGAATGTGGAGCTCCCTTCGGACGTGGTGAATCAGGCAAGGGGGGAGGGGATCCTGGGACTGGCGGCCAGCAGGCCCGGTGAGCTGTCAAGGACATCGATTCCGGTCCAGACGCTTCTGTCCCACCGGGACAGCCTGCTTCAGGGAACCGGTCTTCCGGAAGGAGAGTCGAAGCCCTCCGGCATAGCCGGAAACGGTCTGTTTCTGTATTACATCATGGAAAAATGCGGGTCCTACGGGGAAGAAAAGGAGCACGCGGCCTTTTCCTATCAGATCGAGTACATCCTGGAGGGAGAAGGAAATGATCTGGATAACCTGCGCAGAGTAGCCAACAAAATCCTGCTGATCAGAGAAGCGGCAAATGCGGCCTATCTGTTTATGGACGGCACGAAAAAGGCACAGGCAGAAGGAACGGCTTCCCTGATCTGTTCCATCCTTATGCTGCCGGAGCTGATCGAGCCGGTTACGGCGCTGATCCTGTTCGCCTGGGCTTATGCGGAAAGCGTCAGGGATCTGCGGATCCTGTTCGACGGGGAGAGGGTGCCGCTGATCAAGACAGCGGAAAGCTGGAACACGCCGTACAGTCAGCTGCTCACCTTCCGCGGACATCTGTCGGAATATAAAAAAGGGCAGAGCGGCATGAGCTACCGGGATTATCTGGGCGCTTTTCTGTATCTGCAGTCGGAGGAGACGACCCTGAGCCGTCTGATGGATGTGATGGAAGCGGATATCCGCATGACGCCGGGAAATGAGGCTTTCCGGATGGACGGATGCATGGACGCCATGACGGCGCAGGCGGCGGTGGAAAGCGGCTACGGACGCAGCTTTCAGATCACGAGAGCCTATCGGTATGAATAAGGGGCGGCGGGAGACGCGGCCCCGATAGAAAGGAAGTGAACCGGGATGCCCTTTTTGCGGTCAGAGAACACATATAATCTTCGCAGCAACAGATACTTTGTCAAAAAAGCCATGATTTTCCGAACGCTTATTTCCATACTCAGACAGAAACATTCCATGTTCTTAAATTCTCCCCGGAAACAGACGGCAAAGAGGGTGTCCCGGTTCGCTTCCTCAAAGGCGGCATGCGCCGGAATGCAGGCGGAAGGAGCCATGACGGTGGAAGCGTCCATCGCGGTCCCGCTGTTTCTGTTCTTTATGGTCAACGTGCTTTCCATGCTCCTGTTTTTCCATACGTTTCTTTCCAATCTGGAGCGGCTGCACCAGCAGGGAAGACAGCTTTCCATGATGGCTTATCTGGCCGGGGACAGCGGACTCATCCGGGACGATATGGTGCAGCTGATCCACCCTGCCAGGGTCAGTCCGGTGGTTCCGGTCATCGGATACCGGGGAGCGGTCATTGTGAGCTGCTGCTACATGCGGGCGTGGACAGGATATGATGTGGAACGCAGGGCGGAGGGGAGCGGAGAGGAAACCTATGTTTATATCACGGACAGCGGAAGCGTTTATCATACGGCAAGAAACTGCACCCACCTGACTCTTTCCATCACGCTGGCAGGAAAGGAAGAGATCGGAAGCATGAGAAACGCGTCCGGAGGAAAGTACAGTCCCTGTGAAAAATGCGGGGGAGACGGAAGCGGGATCGTGTATGTGACGAACGGCGGGGACCGGTATCATAACACCATAGAATGTAGCGGACTGAAGCGTTCCGTGCGCTGCATCCCGCTTTCCGAGGCGGGCGCAAGAACACCGTGCAGCCGCTGCGCAGGAGGATAAGGGGGAAAGCAATGGCGGAAAATATCATTCTCTGCGGATATCTGGGGATCTGTTCCTGGCATGACTGCAGAAAAAAGAAGATCCCCGTACGGCTTCTGCGGCTTGGGATCGGGGCAGGCATGCTGTACGCGCTGCTGATGCTGGCAGCCGGCCGGACCGGATGGCAGGCGCTTCTGGCGGGTGCGGCGCCCGGAGCGGTGATGCTGCTTTACAGCAGGCTGTCGCAGGAAAAGCTGGGATGGGCGGACGGGCTGATGGTGATTCCGGCGGGATTGGTACAGAACTGGCAAAAGTGTACGGCAGAAGTATTTGCGGCCTGTTTTCTTGCTTTTCTGGCTGCAGTTGGTCTGCTGATCGCGGGAAAGGCGACCAGAAACACAAAGCTTCCGTTCGCTCCCTTTTTCCTCGCAGCTGTGCTGATCATGTGGATAACGGAAGGATGCGGGGGCGGGATCGGTGGATAAGGAACGGAAAAGGAAAGAAAAAAATGCCTATATGACGCTGGAGGCCTGCTTTATCATGCCGATCACTGTCATTCTGACAGCCTTTCTCCTCATTCTGACGTTTTATCTGTATACCGTCTGTTTCCTGAACCAGGCAGCTTATATCGCGGCTTTTCGGGCAAGCCTGGCAGACGGAGCGGGATATGAGAGAGAGGCGAAGGCGGAAGAGGAGCTGGAAAAACTGCTCGCGGAGGCGCTGATCCGCCTTCCGGAAACGCAGAAGGAGATCGAGGCGTCATCCTTCAGAGTGACTGTCACTCTGAAGACAGAATGGCCACTGCCAGGGCTGGCTGTTCTGCCGGCGGATCTGGGAAGCCTGCAGATCGAGGCCAGCAAGGAGGCTCTTGTGAGGGACGCACCCGCTTTTATCCGGGGAATGAGAAAGCTGGCACGGATCGGGGAGGGCGGCTGAGGGCCGCGGAATGGAGAGGAAAATGAACAAGCCTTTGTATAAAAGAGAACTGAGCCACAGTTATCTGGTGATGGAAAATGTCCCGGAGGAACTGTCCGGACATTACCAGTACCGGATGATCCTGAGAAACCGGATCCCGGGGCTTCTTTCGAGCAGTGAGCGATATCTGGAGGGCAGGATCTGCCTGTACTATGATATCAGCTCCAGACAGTCCCTGGAGCAGCTTTACCTGTCGGCAAGGATCGGCATGAAGGAGATCCGCGGGATCATTGACAATCTGGCACAGGTGCTGGATTCCATGTCGGAATATCTGCTGGAGGAACGTTTTCTGATCCTGAAGCCGGAATATATCTTTATGGATCTGGAAACAGAGCAGCTTTTCTTTCTGTATTATCCTTTCAGCGAGGAGAAGGGAAACCGGTATCTTCCGCTGGCGGAATTTTTCCTGGAGCATGTGGATCACAGGGAGGAAAAGGCGGTGAGCACCGCTTATCAGTTTTACAAGATGTCCAAGGCGGAAAATTTTATGGTGGGAAGCTTCCGCACGCTTCTTGAAAAGGGGATCCAGGAGGAGGATGTTCCGGATGACGATGCGGCAGGAAGAGAAAAAACGGCCTGGGATCCGGAGGGGATATATCAGAAGGGAGGATATCGCGGAGGGACCGGTCCGAAAGGGATATATCAGAGAGAAGCGGTTCAGGAAACATGGCATTCCTGCGGCAGAGCGGATATCCGGAGGAAACCGGCTCCGGCGGTATGCTTCCGGGAAGAGGAAGGACCGTATGAATACAGACCCCTTTATGAAGAGGAAGCGCTGGAGGAAGAGGATCCCGGAAAGGAGCCGGAAGAAGATACGGAGAGAGAGACGGGAAAGGCAGGGAAGGCGGGAAGGACAGGAAAAACAGGGAAGACAGAAAGGGAGGGCAGGGTACGCTGGAAAGCTGCCGCGGGGCTGGCCGCTTCAGCGGTCCTTTTTCTTCTGCTGTGCGCAGTGATCTGGTATCTCAGGCCGGCAGGAGGAAAAAAGGTACTGCTGTTTTCTCTGCTGGCAGCGGACGGGCTGATCCTTCTGATCTGCCTGTGGAAGACGACCGCACAGCCGCTTCGTAAAGAAGAAAAGGAGGAGGAGCTGCAGAAAGAAGAAATGCCGGAAGATGAGGCCGATCCCTTCTGGGAGGAGTATGCGCGGCCGGAGCATGAGGAGCTGGAAGGACCGACGGTATATCTGAGCCGGGGCGGAATGCCGGGAAACGAAGGATTTCCTGCTGAAAAGAGACCCCGGCTTACGGGATTGTCGGAAGACGGGAAAATGCAGGAATATTCTCTGGAAAGGCTGCCGGTCCTTGTGGGAAAGCTGAAAAGCAGGGCGCAGATCCTGCTTCCGGATGCGTCGGTGAGCCGGATCCATGCCAGATTTGTGGATAAAGGAGGACGAACGGCGATCATCGATCTGAATTCCACGAACGGGACCTTTGTGAACGATGTCCGGCTGGAGCAGGAAGAGGTGGTGGTCCTGGAAGGCGGAGACGAACTGCGGTTTGGAAATATGCGTATGAAGTATCAGGAGTAGGAACAGCGTTACTGTTCTGCGGTTACTGTTCTGCCGAAGGCTGAACAGTAACGGAACAGCAGCCGGAATTGACAAGAAAGAGGGGAAGTGTTACCCTTTAAAAGGACTCATAATAAGCCACAGGAACAGAGCGAGGGATATATGCGGACACAGCAGTTTGGTGGAGAGATGAGGCGGCATCCGGAAGGGATACCCTGGTGCAGCGCGGTTCTGACGGCAGTGAATATCCTGGTATTTCTGGCTTGTCAGGCGGAAGGAGATATTCTGTATCCGGAGGGTGCGTTCAGCATCCTGTACCTGATCCGGAACGGGGAATATTACCGGCTTGTCACGGCCATGTTCCTGCATGCGGATATCAGCCATCTGGCAAATAATATGATCCTTCTTTATTTCGGAGGAGAGATCGTGGAGAAGACGATGGGAAAGGTGCGTTATCTGATCCTCTTCTTCCTGTCCGGTATCTGCGGAAATCTTCTTTCCGCTGTTTACGAGCTTTCCACAGGAGGCTTTTATGAATCCATCGGGGCGAGCGGGGCGGTATTCGGCCTGGTGGGCGCTCTGTTTTATCTGGTGCTTGCGAAAAAAGGGAGGGCAGCCGGGATATCTGTGCAGCGGATGCTCCTGATGATCGCGCTTTCCCTGTATTCCGGCTTTCAGAGTGTAATGGTAAATAATGCGGCTCATCTCGGCGGACTGCTCGGCGGCTTCATTCTGGCTTTTCTTTTGTGCCATGTGGGAAGGCTTCCGGAAGAACGGTTCCGGCGTACGGTATGAGCGCGGATATCTGAGAACAGCAGTATGATCGCCGTCCGGACGGCAGAAAGCGAGGAAGTCATGAAAGATGAGAACTGTATCTTCTGTAAGATAGCGAACGGGGAGATCCCGTCCAATACGCTGTATGAAGATGAGAGATACCGGGTGATCCTGGATCTGGGACCGGCGGCGAAGGGACATGCCCTGATCCTTCCGAAGGAGCATTATGCCGATCTGTATGAGCTGCCGGAGGAAAGCTGCGGAGAGGTGCTGAAGATCGCAAAGAAAATGGCGGTCCGCATGAAGGAAAAGCTCGGCTGCACCGGCCTGAATCTGGTGCAGAACAACGGAGAATCCGCCGGACAGACCGTCCGCCATTTCCATGTGCATCTGATCCCGCGTTATGACGACGGCAGCAGGATCGTCTCCTGGACGCCCGGGAAGCCGTCTGAAGAAGAGCTGGCCCAGGTCAGAGATACGATCTGTGAATAAGACTGTTTTTGCTGCGCTTCAGGCACGGCGCTATGACCGGCCTGAAGCGATCTCATCAAGCATTCTCGTGATAGTCTGCGCGGCATTCATCTGCTGACTGGAATTCATGGCCCGGATGTAGCTCTGCCTGTTAAAATAGAGCTCCTGTACCTTTTCCACCAGAAGTCTGGGACTCAGATAATCCTCGTCGATCACCATACTGAAGCCCTGGGATTCAAAGGAACGGGCGTTCAGGATCTGGTCGCCGCGGCTTCCTGCGGAAAGAGGGATCAGCAGGTTGGGCTTTTTCAGAGCGAGCAGCTCACAGATGGCATTGGCTCCTGCACGGGAAACCACCACGTCCGCCATGGCGAACACATCCTTCAGCTCGGCTTTCAGATACTCAAACTGAACGTAGCCGGGCGTGTTCAGAAGAAGATTATCCATCTTGTCATTTCCGCACAGATGTACTACCTGAAAATCCTTCAGCAGATCCGGAAGCGCCTCCCGGACCGTCTGATTGACGGAGGATGCGCCAAGGGAGCCGCCGATCACCATCAGGACCGGTTTGTCTTCCGTAAAGCGGCAGAGGGAAAGGCCGGCTCTGCGGCTTCCCTTCAGAAGCTCCTCCCGGATGGGGGAGCCAGTCAGCACCGCCTTGTCGGCGGGAAGTCCCTGCATGGTCTCCGGAAAATTGCAGCATACCTTTTTCGCCGCGGGAATGCACAGCCTGTTGGCAAGTCCCGGCGTCATATCGGATTCATGGATGACGCAGGGGATTTTGAGAGAAGCGGCTGCGCGTACCACAGGAACGGAAACGAAGCCTCCTTTGGAAAAGACCACGTCGGGGCGGATCTCCTTCAGAATGCGTCTGGACTGAACATAGCCCTTCAGGACCCGGAAGGGATCCGTGAAGTTCTTCAGATCAAAATAGCGGCGGAATTTTCCCGTCGATATCCCGTAATAGGGGATATCATAGTCCCCGATCAGCTTTTTTTCCATTCCCTCATAAGAGCCGATATAGGAAATCTCATAGCCGAGCTGCCGCAGGGAGGGCAGAAGGGCGATGTTTGGCGTGATGTGACCGGCGGTTCCGCCGCCGGTCAGAACGATCTTTTTTGACATGAATACTTCCCCCGGAATGTTCCGTTATACTGCCTGATCCTGAGCGAGGATCTCCTCCAGTGCGGCGGCGAGCTGGTCGGGGCAGGATGTGGGCTTGCTGCCGCAGCGAATGCCCTTCAGACGGGAGATGGCGTCTTCCGCCTTCATTCCTTCCACCAGCCGGGAGATCCCCTGCAGATTGCCGTTGCAGCCTCCCGTGAAGGAAACCGAGCGGATGATATTTCCGTCCATATCGATGTCGATATAGCTGGAACAGGTGCCCTTTGTCTTGTATCTCATGATCATTCCTCCAATCCGTTGATATCCGGGATCCCCCGGATGCGGGCCGCCGTCCGCCGGAAGGGTTCCGGGAGATGGGGCCATACGCATTATATCAAATATCGTCCTTTGTTGCCAGTCTTTTCACGGGAAACGGTGATTATGGCGTTACTGTTCAGCCAGATCTGCGCATTTACTGCGCAGACCGTACGAAAACGCACAGGACGGAAGCATCCGGCCCATCGCGAAGCGATTGGAATGGCCGGATGCCGTTACCATTCTGCCGAAGGCTGAATGGTAACATTGTGGCCGTTTTCAGAAAAAAAGGGCGGAATTTTACGTCCGGATTTCTGCCGGGCAGTATTGTGGAGACGTCATGCTGCTCCTATAATACAGTTACGACGGATCAAAGAATGGGGCAGGAAGACGCTTCGGCGCTTCGGATCGGAGGACAATATGGCATCACTTCTGGAAAATAAAGAATTTGCGGCTATGACCATTATACTGCTGACTCTGAGCATTTTATGCAGGTTTATCACAGGAATCTTTCTGAATTCGCTGATCCGGGAGGCGGAGAACATGTCGGCCACCCAGAACCGTTTCCTGAAGCAGTGCAAGGCGAAATTCAGAAGCTGCTACAGGTTGAATGACGGCGTGCCCAATATTCCGGTTTTTGTGGACAGGTTTATGGGGAAGATCCAGATCGGCAGGTTTTCCATTGACGGACTGGCACATCTGTCCGGACAGCTGACGCTTCTCGCCGTCTTTGCGGCCGGGATTGGGGCCTGTGCGGCTATCATTGAGGGAAAGACGCCGGGAGAGATCCTTCCCTATTATCTGCTGAGCTTTCTGGGGCTGTATCTGTATTTCAGCATTTCCGGGCTGGTGGATCTGGAGGGGAAAAAAGCGCTTCTGAAGGTAAGCCTGACAGATTTTCTGGAAAATCACATGGCGCCGAGGCTTGCTGTCCTGGAGGAGTCGGAACGGCTTGCCCGGGGCGGCGGAGCGGATGGCAGGACAGAAGATGGGAACGGCGGAGCGGGGCCGGTCAGACGGGATGATTTCCCGGGATCCGGGGAAGGGAAGACGGCGGAAAGCATACGATCCGGAGCCGGCCGGATGTATCCGGGAGAGGAGGCTGCCGCCGCTTTTGCCTTTGCGGGAAAGCTGCCTGCCGGAAAGGGAGAGGGCGGAGCAGAAGCCGGACCGGCGCGGGAGGCCGCAGGAAAGAGCGCCGCTCAGAAGCGCATGGAGGAACAGGTCTTTTCCAAAACCCAGGAGAAGGAGCTGGAAGAACTTCTGAAGGAATTTTTTGCATAGGCCGCCAGGGTATTTTTGGCAAAAATCTTGAAAAGACGGTGCTTCTTTGCTACACTGAAAACGGATTATCAGGATTTGTCTGCCGTAAAATGGCAGAACAGGAAATTCGCACGAACGGCGTTCGTGCCAAAGAGTGCCTCCGGCATTCTTTTACGATTTTATGCCGTCTACGGCGGCAGAACAGGAGGATAACAAGATGAGCAAAGTGACTTTTGATTATTCCAAGGCGGCGTCTTTTATCGGAACGCACGAAGTGGAATTCATGAAAGAGACGGTCTGCAGCGCCAAAGACGTTCTGGTTTCCAAAACGGGAGCCGGAAATGATTTCCTTGGCTGGATCGATCTGCCTGTGGATTATGACAAGGAAGAGTTCGCGAGGATCAAGAAGGCGGCGGCGAAGATCCAGAGCGATTCCGATGTGCTTCTGGTGATCGGCATCGGCGGCTCCTATCTGGGAGCGAGGGCTGCCATCGAGTTTTTAAGACACAGCTTCTATAACTGCGTGAGCAAAGAGATCAGAAAGACCCCGGAGATCTATTTTGTGGGAAATTCCATCAGTTCCACGTATATTAAGCACCTGATCGACGTGATCGGCGACAGGGATTTCTCCATCAATATGATCTCCAAGTCCGGAACCACCACGGAGCCGGCGATCGCCTTCCGCGTGTTCAAGGAGATGATGGAAAAGAAATACGGCAAGGAAGAGGCCGCAAAGAGGATCTATGCGACCACCGACCGGGCGAAGGGATCCCTGAAGGGACTTGCCACGGAAGAAGGGTATGAGAGCTTCGTGGTTCCGGATGATGTGGGCGGACGCTTCTCTGTCCTTACGGCCGTGGGCCTGCTTCCCATCGCGGTGAGCGGAGCGGACATCGACAAGCTGATGGAAGGAGCGGCAGAAGGACGGAGACTGGCTCTGGAAAGCGAGTATGAAAAGAATGATGCGCTGCTGTATGCGGCCATCCGCAACATCCTCCTGAGAAAAGGAAAATCCGTGGAGATCCTGGCCAATTATGAGCCCAGCGTACATTATGTTTCCGAATGGTGGAAGCAGCTGTACGGCGAGAGCGAAGGAAAGGATCAGAAGGGTATTTTCCCGGCAAGCGTGGATCTGACCACGGATCTGCATTCCATGGGACAGTTCATCCAGGACGGCGCGCGCATCATGTTCGAGACGGTGATCAACATCGAAAAGTCCAGAGAGGAGATCATCATCAACGAGGAGCCCGTGGATCTGGACGGCCTGAACTATCTGGCCGGAAAGAGCGTGGACTTCGTAAACAAGAGCGCCATGAACGGAACGATCCTTGCTCATACGGACGGCCAGGTTCCCAACCTGATGGTGAACGTTCCCGAGGTGAACGAGTATTACCTCGGCCAGCTGTTCTACTTCTTTGAGTTCGCCTGCGGTGTGAGCGGCTACCTGCTCGGCGTGAACCCGTTCAACCAGCCCGGCGTGGAAAGCTACAAGAAGAACATGTTCGCTCTTCTTGGAAAGCCCGGCTACGAAGCGCAGAGAGAGGAGCTTCTGAAGAGGCTGTAATTTACTGCAAAAGCCGCGGCACGCAGGTGCTTTTGGCAGGATAGACAGGAGATATTTCTGAAAACGGATGCCCCGGACGGCCGGTTCCCATGATTGTATGGGCGGCTGGCCGGGGTATTTGTGCGATAGCCCGGCCGGGCGGCCGATAGCCTTGCATGAGCGGCCGTTTGCCGGGCGGGTACAGGGAGAAAAAAGATGCTGGAATGTATCATTGCAGGAATCGGAGGATTTATCGGATCCGTCTGCAGGTATCTGATCGGACTGATCCCGGTCAGTGAAAAATGTGTTTTCCCGGTAAAGACATTTGCGATCAATGTGGCAGGTTCCTTCCTCATCGGACTGATCGCCGCCCTGGCCGCGAAAGAGTGGGCGGGCAGTCCAAGGCTGATCCTGTTTCTGAAGGTCGGGATCTGCGGAGGGTTCACCACTTTTTCTTCCTTTGCGCTGGAGACGGGAGATCTGATCAGACAGGGGAATGCGGGAATGGCAGTTCTCTATGCGGCGCTCAGTGCGGCGGCTGGAACGGCGGCCGTATTTGCCGGGGGATTGGCGGCGCGGTGAAAGAAAACAAAAATCCAACAATCGTGTTAGTTTATCCTCGTTTTGTGCTGGAATCCCTGCCGCTTTATGCATATAATGGAGTCAGCAGGAAAAGTCTGGCGGCGCGTAAGAGTCCGTTCCTGGGCGGGATCCCGGGGCGTACGTCTGCGCGGCGGCATTTCAAAAAGGAGAAGGGCCAGGGATGGCAGAATGAAAACCGCATCCGCGCTTTCCATTCAATCCGTTGCTGCGCTCCGGAATGGAGGATAAGATGGACAAGATCTACCGTCTTCCGGCAAGGCCGGAAGCAAAAGAGGCAAATGTGGTAAAAGGGGACAAGTACCGGATTACG
>CALWGL010000024.1 GCA_944380025.1 uncultured Lachnospiraceae bacterium
CCACATAGGCAGGCGGCAGCCCCCTCAAAGACTTCGCACACAGAGGCGCGGCATACCTGGGACTCCTGTTTTCCGCCCGCCGCAGATACAGCTCCCACATCTGGCGGTTCAGCCTGGCATTCCAGCCCGGCGAATCCACATACTGCCGCATGGACCAGGAGGTCATCCGATAGTCCGTCACAGGGCTGATCAGCATCTGAAAACAGATCTCCGGCCCTTTCCTGTCCCTGGCAAGAAGCGTCACGCCGGCCGCCAGCGCACCTCCGGCGCTGTCGCCAAGTACGGCGATCCGTTCTCGATCGATGCCCAGCTGTTCCGCATTTTCCCAGATCCAGCAAAGCCCCCGGTAGCAGTCCTTTAACGGCTCCGGATAAGGCAGGCCCACCCGGTACTGCACCAGCGCCACCCGGCAGCCCACCGCTTCCGCATAGACCTGAGCCAGCCTGTGCGTCGCAGGCCGGTCCCGCAGCACGAACGCGCCTCCGTGATAATATACCAGACAGGGAGCGTTTGCTCCCAGGCTCTCCGGCTCATAAATGACGACCGGCACTCTCCCGTTTCCCGCCACTCTGAGTACCTTCCGTTTCCTTCGTATGCCTTTTGCCGGTCTCTGCAGCAGGCACCCCGCCTGAAACCAGCCGTTGAACAGCCGGATCCTGGCGGGCGTGATCGCCCCGTTATTGCTGATGAAGGGTCTGAAGTCGATGCGGCTCCAGATACCCCCCAGATCTTTCAGTTCCTTATCCAGAGAATCCCTGATGCTTCCGATTCCTTTTCGCATTCTTCCTCCCTATCTGCCGGACAGACGGCCGAAACAACGCGGCGCGGGAAAGGCGCTGCGGCCCCCGTTCCCGCCCGCAGTCTGCAGCTTAATTCCTGATAATAATATAACACATTCTGCCGCCTGAAATCTACCCGTTGTTTTCCGGAATTGCGGACATAAAACCGGGAAATGTCTTGATCGCTGCAACAACCACTGAATAAAGTGAGAATAAGTTAATTCGACCATATTATACGTATTTTTACGTGTTGCTTTTGTTGACGTACGTATTTATACGTGTTATTATGAAACCATAGAAAGGAGGAACAATGAAAACACAAGAACTGCTGAAGATACTCCGGAAAAATGGCTGCAGCCTGCTGCGCCACGGAAGCGGCCATGATATCTGGTTCAGCCCTATCACTAATAAGCAGTTTGCAGTTCCAAGACATAAGGCTGAAGTAAAAACCGGAACAATGAAAAACATATTAAAGGATGCAGGGATTGAGTAATCTGTCCCCTTCCTTTCATAGAAAGGAGTTCTGATATGACAAGATATTCCTATCCCGCAATTTTTTCCCCGGCGGAAGAAGGCGGATATACAGTTAATTTCCCTGATCTGGAAGGTTGTTTCACAGAAGGGGATACCCTGACGGAAGCGATTTATATGGCAGAAGATGTCCTTGCCCTTATCTTATATGGATATGAGACGGATGGCCGTGCTATTCCTGCCCCTTCTGATCCCGGATCGTTCGATCTTCATGAGGGTGATTTTGTTAATTATATCGCCTGCGATACGATGGAATACCGAAAAATGTACAATAATAAATCCATCAAAAAAACGCTTTCCATTCCCGAATGGCTGAATGAAAAAGCCACTTCGATGAATCTGAACTTTTCTCAGATTCTGCAGGAAGCCTTGATTGAAAAAATCAATGCTCAGTAGGTGTTTTTATGATTACGATTTGGGCCGAAATTGAAAAAGACCACTCCCAATGAATGGGATCGCGCTATGCTGCAGATCTCCGATGTGCAGGCGTCGAAGAGGAACATCATGAATGCCATAGAGGCGGGAATTTTCACGCAATCGACCAAAGCAGATTTCCGCCTTGAACTCACATCCACATTCATCAACTCCGTGTATGTGGACGAGAAAAAAGTGGTTATCGTCTACAATTACTGCGACGATAACCACTCTACCGCAATGCGCCCGGACGTGTGTTCGGATACATTCAATGAAATGAAGCACGGGGGATTCGAACCCCCGACAACCTGATTAAAAGTCAGGTGCTCTACCGACTGAGCTAGTGCTCCATGACAGATTAAAAAAAGAACCAGCTTTCCCAGAAGATCAATCAGAATCCTCTGCCAAAAACTGGGCTAGCTGGATTCGAACCAGCGAATGCAGGAGTCAAAGTCCTGTGCCTTACCGCTTGGCGATAGCCCAAAAAGGTGGATACAGGGATTCGAACCCTGGGCCTCCAGAGCCACAATCTGGCGCGCTAACCAACTGCGCTATACCCACCATACGGCTGCGGCAGTTCCCTTGCCGCAGTGTGCCCGAAGGGATTCGAACCCCCGACCCACGGCTTAGAAGGCCGTTGCTCTATCCAGCTGAGCTACGGACACATAGATAAAGGGAAGCACCAAACAATAATGCAGCAGGGCTTATGACTGATGCACGAACCGCCCGTTCCTTTCAGAATGGCCTGTTCTGCGGAAAAAGAGCCGTACCGGCAGCTTCTTGCCGCAAGCGGGTGATGGGAATCGAACCCACGTATCCAGCTTGGAAGGCTGGTGTTCTACCATTGAACTACACCCGCAGGTATGGTAATCGGGGTGACAGGATTCGAACCTGCGACCTCCTGGTCCCAAACCAGGCGCTCTAGCCAAGCTGAGCCACACCCCGTTCTCTGCTCACTTCAGCTCACTCTTAGCCGTGACGCAGGAATTATTATATAATACAGGTTTTATATTGTCAACTTCTTTTCTCAAAATATTTACAGAAAATTCAAATGATAGTGAGCCTCTCCGTTTTTATCCAGTTCCATCAGGATATAGGAGGGCTTTCTGCCTTCCTGTCTCGGGAAAGACAGGCTTCCCGGATTCAGAGCGGTCAGGTCTTTTCCGATCTCCAGCACGGGCCTGTGGGTATGGCCGAACATCACAATGTCAGCGCCGCGAGCCCTGGCCTCCTCCTTCAGGATCGACTCCCCCATGGAAACATAGTAATTATGTCCGTGGGTGAGCCACACATGGTATTTTCCGATGTAGAATTCACGCTCTCTGGGCAGACTGGTGAAAAAATCGTTGTTTCCGGCAATGATCTCCACCGGACATCCCGCCTTTTCCGTGAAAATGGCTTCGCTCCCCTCCAGATCCCCGCAGTGAATCAGCATGTCCAGAGGCTTGATACGCTCGATCAGTTTTACAAAATTATCATTTCTTCTGTGGGTATCGCTGATAATCAGGATTCTCATCTGTCTCTCCTGCCCTTCCCCGGCGGATTCTCTGACGGTCCTTTCCGCGGATTCCCCCGCAGGCCGTCCGATCCGCTGCAAAAAAGCCAAAAACGCAAGTCTGCCCATAGCCTACAAAAGCTCCCTCAGACGCTCCTCGCACAGGCGCAGGGCGTTTCCCCTGTGGCTGATCCGGTTCTTCGTTTCGCTGTCCAGCTCCGCCGTGGAGCAGCCGTACTCCTCCACGTAAAAGATGGGATCGTAGCCAAAACCGTTCGTGCCTCTTTCTTCCCAGCCGATATAGCCTTCCACGGTTCCTCTGACCACGAATTCCTGCGTTTTTCCGGTCCTGCCCGCTTCCGGCCCTTCCGGCGCAGCCGCTCCCGGCCCTTCCGGTGCAGCCGCGTCCGGCCCTTCCGGCACAGCCGCTTCCGGTCCGTCCGGCACAGCCGCGTCCGGCCCGCAGGGCGGAAGGACAGCCGCGATGGCGCAGACAAAGCGGGCGGTGCGCCGCTCCTTTGGAACGCCGGAAAGCCTTTCGATCAGGTTCGCGTTCTTGATCCGGTAAGAGGTATCCTCTCCCATATAACGGGCGGAATAGATGCCCGGCTCTCCGTTCAGATAGTCGATCTCCAGCCCGGAGTCGTCCGCCAGCACAATGTCGCCCGGCCCTGCGCAGGCAGCAACAGCCCTCGCCTTGATCAGGGCGTTTTCTTCAAAGCTGCTTCCGTTTTCCTCAATATCGGGATCGATCCCCGCTTCCTTCATGGAAAGCACCGGAAGCTTCAGATCTTCCAGGATCATGCGTACCTCCCGCATCTTTCCTTCGTTTCCCGTCGCAAACAGGATCCTTCTGTCCATTTTCTTTTCCTTTCAGGACCGCGCCTGCGCGTCGTACCGTCTTTTCGGCGGCTTCGGTCCGCTGTACTGGTAAAAGTAGGTCTTCATCATGCCGTTGTAGATCTTGCGGTTCTTATCCGCCTTCCTGCCGATATCCTGCTGGGCGTTCTCATAGGCGGTGATCAGATACATGGACCAGGAGTCCAGCGCCGCGAAGCGTTCCCCGAGCTCCCGGTAGAGGGCGGGAAGCTTCTCCTTCTCCTCCAGCCGTTCCCCGTAGGGGGGATTGGTGATGAGAAAGCCGTATTTTTTCGGATGGCTCAGCTGAGACAGGGGCCGTCTCTGAAAATGGATCTTTCCCTCCACGCCCGCCAGCTTCGCGTTTTCTCTGGAAATGGAGACCATCCTGTCGTCGATGTCATAGCCCTGAATGTCGGTGTCCACGTTCCAGTCGATCAGCTCCGACGCCTCGTCCACCGCGTCGTACCAGTTTCTTTTTTCCACCAGATGCTCCCAGCTGCAGGCGGCAAAATCCCGGTTCATGCCGGGCGCCATATGCACCGCCATCATGGCGGCCTCAATGGGGATCGTACCGCTGCCGCAGAAGGGATCCACCAGGATCCGGTCCCCTCTCCAGGGGGTGAGCAGGATCAGCGCCGCCGCCAGATTCTCCGCGATGGGAGCCTTTGCCGTCAGCTTCCGGTATCCCCTCTTATGAAGGGATTCCCCCGTGGTGTCAAGTCCCACCGTCACCTCGTCGTTTTTCAGGAAAACGCGCAGCGGAAAGCTGTCGCCGTTTTCTTCAAACCAGCCGATGCGGTACGTCTGCTTCAGCCGTTCCACCATGGCCTTTTTCATGACGGACTGGATATCGGAGGGGCTGAACAGCTTACTCTTCACGCTGGCCGCCTTCGCCACCCAGAATTTTCCGTCCCGGGGTATGTATTCCTCCCAGGGGAGGGCGCGCGTTCCCTGGAACAGCTCCTCAAAGGTTTCCGCATGAAAAGCCCCGATTTTGATCAGGACGCGCTCCGCACTGCGCAGAAACACATTCGCGCGGCTTACCGCCTCCTCATCCCCGAAGAAAGTAAGCCGCCCGTCTTCCACCTTTATGACATCATAACCGAGATCCGTGATCTCTCTTTTTAATACAGCCTCCAGCCCGAAATGGCAGGGGGCGATCAGTTCATATTTTTTCATACCTATATCTTACGTGGTTTTTACTTCGGCGTCAACAACTACTGAAAATTTCGCCCGGACAGCAGCGGACGCCGGGTTCCTGTTCAGCCAGGCCTGCGCATTTACTGCGCAGGCCGTACGAAAACGTGCAGGCAGAGGAGCATCCGGCCCATCGCGAAGCGATTGGAATGGCCGGATGCCGTTCCTGTTCTGCCTTCGGCAGAACAGGAACGGACGCCGCCCGTAAAAGGACGGCGTCCGCTCTGTCAGCTTCCGCACCGTTTGACAGCTTAATAGCTGTTTTTGTTATGGCAGTCGGAGGAGCTGTTTTTGCTTCTGTTCTGGCTGCTGTTTTCCGATCTGTTCTTCTGCCCCTGCCTGTCGCAGTTCTGGCTCTTATTCTGGCTGTTCTGGCTACTGTTCTGACTGTTCTGGCTGTAATCGTTCTTTGACATACATTCAATCCTCCTGTCTCATTTGGTTACAGGAGTAGTATGTGAGGAATTCTTTCTTTTATGCAATATTTTTTCCGGACGGGGCGAAAGCTTCCGGGCGGAACGAAGGCTTCCGGTCCGGCCGGCTTCGTCCGGCTATCTTCGTCCGATCAGCTTCACGATGTAGACCACAAGGATCACGGGCACCGCATATGGAAGGAGCACCCATATCAGGGAGCCGACCACGCTGACCACCGCAAACAGGATCAGCACCACGGCAAGGGCGATCAGCCAGCCCGGGATCCGGAATACTCTGTGCTCCCGCATTCCTTCGTCCTGTGTCCGGGACGCGCCGGAAGGATTCCGGCCCGCGGCATTCGAAGCGCCGCCTCCCTGCGCCCGGTATCCGGAGGTACGGTACTGGGTCTCATTGGCTTCGCGTGCGCGCATATCGCCCGCCCGTTCCGCCGCGTCGATCAGGGTCCTGGCAAGGATCCGCGGATCCCCCAGCTCGCGCAGCACATCCTCTTCGCTTCTTCCCTGCGCCGTCTGGCTGGAAAAATAACCGTTATAAAATTGGATATTATCCTCCACGGCCGCCGCCGACATGTTTCCGTTCAGCGCGCGCCGCAGGCTTTCCAGAAATTCCGCTCTTGTCATCGGTATTCTCCTTCAGTCCTCTCTAACGGTATCATACCCCAGCGCACACCTCTTTACAAGAAAACGCTTTATGAAAAATTGATAAAAAAAACATAAACAGCCGGGACGGCAGGAAGGCTGTCTCCTGCGCCGCCCGGCTTTCTGTCCGCCGTCTCATTCTGTCGGTTCCCGCTTTTCCGCCGCGGTCTGCGCCGGCCCCTGATAATCCATCCGCACCTCGATATCCCGCTCATAGTTTCCGAAGGCGCGGCCGAACAGGGTCATCCCGCCCACATGGTCGGAATTTCCCTCCACCGCGAAGCGCAGGCGCAGGCCCTTTTTTTCATCCAGGCCCAGATCCTCCACCCTCACATCGGACAGACGCCGGCCGTCGATGAAGGTTCCCTCATGGCTTACGGTCAGCATTTTCAGCAGTCCGTACTGGTTCAGCCTGTCGTGCCACCAGTCGGGATTCAGGAGCCCTCTCTGATTTCCGAAGTCTCCCGGCGAGGTCCATTTCCCGAGCGGTACGCCGTTTACATAAAAGCTGATATCCGAGGGCCAGACCTCGTTCACGCCGGGAGCCTCGCTGGAAAGCTCCGCGGATATGGTCAGAGATTCGATCCTGCTTCCCGCCGGAATAAAGCAGGGGACCGTATATTCCACATATCCCCGGCCGAACCAGAGAATGTCCGCCGAAAAACGGGCCGGATGGGAGAAATATCTTACATCATCCATTTCTCCGATCAGTCCGTCCTTCGACGCCATGCCGCAGGTGGGCCATACCTCGCATTCCGAGAACTGTCCCACCTTCAGGGATACCTGATAGGCGTTTTTGCGGGCGCTGCGGGGGCGCAGGTCGATGAGCACCCTGTCCGGGAGCACCGAACAGCGCTTCACATTTCCATGCCCGCTCCCCTCCGCGCTCACCTTCAGGATGCCGCATTCCTCCAGCTTTTTCACATGTCCGGTCAGCGCCCCTGCCGTGATCTCCAGCCTTGCCGCCAGTTCATTCATGCTCATGTCCGGTTCTTCCAGAAGAGTCCTTATGATCGCGATGCGTATGTCCGAGCCCAGCGCCTTAAAGAGCGCCGCGCCCTCCTCCGGTGATTTGATATGGATCATTTTTACCTCCATGCCGAAGCGTTTTACGCTGAGGCACGCGCGTCGAACCTCCGGTTCGGCGCTGCGATAACGGGATTTTCGGCATTTCATTCACAAAACCTGCCCCCGGCGGCCCGGCAGACGGCTGTTCATACGGACATAACACCCGCCTGCCGGGCTCATCGCTGCCATTTTTCATAAGGGCAGCGGTTCGCGGCGATGGCGGCCCGCAGCTCCACGAAGCAGCCGCAGGCGCGGCACATGCCGGAAAGCAGCATGCCGCAGCTTTTGCAGCAGGAAAGCCGCTTTTCATAAAGGGCTTTCGGAGCGCGGATCTCATCGTCAAGCCCTTCGATATAGGCATATACATTCTGATATTCCGCGCTCTCCGCCATTTCATACAGCAGGCAGCGGCGGCAGATCCTGCCGCCCTGTTTTTCTGTCTGCGGCATCACGCGATGCGAAGCAGCACCACGCTGCAGGCGGGAACCGTAAGCTTCACGCCCTTTTCCGTAATGGTATACGCCGTAAAGGTTTCTTCCTTCACCTTTTCCGGCTCGTCAAAGGTATTGTGCGCGTCCATCTTCTGGGTGACGATCGATGCGCTCACCTTCTGCGGGGAAAGAGCCGCGAATTCCACTTCCACCTCCTGGGCGTCGGAAACGGACAGGTTTGCGAGCGTTACATTCACCGTGCCGTCCTCCGATACGGATACGGATTCCTGCAGGGCGGGCACCCGGTACGCTCCGTCTCCCGCCTCGTTGTTCTCAGCAAGGAAGCTGTCCAGAAGGCTCGCGCCCTGATGATATCTGTACATGTGGAACACGTGGTAGGTGGGCGTTTTCACCATTTTCGGCCCTTCGGTCAGGATCACGGACTGGAGCACATTCACCAGCTGCGCGATGCAGGCCATTTTCACCCGGTCGCAGTGCTTGTTGAAAATATTCAGGGTAACGCCCGCCACAAGGGCGTCGCGCATGGTGTTCTGCTGATAGAGGAAGCCGGGATTGGTGCCGGGCTCCACATCGAACCAGTTGCCCCATTCGTCCACGATCATGCCGATCTTCTTTTCCGGATCGTATTTGTCCATGATCGTTCCGTGCCTGGTCACCAGCTCCTCCATGTAAAGTGCCTTGGAGAGCGTGAGATACCAGTCGTTTTCATCAAATTCGGTGGCGCTTCCCTTCTTTTCCCAGCCGCCCGGCGTCACATAATAGTGCAGGGACAGACCGTTCATGAATCTGGCGGGATCCGGAGAGCAGGTCTTTAACACCTCCTCCGTCCAGTCGTAGTCGCCCGCGTTCGCGCCGCAGCAGATCTTGTAAACGGGGGCGTCCTTATGGTACTGTCTCACATAGGTCTGATACCTTCTGTAAAGATCGGCGTAATACTGCGGTCTCATGTTGCCGCCGCAGCCCCAGTTCTCATTTCCCACGCCGAAATAGTCCAGCCTCCAGGGCTCTTCGTGTCCGTTTTCCTTTCTCAGATCCGCCATGGGGGATACGCCGTCAAAGGTGATGTACTCCACCCATTCGGACATTTCCTGCACGGTTCCGCTTCCCACGTTTCCGTTCACATAGGCCTTGCAGCCCAGCTGTCTGCACAGCTCGAAAAACTCATGGGTGCCGAAGCTGTTGTCCTCCACCACGCCGCCCCAGTGGGTGTTGATCATCTTTTTTCTGCCTTCCTTAGGGCCGATGCCGTCCATCCAGTGGTATTCGTCCGCGAAGCAGCCGCCCGGCCAGCGAAGGACGGGAATCTGCATTTCCCTTAGCGCCTCTACCACATCCTTTCTCATGCCGTTTTCATTGGGGATGTCGGAATTTTCTCCCACATAGAGGCCCTCATAGATGCACCTTCCCAGATGCTCGCTGAAGTGCCCGTAGATCTCCGGATTGATTTTCCCCTTTCTGTTCTTTTCGTTGATGTAGAGCTTTGCCATGTTTTCTCCCTTTCCGGCCTTTACGGCCTGTATGTTTTTTCAGCCTCACCAGTACCCCTGATGGGTCCAGTCAAAGGCTTTCATGCGTTCATATTCTTCCATCGTGATGGGAAGGATCGTTCCGTGCTTAAAGCCATAGGGGAAGGAAAATGCCTCATCGGAGCGCACAAAGCGGCCGCTTTTCAGGCTGTCGGCCACAAAAGGCACATAGCCCTGCCCCGCTCCCGGCACGCCGTAATAATCCAGGAACAGGCACCATCTTCCGTCCTCCAGCCGCACGGCCGTGGGCGCCTCGTACAGGCCGCTTTCCACGTCTCTCATGCTCTCGTCAAAGTCCTCTCTGCGCACGTAGGGGCCTTCGCCCGTTCCGCCTCCAGCAGGATGATCTTCTCCGGATTCGCCTCGCTCTTTACGAACATGTAGTACCGTCCGTCCTCCTCATAGGCGGCGGAATCGATCACCCCGCAGTCCTCCTTGCGGTACAGGACCTCCGGCGCGGTAAAGGTCTGAAAATCCTTCGTCCTCGCATAGTAAATCGCCTTGTTCCCATAGTCGTTGCTCTTATGGGAAGAGGACCAGTGGAGCAGATAGTCCCCGTTCCTGCTGTCATAGAGAATGTCGGGCGCCCACAGACAGCCGAAATCCTCGTTTCCGATCTTCACCAGCCTCTGCTCGCTCCAGTCGGTCAGATTTTCCGATTCCCAGACGGACAGACATTTGCTCCCGTTCCTTCCGATCTCCTCCCAGGAATGATGATACTTGCCGCGCATTCCATAAGAAAGGCTCAGGTCCGTCGCAAAGATATAAAACTTCCCGTCCGTCCTGCTTCTCGTGATGGTGAAATCCCGCACGCCCCGGTCTCCGTAATAGGCCCAGAGCACCGGACGGCCTCCGTTTAACGCCTCCCAGTGAAAACCGTCCCGGCTGAGGCCGAAATAGACCTGCTCCCCGTCCGGGGTGGCCTTTTCCCTGAAATGTACGAATAGGTATGCCTGCATTTCTACCTCTTTTCCTGCCGCCGGCGGGCGGCTGCTGTTTTTGATTTTCTTAAAGTATTTTACTTTTTTCTAAATTATAAACGGAAAGCATTTTCCCTGCAACACTTTTTTGTGCACAAAAATGGTTTCCCAAAATTGTTTCTTTTCACAAAAGAAAAAAATTTTTCAACACTTTCCCTTTCCTGTACGTTCTATCTGTGTAATTACAAAAACGGGAAGCGGCCGGCGCTTTCTTCTCCCGCACAGACTGCGCGCATGGTATGATGAAAGCAGTAATTTCAGTGCCGCTTTACGGCGGCAGGAAGAGGGTTTCCTGATGGATGAATGTCTGTTGGAAAAATTTTATCGAACCTGGTATCACGAGCTGATCCGCTGGTGCGGCCATATGACGAAGGATACGGGACTGGCGGAGGATCTGGTGCAGGAAGCGTTCCTGCGTGCCATTTCCCATCTTCCTCTTCTGGAAACGCTTTCCGAAAAGCAGCAGCGGGCGTGGTTTTACCGGACGGCAAAGAATCTGTATCTGGACCGGAAGCGCCATGAGCGTTATGAAACGGTCGCGCAGCCGCCGCTTCCGGCCGGCCGTGACATGGAAGACTATGCCAGGATCGACTGGGAGCAGCTCCTGAACGGCCTGCCCGGAGACGAGGGCGTCCTGTTCGTCATGCGGTATCTGGAGGGCTATACCTCCGCGGAGCTTGGCGAATTCTTCGGGCTTCCGGCCGGAACGGTCCGTTCCAGACTGTCTGACGCGAGAAGGCATTTGAAGGCAGC
The DNA here is from genome assembly GCA_944380025.1 of uncultured Lachnospiraceae bacterium. Taxonomy (GTDB): domain Bacteria; phylum Bacillota; class Clostridia; order Lachnospirales; family Lachnospiraceae; genus Eisenbergiella. Next base: position 11,130 of record CALWGL010000024.1, read on the forward strand.
TCTGAAAGCAAACCTGTAGTTCACGAAATGCCGCCTGGCGGCGGCAAAATAAGGAGGCCGGCACGAACACGGTTCGTGCCAAAGAACGGCCTGCGCCGTTCTTTTATGAATAAAATGCCGCCTGGCGGCGGCAGAATAAGGAGGTAGCTATGTTAGAAGATTTCCTGGGGAAAAAGATCTATGTCGTAAACTGTGATATCTGCGATGCCAGAAAGGTAAAGGAGGAGGATCTTTCCTCTTATGAAAAAATCATCATCAACGCGGATACGATTCTGGTCAACGAGCGGGCGAAAAGTGTACTGAGCCGTCTCCCCATCATCTGCAATACGGATAATACGCTGGAGCTGGAAGGGGAGGTCAGCATAGTCTCCCAGAACGGAGATTACGAGATCAACGGTTCCACCGCCGTTTTGGACAATACCTTTTTATCCGTCAATGGCAGCGTAGTAATCAAACCCGGTACCGAAGCGGTGCTTTCCTCTTATACAGCCGTTTCCGTCAACGGTTCCGTTCTCTGTCCTGCCTCCCTCGCGCCCTTTCTGAGCCGTTTCTCGGTCAACGGTTCCACGGAATGCTATCCGGATGACTGCACGGTCCTGGACGCGGTTTTCACACCGGATGCCTGGTTTCCTCTCCGGGCCAGACAGGAGGCTCATTACTACGTGTCAGAGCAGCTGCGGCTGACGGACCCGAAATTGGACGTATCCGCGCTTGCCGCCAGACAGGTACGCTTTGTCACTCCCGCCGCCCTGGTGCCGGAGGAGCGTGCGGCGGAGGCGGTCGCCCTTTTTGATGAAACGGTGAAGCTGACGGTGATTCCCGCCGGATACGCTTTCATTCCCGGAGACGCCGGACTGGAGGAAGCTCTGCTGGAAAAATACGGCGGGAGATTCTATCTGGACGGCTCTCTCACCATCGAATCCCAAAACGCTTCCCTGCTCTCCCGTCTGGAAAAGCCTCAGATCACAGGAACCGTTTATCTGCCGGAAGGTCTGACGGAAGCGTTCCGGCAGACCGGAGCGGAATACGGAAAGCTGGAGATCATCAAGGGAACCTCCCTGGCAGGCAAGGCCATGCTGACCCTGGACAACGCTTTGCTGGACGCCTCTCCCGATGGGATTTCCATCCGCGGCTGCGGCCTTCTGCGCATCAAAAAGGAGGTCTCTCCGGAGCGGATCCTGGAGCTCGTCCGCACCGACAGCTGCGGCTGTATCCTCTGTACTCCGGAACAGAAGAGCGCCATGGAGCTGGTAAGCCGGAACGCAGGACTGATCGGGGATCTGAAGGACAGATCCGGTTCCGAAAGCGGCGGCGGAATATTCGATATGCTCAAGCAGGCGGCGAATACGAGGGTGGCCAATGCGGATCTGTATGTTCTGTAAAACAGGATTGCTGTTCTGCTGCCCGATCAACTGGGAAGCAGAACAGTAAATACGAGCTGTCGTTTCCGACGAAACAGACTGTATCTCTGATTCAAGCTCTTGCGTGGTGCCAACAACTTGTAATTATTACATCAGCAGGAAAAGCTATCTGCGCTCCTTCAATTTCTCTAATATCGCCATAACGTCCGGCTGCGTTGGAGTGAGCTTGATACCACGTTTCAGCATACCCATTATCTTTTTGGCTTTCTGCTCAATTTCTCTGGCAGTATGCTCACTTGTCAACATCAGATGATTTCCAGCGATTGTATATTCCCGTTCTATGTATTCTTCCGTTATCGGAAACATATCCTGTATCAGGAATACACTCTCCCGGCTGTCGTCCAGTTTGACAATATGGAGAATATCACAGGGTTTCCCGGCTTTTTCCTTTTTTCCATAATCAGCCTGTATTTATCAATACGACTTGACAACGGTATCATCCAGTATATCCCGTTACTTGCATCTTCAAAACAGTAATAATGTGGTCTGTTTCCTGCCTTATTTCCTTTGAGATATGGGTCTTTCATATCTTCAAAAATTTATCTTTAATAATATAAAAGCCGGTTTTCTTCATTTGCCTGTCCTCATTACGGAAAAGTCCCTCGCCTCGCGGCGAAGGACTATACTTTCGACCCGACCATTTATATACCGCATATCGGTCAGCGGTAAACTTTCAACCCGACCATTTATATACCACATATCGGTCAGTGGTAAACTTTCTTTGTACCTACATACTAGCAAGTGCAAAGAGGAAAGTCAACAGGGCTTTCCATCAAAATTTTATGCAGAAAAACGTTAATCATTCCCGTTACACAGTTTTTCTGTTTTTCTGCTTTTGTCCTCTCAACTCGCTCTGTTTCCTTTACAAACTATCCCCGGCACAGACTGCCGCCCTGTGCGCATACCATTATTCGATTTAAAATCACTCTTTTTCCGTCAGACTCATCTGCAGCTCCATCCCAAGTGCCGCCGCAATCCGCACCAGCAGCTCCAGCGACGGATTATAGCTGCCGCTTTCAAATCTGGTGATATTGCTTCTCGGGATTCCCGTTCTTCTTGCGAGCTCCGCCTGCGTTATTCCCTGCGCTTTCCGGCACTGTACATACTGCTCTATGACGGACTTCCTGGTGCTTTTCTGCTCCATCTCGATGAGGATTTTCTGGTCGTCCGCCATATAAATATAGTCCATGCTATTTCTCATGATGCGTGCTTTCCCCTTCTTCCATATTCGTATTCATATGCTGTCTGATCTTCGCATATTTTGAGCAGAATTCCCTGCCGGCTGTATATTCGATCCTGTGCACGCAGATAAAATCCGCTCCTGTCTTTGTATTCGCCATCAGGATATCGCCCGGGACGACCGGCTCTCTTAATGAATAGATCCAGATGCAGCGTTTATCGCTCTTCTTTCTCCATTTTCCGTCGGAAAACTCCACATGCATTCCTTTAACGATCTTTCTTAACGGCTGGGCAGATACCATTTCACAGATCTCTGCGGGTACATGGTACTTTTTGGCCAGAAGATATGAAATATAACCGTCTCTGAGCTGTTTATTCTCATCCACCACAACCGCATGCGGAAGCTCATGCGTCTTCTGATAATATTGTTCGTAATACCACAATTTCTCCGGAGAAGGATTCGACATCGCGTCTGTCAGGATTTCTTCCATCGGGCATGCATTCGTCAGCGTCCCAACCAGGGTATAGGCCAGAAGATCCTTCAGCCAGTCCGTCTCTCTCAGCAGAACCTCCGCCCGAAAAACGATCTGGTCCCGTTTCTGCCGGTCCGTTGGAATATACATGTTCATGACGCCGGAATACTTCATTCCCACCGTCAGAAGCAGCTTGTCGATCCTTCTGATCAATACTTCATTTTCGATTCTCTTTTCCGGATCAAGATTCAGATACACAGATAACGTCTCATTCATCAGAGTTCCTTCCTTTATACGAAATATAGTATGCAGTTATTCGCCCGTATTATATGGTGTGCTACCTGTCTTTTCCCACCGGATGTTCCGACAGGGCAGCGGCATCCTCTACAATGTCTGTTATGAGCTGCTGAAAGTCTTTTGCGTTTTGGGACGTAACTACCGGCTTACCGGTTTCAACTTCAAGAGCCCTCCTGGCAATCCCTGCCACCTTGCCGCCACGACGTGCTACGTCCTGATTTTCAGAAAAGCCCTGTGGATTTGATACTTTGGATATATCAGTGGCGGATGCCTCGGCCAGCATCGTCAGGACCAGCTCCAAATCACTCATATTATCCCGAAGGTTTTCTTTCTTCAAGCCTTTCAGCTTTTTATACTGTCGTGTTGTCATACCGGACCACGCACGGGAAATTTCATCTGTCAGGATTGCATATTCCTTCCCCTTCTCCACACCACGCTTTTGCCACTCATCCGTCAGTTCATTGCGGATCCGGATTGCCAAAAGGCGCTGATGTACCCATTCTTCGGAATAGCCTTTTTTTCAGATAAGTTTCCAATGCACGGTCAATAGCCTGTTCCGGATCAATCGTTTCCTCGATCCGTTCCTGCCCCACCCTTGCCAGCCACATCTTAAAAGGTTCGGCTCTCGGAGAGGGAACCGCCTGAATGATCCGCAATAGCTGCTCCGTATTGGCAACGTCGGTCAATCTTTGTTTACCGTCCGCAGCGGTCATTTTCAAAGCGTTACAGTTTGTAACGGTTTCATTGCCTTCATCTTTTAACCGCTTTTTCATTACGCGCCAATAGGTTTGAGGATTGGGGCTGTCCGTTAAAACCGCAATCACATCCACAATGGCAAAATACCATTCTTCCTGTTCCTCATCCCATGCGGTACGGATTTTTTTATCTTCGAATATCTGGAGCGTATTCCTGTTCTTCAATTCGCTCATTGCCATGTAACTCCCTTTCGCAGATGTGACTTTCGTTTGCCAGTTTCTCCTTTCCACGCAAAAGCACCATATATGATACATATAAATGTATCGTATATGGTGCTTTTTGTTAAGAAGAACTCCTGACGCGGGCGCGCGGCCGCCATCGTTTACAGCGCATCGAGCCGGACCTGGCTGGTGCAGACATGATCCAGAAGCTCCTGGCTGTGGCTGGTAATCATCATTCCGATTTTTCTTTCCGCCGTCTCTTCCATCAAAAAGCGCCAGATCTGGCCCTGGGTGATCAGGTCCAGCATGGTGCTGATTTCATCGCAGAGCAGATATTTCGTTCCCGGCCCCAGCGCCCTGGCGATGCAGAAGCGCTGCAGCTCTCCGCCGGAAAGCTCCTGAGGAAAACGGTTTTTCCATTCCGGCAGGATGCCCAGGCGGCGCTCCAGCTTAAGGTTCTCCGGTCCGCCCTCCGCCAGCGTCTTTCCCAGCCGGAGTCTGGGATTCACCGCCTTTTCCGGATGCTGCCAGATGAGCTGCACCGGGCAGTGTCCCTTCTCCGGAAGCGGCTTCCCGTCCACAAGCACCTGACCGGAGTCCGGGAAAAGATATCCGCCCAGGAGTTTGAGAAGGGTGGTTTTTCCCGCTCCGCTGGGCGCAAGGATTCCCACCCGCTCCCCCGGAGAAACGGACAGGTTCACATCCTCCAGAATCTTCCGGGAAGAAGATTTCTTTTCATAGGAAAAATCCAGGTTTATCGCTTCCAGCATACGTTTTCCTCTCTTTACAGGGCGGGGAATCGTCCGCCCTCTCTGTCTTCCTTCGGGATGACTATCCCGTCCTTTCCGCCGGGGTTTCATGTACCTTTCACCGGGGCGTCTTTCGTCCGTGCGCCTATCGCCCGGGGCGTCTTTCGCCCGTGCACATCCCGCCTGTACGCATCACACCCGAACGCACCGCACCAGGCCTCCCCGGACCTGCCGGAGCGGGATCTCCTTCCGGCACTCCTCCCCGAACCAGGGGCAGCGCTCCTGAAACACGCAGCCTTCCGGAAGGTCCTTTGCGTAAGGCTGGCTTCCCTCGATCGGAGAAAAGCCGTTTGCAGGCATGGCCCTCCACAGGGCTTTTGTGTAAGGATGGCGCAGCAGCTCCTCCTTTTCAAAATCCGCCGCTTCCGCCACCTCCACCGTAGTTCCCGCATAAAAGACGGCGATCCGGTCCGCTCCCCGAAGCGCCAGCTCGATATCGTGTGTGATCAGCAGCACGCCCTTCCCTTCATCCGCGAACTCCCGCAGCTCCTCCATGGCCTGTCCGGCAAGCGCCTCGTCCATGCCCGGCGTGGGCTCGTCCGCGATGATCAGCTCCGGATCGTCCATGAGCGCCGCCACGAGAAGGATGCGCCGGATCATGCCGCCCGAGCACTCATGGGGATACCGCTTCTCCACCTCTTCCGAAAGCCCGTATCCGGCAAACAGCGTCCGCATCCGTTCCTTTGCCGCAGCCGTCTTTCTCCCGGCCAGCACCTGCTTTCCGATCTTCATCAGCGGGTCCAGCCAGGTCACGCTCTGAGGCACCAGAGCGATGCCCCCTGTGCCGCCGGGCTCCTGTCTGTCCGCAAAAAGCGCTCCGCCTGCGGCCCTGTCCTGCGGGCCGATCCTCCTCCCTCTGTACCGGATGCTTCCCTCCAGAAAAGCGTTGGCCGGAAGCAGGCCGAGCACCGCATGGGCAAGAAGGCTCTTTCCCGATCCACTGGCCCCCACCACGGCCACGACCTCTCCCCGGCGAACCGTCACGTTCAGATCCGTGATCACCGGAAGAAAAGCCTGCCGGAAGGCCCGCCGCCCTCTTCCATTTTCGTACTGCCGGAAACGGATGGAAAGATTCTCAATGGAGAGAAGCTCCTGTGCCGCCTCCGGCGTATCGTTTTTCATGACATCTGTTTTTTCCATTACGCGCCGTTCTCCTGTTCTTCCGTTCTCCTGTTTTGCCGCTCTCCTGTTCTGCCGCTCTCCTGTTCTGCCGCTCTCCCGTTTGATTGTCATCAGTTCCCTGTTGCTGCCCGGTCAGGTCCGCGCCTCTGCCGCGCAGGCCGTACGAAACGTACCGCAGGGAAATCCGGCCCGCCCTTCCGGATCGCCTGCGGCGGCAGGAGGGCCGCATCCGCCTCACTCCTGCGCGCTGGCAGGATCCAGGAGCTTCTTCAGGGCGCCTCCCGCCGCATAAAAAAGCATCACGGTCAGCACCAGCATCAGGCCGGGAAACAGGGCCAGCCACCAGTTTCCCGTGATCAGGTAACGCATGCTTTCCGACAGGATCACGCCGATGGCCGGTTCTTCGTTGGGCAGGCCGAAGCCCAGAAAGGTGACGCTCGCCTCATGCAGAACGGCGTGGGGGAACATGAGTACCAGCCCCACCGCAAACTGGGGAAACAGATGGGGCAGCATGTGTCTGACCGCGATCTGAAGCCGCCCCGTTCCAAGACGGGCGGCGGCCCGGACGTACTCGCTCTCCTTTATCTGCAGAACCTCTCCCCGGATCAGACGGGCCAGGGAGGGCCAGTGGGTGAGCGCCACGCCGATCACCACGCCGCGCATCCCCCTGCCGCAGGCGTAGGAGATCAGCAGAAGCAGCAGAATATGCGGGATTCCCATGAGCATATCGATGACAAACCCGATGCAGGCGTCCGCCCATCTGCCCGCCGCCGCGGCGGCCGTCCCCAGCGCCAGAGCGAGAAGAGCGCTGATCCCCGCCGTCAGCAGGCCGATCCGCAGGCTCAGGGAAAGCCCGGCCAGCGTCCTTTTCAGCATATCCCTTCCCATCCAGTCCGTGCCGAAGGGACACGCCAGGCAGGGCATCCGGTCCTTCCGGGAAAAATCAGTCAGTAAGGCCGCGTCATGGCAGAAGGCTCCCGCCGCGCCGATTCCCGCCAGCAGGACCGCCGCCGCGAGGAAAAGCAGGAGCGTCCTTTTCCGGCCGTTGAGCCATATCCTTTTCTTCATACCGAAGCCTTCTCCCTCCTTCCCCTGCGCATGCGCGGGTCCACCACGCCGTACAGAAGATCCGCCAGAAAATTTCCGGCAAAAACGATGGCCGCGGTCGCCACGGTGATCCCCATCAGAAGGGGCACGTCGCTTCCCAGGCCCGCGGTCACCGCCGCCTGTCCCAGTCCCGGATAAGAAAAGACCTGTTCCACCATCACGGAGCCGCCGATGATCTCGCCGACGGAGGCAAACTGCAGGGTGACGGCGGGAAGCAGGAGATTTCTCAGCCCATGCCTTCTGATCCGCCTCCATTTTCCCTCTCCTCTGGCCCGGGCAAACAGCATGTAGTCGCTCTCCATCACCTCCGTCATTTTCTCCCTGGTGTGCAGAGCGATGTTGGACACGCCCGTGATGCTTAAGGTGAGCGCGGGAAGCACCGCGTGGTACAGCCGGTCCGCCAGCGTAACCTGATCCGCGTCCATGCCGATGGGGACGCTCAGCGCCACCGGAAACAGGCCGAGCTGCACGGCGAATACCAGAAGCAGAAGCAGCGCCAGCCAGAACACCGGTGTTGCCGCGATCACCAGGCAGTACCCCCGGATCAGCTGATCCGGCCATCTGCCCGCGTTCGCTCCCGCGGCCACGCCCAGAGCGAAGCCCAGCAAGCCGGAAAGGAGCCAGGAGACGGCGAGCAGAAGGAGCGAATTTTCCAGCTTTTCTCCGATCACCTCCCATACCGGCCTCCGGTATAAAAGAGAGGTTCCCATATCCCCGTGCAGGGCGTCCGACAGCCATCCCAGATACCGTTTCAGGGGCGGTTCATTCACGCCCCAGTATTCCTCCAGCCTTTCCCGTTGCGCTTCGCTCATGGTTCCCAGCGCCGCCTGTCCCACGTTGGCCTGGAGCGGATCGACGGGAGAAAGGCTCACCAGCGCGAAGGTGACGGCGCTGACCGCAAGGAGAAGAAGGAGCATTTTTATGAAATTTTTGAAAATACCGTACAAAATCTCTTTCACTTCATCCTCCGTACCGTTTTTTCAGATGCCTCACATCTCCCACTGCCACTGATCGTTACTGGTCACGAGGTGACCAGTAACGGACGATTTGGCATTTAAAGTTCGCTTCGCGAAGCCAAATCGTCTGCTGAGTCATGTTGGCTCCTGACCACGCAGCAAGTGCGTGGTCAGGGTGTGACATATAACCATTGATCCACATTATTGACCAAAGACCAGCCATGGCCGTGGGGATGGATTTTCTGCTCCGCGATCTTAAGGCCGTCCCTCACAAAATACAGATGATCCACGTTGCAAAGCCATACCCAGTGGATGTCTCCCTCCTGGGTCACTCCCGTGCCGCCGTCCCACTGCGCCTTCTGCCACAGCTCATAGGCTTCCTCCAGGCTGTCCGCCGCCAGCGCTTCGTCCATGTATCTGTCCACCGTTTCATTGGAGTAAGGCGAATACCGGGCGCTGCCGCTTCCTTCCGCCGTATGGTAGATGTTGTACAGCTCCATGGGAGTATGGGCGCCCCAGCCCCACATCAACGGCTGAGAAAGAGCGTTGGTATAGGCCACGTCCCAGCCCGCGCCCTGAAGCGTCACCTCGATGCCAAGGCGGGCGCACTGATTGGCCAGATCCGCCGCGAGCGCCTGCCGCACCGAGTCATCCGGCTGATACATCAGGGTAAAAGCGGCCCGCACCCCGTCTTTTTCCCGGATGCCGTCCTTTCCTTCCTTCCAGCCCGCTTCCTCCAGAATGCGCACCGCCTCATCCGGATCGTATGCCGCCTCGGAAGCCTCATTGTACCAGGGCAGCTTGTCGCACACACTGTAGGCAGGCGTTCCGCAGCCATTCAGCACGTTCTCTATCATTTCCTCCCGGTCGATCCCGATGTTGATGGCCCGGCGGATGGCGATATCACTGGTCACATCGTTTCCCACCGTCACGCCATTCTCGTCGTGGGCGGCCACAGTCGGCAGATTGATTCCCCGGTTGTCCACACTTTCCGCCCGCATAAGGCCGTAACCCTCCAGCGTCTGATCCGCATAGGAAGCGGCGGTGTGCGCCACGTCCACCTGCCCGGCCATGGCGGCCGCAAGCGCCGCGTCTTCTTCCATGAAAAGGACAGTGACCCGCTTCATTTTCACCTCTCCGCCGTAATAATCAGGATTGGCCTCCAGAATCACCTGCTGTCCCCTGTCCCACTGCCGCAAAATGTAACGGCCGGAGCCAATGGGATTGCTTCCATAATTTTCATCATAGGCATGCTCCGGCACGATTCCCACCACCGCCATGGTATAGGGCCAGATGGAAAAAGGCCGGTTCATGTGAAATTCCACCGTCACGTCATCCACCGCCACCGCGCTCTCCAGCATGGTAAAATCATTCACGCTGCTGTTTTCGGCACAGAGGTTATAGGTAAAGGCCACATCCGAAGCGGTCAGCTTCTCCCCGTCCGTAAAATACGCGTCATCCCGGATGGTCACTGTCCACAGCAGACCGTCCTCCGACACCGAGTAATCCACAGCCAGATCCATCCCGATCTCCAGATCCGCCGTAGTGGTGGTCAGCGTGCTCTGAATCAGCGGCTCGTGCACATGCTCTCCCGCGCCCCAGCCGTAAACCGGATCAAAGCCCGCCTCCGGCTCCGAGGTTGTGGGCATGGTCACGATGACTGAGGCTTCCTCCGCCGTCTGCTGTGCGGATGCTTCCGACGTCTCTGCCGCCTCCAAAGCCTGTGATGCTGTCTGTTCCGTCTGCGCGGCCTGCGCGCTATTCTGCCCTGCGTTCTGCTCCCCGGCCAGCCCTCCACATCCGCCGAGAACGGCGGATGTCAGAAGCAGGGCCGTGCAGAGCGCTGTTGTCACGTTTTTTCTTTCCATTCTTACCTCCTTGCCGAAGCGGTACGCTGAGGCTGCGAGGAGAAATCACGCAGGTGATTTTTCCTTTTAATCTTCCTATATTAAAATTCTCATGAACGTCAAAAAAGCCATGAAGACCTTCTCCCCTGAGGGGATTCCGATGCCTTCATGGCGTCTGTTTCTTTGAAACTATTCTGTTTTCCTGAAAAACCTGTACCCCTTCCATCCACAATCGTTTTTTCTTCGTCCGATTTTCCTTCTGGAAAATATCTGGAATATTCTTGGAATATTCCGCTTCGCAACAATACGATCGTGCCATACGTACAGGCTGGATGACTACAGGAATTTTCTCTCCAAAGCAGCCCCTTCTTTTTCTGTCAAAACTGAATACTATCTTAACACCTTGCCCCCTCATTTAGTCAATACCCTTTTTCATTTCCCGGATAAATCCGCCCTTCTCACACTGATTTCTATTTAAGATTTTTGCGGCAAACCGCAAAAATCTGTAGCAGGAGGCGTATTGCATGGAAATCAGAAGAGACCGTTACCTGAATTTGTTGATCAGTAAGAAGCATAACGGATTGATCAAAGTAATAACCGGCATGCGGAGATGCGGAAAATCCTATCTTCTGTTCAATCTTTTCAAAGAACACCTGCTTTCAGAGGGAACAGAGGAAAACCATATTATTGAGATTGCGTTTGACGCCTATGAAAACAGGCAGTTTCGTGATCCCGATATGCTCTATCCTTACCTGAAGGAACAGATCAAAGACGACGGCATGTATTATGTGCTGCTTGACGAGGTTCAGCTGCTTGGAGAATTTGAGGCTATCCTGAACAGCCTGACCCGAATGAAAAATGTGGATGTGTATGTAACCGGAAGTAATGCCCGCTTCCTCTCCAAAGATGTGATCACCGAGTTCAGAGGACACGGCGATGAAGTGCATATGTACCCGCTCAGCTTTGCGGAATTCATGTCGGTTTATCCTGGCACGAAGCAGGATGGCTGGAATGAGTATATGCTGTACGGCGGTCTGCCGCTGGTTTTGAACTTTACCACTCCGGATCAGAAGACAGCGTTTCTGAAATCTCTCTTTGAGGAAACTTATATTAGTTCACTTCGCATAAAGCATGACAAGCTCAAGCTTCGATATAACCAACAAAATTGTAGTAGATGTGGATATCCCGTTCCTCGTGATCGTCCACCCGGTATTTCTCACTGATCTCAATCTTCTGAATCAGCCGCATGAGGGTGGGACGGTCAAGCTCCTGCAAATTGTAGTAATCCTGTACCATATCCAGCCATGCGTCTACGGACTGCTCGTTTTCACGGCTGGCGGCAAGCTGTTCTGTCAACTCCCGGCGGCGTTCCTGCTTGGCTTTTCGCTCGGCCTCATAACCGTTGAGAAGCTGGACACATAGGTTTTCCGGGATTTTACCCAGTACCTTGTCCTCGTAGGCGGACTGCACCAATCGGTCAAGCTCCGGCAATCGCCGGTCAATGGCGCTCAGCTCCGCTTGGAGCGTTTTAAGTTTTTCCCGTCCGGCAGACTCCTTCTGCGCGAGGATTTTTTCACGCAGCTTTTCCCGGCTGTTCTGCGCCCATATCGCCTTGCAGCGGATGTCCGTCAGTACGATTTGCGTCAACACCTTCTGGTTGATGTAGTGGGACGAACAGGCATTTTTGCCGCCCGAAGCGTACCGGTTGCAGACATACGCCTTGTACTCCGGTTCCTTGTCAGACACCTTTTTACGGTAATCCCGCATATACCGCATGGAGGAACCACAATCCATACACCGGAGCAGACCGCCGAACAGAGAGACGGTGCCGCTTTTCCCGCTGCGCCCTCTGGCAGGGTGGTTGTCCATCCGCTGCACCGCGTCCCACACTTCCTGAGAAATCAGCGGCTCATGGGTATTCTCCACCCGGATCCACTCGCT
>CALWGL010000025.1 GCA_944380025.1 uncultured Lachnospiraceae bacterium
GTTATGAACACGCCTCTGTTCTTTTCCATGCCGAACCGGTTCTGGAACCAGTCGCATTTGCAGAGAAAAGAATAGTAAACGTTCAGGCCGCAGCCGTGCATGGTCTCAAAATTTCCCTGTCCCTTGGAAAGGATCACATCCGCCCCTTCCAGCAGTTCTTTCGCTTCCGCCCCCACATACTCCAGGGGCGTTCCCGCCACGCCGCAGCCGTTGTCCGCGATCCGGGCCGCACGGTCCAGCCCCACCTGCGCGGCGTCCTCTCTGGTGGCGTCGTTTAACGCATCCCGCCCGCGCACCAGCGCCGTAACGGACAGGTTCGGGAACCGGCGGGAAAGCTCTTCGATCACCAGCCGGTCGCAGACCACTTCTCCGCAGTTGTCCGTCACATAGACCAGACTGCGGGCCTTCGCCAGATCGGAAAGAAAGCCCTCCCAGGTCTTCTCATCCAGCTGCTCCCCGGCCGCACGGTCCAGAAGGGAAAGCAGCGTTTCCTTCTCCACCGCGCCCGCCATGCCGAAATCAATATAGTTGGCCGCCCTCGCATACAGCATGGCCGCATGCAGGCGCTCCTCTTCTCCCTTCGCCTCTATCTTCTCCTTCAGCTGCGGCACCAGCGAAAGCATCAGAGCGTTAAACTCCCTCTTGATCTTCGCGTAGTCCTCCGCCGGCCCGAAGATTTCCTCATATACCCGGTTGATCCGATCCACCAGCACCGGGGCGGAATCCGTGGGGGCAGCCTGCGATATCACTCCTGCCACGCCGCGCAGATAATCGCTCCTCTGCCGGTCCGTTCCGGTTTCTCTGACCCGTTCCTCCTGTCTGTCCATCACACAGCGGATACAGGATGCGCATAATTCCATAATGACCTCATTTCTGCCGCCGCAGGCGGCATTTCATCGTAAAAAACGGCATCAGCCGCTCTTTGCCTCTCTGTAAAATTTTCTCTCAAATCATACCAGCTCGTATGTTCTATCTTACACCATGGAGACGGACGGCGCAAGCCGCTGTTCGGAGCCCGGCTTCTCTCCCGGGAATTCCGGATTGCCGTCTTGCATCAGACTACAGCATGTAGTATAGTAATCATAGAAAAAGGGAAAGCCAGAGACATATGGCCTCCCCTCTCAATATTGCAGCATCAGCCTTTTAAAGGTCAGCCGTCACTATTGCGGGTAGTGGCGGCTATTTCTTTCTATCCCCGAGAATCTCACGTATGAGACTGATCAGGGCTACAATGAATATTCCGATCTGAATGAAATCCGAATATGTAACCATTGCATCACCCTCCTTCCTCATTCGATTCCGGAGGGACTTCCCCTTTCACTTCCCGCCGAAGCAAAAGCGGGGCTCGCTGCCCGGTTTCACCTTCCGTTCATTCACCCGTTCCAGGTTCCGCAGGGGAACGTTTTCCAGCGTTTTGCAGTTTCCGTCATCTGCATTTACGCTGTCCACATAATAAATCATTTTTTCTCCATGCCGAAGCGTCAGGCTTCTCCTAAAATAAAATGCACCACACCGCAGTCATACTGCGCCCAGATTCCATGACGGGCTTCGTCGCCGCTCCTTATTCGATCTATTATAAACACGCCTTCCTCAAAATGCCCTTCCTCCAGGCAAAGCAGCTCCATATTGTGAGCCTGATGCTGAATATTCAGCATATTAAGAGGAATGGAACCGTCCAGTCTGTCTACTTTCTGCCAGTAGAGTCTCACCTTATGCCCTACCAGATAGAATTCCTTTTCACCGGCCTGAAACAACAATCCTCTGGCCATCTCCTCCGTCAGGCTCATGGGAACGCGGTTGATCTCAGAAAGATCCTTCACATGCCGGCAGTCCATTGCAACCCAGCCCGCATATTCTGCCGCCGCTCCGGCATAACTGACCCTGCAGAGCCACTTTCCAAATTTCAATCTGAATGCATCCTGTCCCACATTCTGCACAAGAGAATAGACCTTTCCTCCTGTCATACACTTTTCCAGAAGCGGCTTTGCCTGTCGCAGCATGGTAAAAGAATGCATGATTCCTTCCGCGCTTTCTTTCAGCTTCCCATTTTCATCCAGACAGCTTTCCGTTCCGAACACATGATATCCGACTGCACGGTGATTTCCCACCGCTTCAAACATCATGGCTGCATTCACATTTGTCATTCCGGATTCCGGTACAAAAAAGGGAAACCCCTCCCTGTCATACAGCTCCTGTGCCCTGCGGACATAGCCCGGTTCCTGTTCGTAAATATCCGGGCATACCGCATCCAGACCGGTACACGCCGCCAGCCAGACCGGCAGCACTTTTGACACCGCTCCGCCGGACGGATAATCCAGCCCGGCAATGCTCCAGCCGCGCTCACTGTTCCGATCCATCCATACATTTACATACATAAAAATATCGTAGATCTGTTTCCCTGCACAAGCAATGTCATTGATATATTCCGCCGTCGCCCATGCCATGCACAGCTCGGCTCCACACTCACCAAACACCTCTGCCCAGCTTCCATTCTCTTTCTCCCCGTTTTCCCGCCACGCATCTCCAGCTTTTCCTGGATCTTCTCTTACAGCATCAATGACAGCGGATGGAACCATGCTCCTAAAAGCTTCCGTTCCTTTCTCACTGAAATCGCGAATCGAAGCCGCATACATTCCCGGCTCGTTTTCCACCTGAACCGCAAGAACCGTTCCAATCTGCCCGTCGTACTCCCGGATGCATTCCATTAACCGGCAGAACGCTTTCTTATCCTGCTCTCTGTTTGCCTCATAAAACGGTGACAGCGCCGGCATTTCCTGTCTGTCTGCCAGACGGGCGCGTATAAAGCGCTTCCTGTCTTTTTTTACCCACACCGGCGTGTATTCCATCTGCCCGTTTTTCCAGCTTCCAAACCAGAGCAGAACCGCATGAAGATCATGCTCCCTGCACCGTTCAATGATCCGCTTCACATAGCCAAAATCAAATTTTCCTTCCTCCGGTTCAAAAGCGTCCCAGCAGACCGGTATGGCAGCAGTATTCGCCCCCAGCACCTTCAAGCTCTCAAAGGCCCTCTCTGCATCCCGCTCATATGCCTCTCCTTTTTCCGCTCCGATAGCATACCCGGAAGAATTATGCACCTGTCCTCCGATAGAAAAGAAAGGCTTCCCCTGTACGGTAAAGTATCCATGTTTTTTCATATCCCCTCTCCTTCTTTTTTCATAAATCCTTTTTGGTTCAATCCTCCTGCTTGTTCATATAAAACAAATCTCCTATTTGTAATTTGACAGACTGATCCCCTTAACAATCTGTTTCTGAAAAACAGCATAGACCATGATGACCGGCAAGATCATCAAAGCAGCGCCTGTCATCAGTAACGCAAAATCCTGAGGATGCATACTTTGCAAAAGCGCCAGACCAACAGACAATGTGTAGTGAATATCATCATTGGACATAATCAATGGCCAAAGAAACGAATTCCAGCCATTGATAAATGTCAAAATAATCTGTAATGAAACAATAGGTTTCATCAGCGGAATCACTATCAACAGGAATATATACCATTCGCCCGCCCCATCAATTCTTGCCGCCTCCAGGAAATCATCTGATATTGTTTCGATAAACTGTCGAAACAAAAAAATAGCAAATGCCCCTATAAGTCCTGGAAGCACAATTCCAGTATAAGTATCCGTAAG
The DNA here is from genome assembly GCA_944380025.1 of uncultured Lachnospiraceae bacterium. Lineage (GTDB taxonomy): Bacteria > Bacillota > Clostridia > Lachnospirales > Lachnospiraceae > Eisenbergiella. The sequence continues at coordinate 3,651 of CALWGL010000025.1, forward strand.
ACCCGCCTGATTCATCATCAGATACATGGGAATCATAGTTACCTGCGCCGGAATCATCATGGTTGACAGAACCAAAACAAAAAGAAATCTCTTTCCTCTAAATCTGAACTTTGCAAATGCATATCCTCCCATAGAGTTAAACAGAACACCTAACATAGAATAAATGGTAACTATCAAAGTATTTTTAAGATACTTTCCAAAGTTCATATCAGAAAATAATCTCCGAAAGTTCTCCAACGTAGGTTTTTCGGGAAAAAAAGTCGGCACTGCTCTTCCGATTTCCATATTGGTTTTGAACGAAGAAAGAATCATCCAAAAGAAAGGGAAACACACCATACATCCAGTTGTCAAAAGAACCACCATCAGCATCCACCTGCCCGCTTTCTGTCTGCATTTCATGATATATCTTCCTCCCTTCGTTTTGCCTGAATTCCGAGCTGAATCAGTGTAGCGGCAAGAATAAGCGCAAATAAAATAACAGAAGCCGCGGCTGCCTGCCCAAAACGGCTTGAGCGAAATCCTGTCTGGTAAATATAGTAGGTCATGGATATAGTGCTGTTTACCGGTCCCCCTTCCGTCATAACATATACTTCTTCAAAATATTGAAACCATCCGATCAATGTAGTCACTGTCACAAAGAAAACGGAGAAACTTATATTAGGAAGTGTAATCCTTAACAGTTGTATTCTTTTTCCCGCCCCATCCAAGGCTGAAGCCTCATATAATTCTTTGGGTACAGATTGAAGTGCCGCCAAAAAAATAAGCATATTCAATCCCATATTTTTCCATACTGATAAAATCAGCAGTGAATTTTTAGCCATATCAGGATCATTAAGCCACAGCACAGATTCCATACCGAATGCATTCAAAATTCTGTTAAAAAGTCCGATTGAGGGATTGAAAAGATAGAGCCATACAATAGAAATCGCTACCATATTTGTAATTGAAGGAGAATAGAATACTGCACGGAAAAATGAAAATATTTTTCTTTCTCCACCGCTGTGAAGCAAAACGGCAAGAATAAACGAAACTAAAATTACAACGGGAACTCCAACAATTACATAATAAAATGTATTCTCAATCGATTTTCGAAATACTTTATCCGAAAAAATACTAAAAAAATTTTTCAGTCCAACAAACTCAACCAATTCCCATCTTCCCAATTGTTGTATGTTCAAATCCGTAAAACTAATAATAAAAGTAATTATAATCGGCAGGATAGCGCAAAATAATAAAATCAGTACTGCCGGTGCCACAAAAACATACGGAATCCACTTTCGTGTTCTTTTCACAAAAACCCCCTTATCCAGAGAGCCGCAATTTCTTGCGGCTCTCATAATCCTATCTGCTATTCACCATCCAGAATATTCTGCGCGGTATCATTCAGTTCATCACATACCGTCTGTATATCTTCTTCACCTACAGAAATTCGTTCATACGCATCCAATGCTGCCATTCCAATTTCTTCAATCTCCGCGACTTTGGGAAATGGTCTGGAATATTCAATCTGCTCACCTAAAACAGATATTGCCGGATCTTCAGCAAGACTCGGATCATCCCAGGCTTCCTTTACGGCCGGGAGAGAACCTGTCAGCTTATTAAATTCCAGTTGGTTTTCAGTTCTGGTCAAAAATTCGATCAATGCAACAGCCGCCTCCTCATTGGTCGTCCAGGAAGGAATTACCAGATTAGACCCTGCATAAACGGAATCATTGGTAGCTGCTCCCTTGGGCCATAATGCCGCGGCCCATTTACCTTCCAGCTCCTCTACTGTTTCCATCTGAGAAATTTCCCATGTTCCTCCAAAGCATGCTGCAATTTCTCCGTTCGCAAGTTTCACATAATTTGCCACCCCATCTATAACTCTATCCGCAAGTCCAGCCTCATAAAAAGACTCTAAATATTCCATAGCTTCAATATATTCAGGCTGGTTAAAAACAGCTGTCCTGTCTTCCGTAACAATATCCGAACCACTCTGATACGCATAAGAAAATAATTCATTATAAATATCTGCAGCTCCTATATAGTAAGGCGTAATCCCCGTCTCTTCATGAATAGTCTGACACGCCTGGAAAAATTCATCCTGTGTTGTTGGAAATTCCATATATCCGGCTGCTTCAAAAATATCCGGCCGATATAATACGCAATACACATCAACAATCCACGGAACACCATAATACTTTTCTCCCATCTGTAAAGATTCATAGGAAGCATCAAAGAACCTGTCCTTTGCAAAGCCTTCCACAGAGTCTACATAATCTGTCATGTCTATAACAGCATCTGCCTCTACCAGTTCCGCTGTTCTGGAAACTGCTGTCTGCATTACATCCGGCCCACTTTGAGACGCAATCGCCGTCAATAATTTTTCACTCAAATTAGGCCAGGGAATGCTTTGTACATCAACCTGAATGCCTGTCTCATCTGTGAATTCGTCGATCAGTGGCTGAATCCCCGTCGCGCTGTCTCCCATGTACCAGAAAGTGATTGCTCCAGAAGCGTCCCCCTCTGCCGATTCCTCCTGACTACTGTCTGCATTCGTCTCCTGTACGCTTTCTTCTGTTTCCTGAGAAGCCGACAGGCTTCCGGACGCCTCAGAGGCTGCCCCCTCGCTTCCTTCTGAAGATGAACCGCCGCATCCCGTCAACAGACCGACAACTGTCACAATGCTTAACAACGTTGCTAGAATTTTTTTCATCATAGTGTTTCCTCCCAATTATGCTATGTTTACAATTTTTGTTAATTTTAGCCCATTTTGTTCTAAAAGTCAATAGAACATTTTGTACTAATTTATTATAAACACAGAGATTGAACAGAATTCTTTATCATGTTTCACAAGATTAAAGATTTCATTATAAAACTCTGATTTATCTCAAGCAAAATTGACCGGATATCTTCATATTTCTTTTTTCAGAGAGCATACTCTTATTACGAAAATGGCAGCCTCAATCTTCCTACGGATATTCCGATTTATCTTGCTGATTATTATCATGTAAGTCTTGGCTATTTGTTAAATCGAACAGGTAAATGTTGATTTTATAGTCCATTTTGGGCTTAAACCATATATTTCTTACTCTTTTGCAGATAATGGGAGAAAAAAGAAGAGATATTTTTATGTTTCACAGAATAAAAGACCTAAGAGAAGACACCGATCTTACACAGACAGAACTCAGCCAATATTTACATATATCCCAACGGGCTTATTCGCATTACGAAAACGGCACACGGGATATTCCTACGGAGATACTGATTCAGATTGCCGATTTTTACCAGGTCAGCATAGATTATCTTCTGGAACGCACTGAAAACAAAAACATAAATCGGTAAAAGGTTTTAATACTTTTTCCTTCTATATGGCTCTTTCCTGTCTGTCAGCCTCGTCAGATAATCCATACTGATTTCAAACGGCTTCATGTACTGCCAGACAGAGAGTATCTTGTTCCAAGCTCTATTTTGGCATAGTTTCCCCTGTCTACAGGCCATCCTCTGTTTATACAGACATTATGGGTAATTGACACGCAGAATCAGGTTTTATTGACACTATCCCTTCTCTTCAGACAGCAAAAATCCCTCTGAACCAATCTGTTATATGTCCCCAAAAGACATATATCCATTCCGTTCAGAGGGATTTTCTGATCCGCCGGCCATCCGGCTGAAATTCACTTTACAGCTAAGTCATTTTACAGATACTTCTTCAGCGCCTCCACTTTATCCAGCCGCTCCCATGGCAGATCCAGATCGTTGCGTCCGAAGTGGCCGTAGGCGGCCGTCTGTCTGTAGATCGGGCGGCGCAGGTCGAGCATGCGGATGATGCCCGCGGGACGCAGGTCGAAGTTCTCGCGGATGATCTCCACCAGCTTTTCATCGGAAACTTTTCCGGTGCCGTATGTATCCACCATGATGGATGTGGGACGGGCCACGCCGATGGCGTAGGAAAGCTGGATCTCGCACTTGTCGGCCAGGCCGGCGGCAACGATGTTCTTCGCCGCGTAGCGGGCCGCATAGGCTGCGGAACGGTCCACCTTGGTGCAGTCCTTGCCGGAGAAGGCTCCGCCGCCGTGGCGGGCGTATCCGCCGTAGGTATCCACGATGATCTTGCGTCCGGTCAGGCCGCTGTCGCCGTTGGGGCCGCCGATCACAAAACGTCCGGTAGGATTGATGAAATATTTTGTGTTTTCATCCAGGAGCTCTGCCGGGAGGACCGGATCGAACACATACTTTCTGATATCCGCATGGATCTGCTCCTGGGTCACATCCGGATCGTGCTGGGTGGAAAGCACCACAGCTTCCAGGCGCACGGGCTTATCGTTTTCATCATATTCCACCGTAACCTGGCTCTTTCCGTCGGGACGCAGATAGGGCAGGGTGCCGTCCTTGCGCACCTTCGCCAGCTGTCTGGTGAGCCTGTGGGCCAGGCAGATGGGGTAAGGCATATATTCCTCGGTTTCATTGGTGGCATAGCCGAACATCATGCCCTGGTCTCCGGCGCCGATGGCGTCCAGTTCATCCTCGCTCATGCCGTGCTCCGCGCCCTTCGCCTCTTCCTCCTTCGCCTCCAGCGCCTTGTCCACGCCCATGGCGATATCGGAGGACTGCTCGTCCAGAACCACCATCACGCCGCAGGTGTTGGCGTCAAAGCCGTAATCGGACTTGGTATAGCCGATCTCACGGACCGTATCGCGGACGATCTTCTGGATGTCCACATAGGCGTTCGTGGTGATCTCGCCCATCACCATCACAAGACCGGTGGTGGTACAGGTCTCGCAGGCCACGCGGCTCATGGGATCCTTCTCCATCAGCGCATCCAGCACCGCGTCAGAGATCGCGTCGCACATTTTGTCGGGATGTCCCTCCGTCACCGACTCGGAAGTAAACAGATGTTTTTCCATACATTCCTCCTTATTCTGCCGCCGCAGGCGGCGTCTCGGTCATGAAAGAACGGCGAAAGCCGTTCGCTGTCCGTTGCCCGTCGAATATCCGCATGTCCGTGCAGGCAAGCCTGCCCACCCACGCGGCTGCTCTCCGGGCTTATCGCACAAAAAAAGCCCGCCATAAGCGGACCCGATAAAAATGATAATCAAATCCTCTTATTGTTCGATTACTCGCTCAGGTTGGCACCTTCCTCATCAGGGGTTGCCGTGGCTTCACAGGTCCTATGTACCTCCACCACTCTGAATAAGAGATAGACACAATATTGAATTTTCTTATCAGACTACGGTACCCAGCATACACCAAAGCGCCCGCTCTGTCAACAGGCAGTTGCGGCCATTCCAATCGCTTCGCGATGGGCCGGATGAATCCCTGTTTGTCCCCCGATAAAAGGCTCCGATACGGTTCAAAATAAGAATCTGCATTATATAACCGTACAAAAAATCTGAAATGACGGTTACAAAAAAGGATTTTCCTATCCCTAACCGTACTTTTTTCCACTATTTTGTCATCAGTACGGTTAAAAACGTGATTTTCTCCTCTGTAACCGTACTTTTGGGCTATCAGGTACGGTTAAAAACAGATTTTTCGATCTTTTTACCGTATCACACCATGAAAAGTACGGTTCAGAATAGGATTTTCCGGAATTGGATCCGTAAAAAATGGATTTTTGTACGGCTGAAAATCCATTTTTTCGTTTTTCAACCGTATATGGGCGAAAGACCTGCGGAAGGATTCCACGCAAGACCTGCAGAAGGGTTCCGCGCAGGCCCCTGCAGAAGGATTCCACGCAAGACCCTGTAGAAGAATTCCGCGCAACCCCCTGCGGAAGGATTCCGCGCTGTCCCCCGGGCCGCGTTCAGCCGACCTTGAAGCGGAATTTTTTCACATCCCGCTCATTGTCCACCTTCTCGATCTGAGCGCCAAGGCCGCGAAGCTTTTCCGGGAAGTTCTCATAGCCTCTCTCGATGTAGCGGATATCGTCCACCGTGGATACGCCCTCGGCCGCCAGGGCCGCGATCACCAGAGCCGCGCCCGCGCGCAGATCCGGAGCCGTGATGCCCGCGCCGGTATAGCGGGACACGCCGTCGATGATGGCGGTATTTCCCTCCACCTTGATGCTCGCGCCCATCCGGGTGAGCTCGTCCACGTATTTGAAGCGGTTCTCAAAAATGCTCTCCGTCACGATGCTGGTTCCCTGGGAAAGGCCCAGAGTCACGGTGATCTGCGGCTGCATGTCCGTAGGAAATCCGGGATAGGGAAGGGTCTTCACATGGGTATGGGTGAGAGGTCTGGAAGCGACGACCCGCACGGCGTCGTCCGATTCCTCCACCTCGCAGCCGATCTCCATGAGCTTGGCGCTGATGGATTCCAGATGCTTGGGGATCACATTTTTTACCGTCACATCCCCTCTGGTGGCAGCCGCTGCGAACATGAAAGTGCCGGCCTCGATCTGGTCGGGAATGATGGTATATTCCGTCTTATGGAGCTTCTGCACGCCGCGGATGCGGATCACATCCGTTCCGGCTCCCTTGATATTGGCTCCCATGCTGTTCAGGAAGTTGGCAAGATCCACCACATGAGGCTCCTTGGCCGCGTTTTCAATGATGGTGAGACCGTCCGCCAGCGCTGCCGCCATCATCACATTGATGGTCGCGCCCACGCTGACCACGTCCATATACAGGTGGCAGCCCTTCAGTTTCTCAGCCTCCGTAATGATCAGGCCGTGCTCGATGCGCACATCCGCGCCCAGCGCGCGGAATCCCTTGATATGCTGATCGATGGGACGGCTGCCGATGTTGCAGCCGCCGGGAAGCGCCACCTCCGCCTTTTTGTATTTGCCGAGAAGCGCACCCAGAAGATAGTAGGAAGCGCGGATCTTCTTGATGTAATCATCCTCGATCACCAGGTCATGGATCTGTCCCCCGTTGATCTGCACCGTATGCCTGTCCACCCGGTTCACCAGCACCCCGATGCTCTGCATCGCCTGCAGAAGGATATTGGTATCCCGCACATCAGGCATGTTCTCGATCCGGACCGTCTCGTCCGTCATCACGGAAGCTGCCAGGATCGCAAGCGCCGCATTCTTCGCGCCGCCGATCTCTACCTCGCCTACCAGCGGATTCCCGCCGCAAACCACATATTGTTCCATCTTCGACCTCACAGGGAGAAAAGGACCGTCCCTCTATTCAAAACAGGCATCCCGGGCTCGTCCGAACCGCCCGGAAACGCCGCCATAAACCGCTTTTTTCCGCCGTCCCGGACAATCGGACGGCTTCCTTAAAACCTATTATAAACGGATGTATTTTCTTTATACAGACTCTGTTTGGTAAAATCTGACATGTAAATCCTGAAATATTATACCATGTATACAAAAAACATGCCAGCCTTAAATCCAAAAGCGATTATAGCACATTTTTCCGGATTGTAAACAGTTTTTATTCCAGATAGTCCACAGCGTTGACCGCAGAACCGTTGATCCGGATCTCAAAATGCAGATGAGGGCCCGTGCTGCGTCCCGTATTTCCGCTGAGCGCGATCCGCTCTCCCTGATCCACATGCTCTCCCACGCTCACCAGGACCTTGCTCAGATGGGCATAGCGGGTCTCCCTGCCTCCCTCATGCTGGATATAGACCACATAGCCGTAGCCGCTGGCCCAGCCCGCACGGGTCACGGTCCCGCCGCAGGACGCGACCACAGCCGTTCCCACCGGCGTGGCCCAGTCCGTTCCCTGATGATTGGTGGACGCTCCCGCCGTGGGCGCGCTGCGTTTTCCGTAGCTGGAAGTCAGCACACCGCCGGAGATGGGCTTGATAAAGGTGGGCGGTATCCGCGTCCCCTTCCGGACGATCTTGGGCACCGCTTCAAAGTCCACCTCCTCCAGAACGATCTCGTCGGAAAGCTCCTGATCGTTGCGGAAGGTCTTCACCGCAGCCACCTTCCGGTGTCCCTCGGAAGGCTCCTGCACCGTCTCCTCCTGATTGGTATACCACTCGTCCACATCCACGTACTCCACCGGAGCGTTGTAATTTTCTTCCTCATATACCAGCTCCCGGTGAACGACGGAAAGCTCCGGCTCCGGAACGGTGATGATCAGATCCTCTCCGGCCCGGATCATGGAATTCTCATCCTCCAGGGAAGGATTGATGGCGATCAGGTCCTCCATGGGCAGGGAATGCTCCAGCGCGATCTCGGAAAGGGTATCTCCGGGCTGAACCTCGTAGATCTCCTCCTTCGCCTGTTCATTCATCACCTGCTCCACCGCCTCCGAAAGCGGCGTCAGCTCGTCCTCCATGAGATAGGCCTCCACCACCTCCACGGTATCGTCAAATTCCAGGCCCACCAGTCCGTAATCCAGCTCCTCAAAGCTCTGCGCACGGGCAGGCTCCGCCTGCGCCAGGGTCTCCGCGAAAAACGCTTCCAGTCCTGCTCCCTCGGCGCTGTCCTCCTCTTCCAGTTCCTCTGTCCGGCGGACGGAGGCGGTCAGCACATTCAGTTCTCTTCCCGGATCCACTTTAAGCTCCGCCGAATACTGATCCTCGGCATCATATTGATCCAGACAGGCGTTCAGAAGCGCCAATACCTCCTCACTGGAACGAAGGTTCACCGTGTATTCATTGATCTTCACGGTATAGGCCCGCTGCAGGGTATCCAGGACGCTGTCCTCCAGAATGGCCTGCAGACTGTCCCGGATCGCTTCCCGCGTATCCACGCGGCCGAACAGCTCTGTGCGGCCTCTGCATTCCAGCTCCGCCTTCATGAAAATCATATCGCCCGAAGCCGCGCTGCCGCCTCCGGAAACGGCTGCCGCCCTTGCCTGGGAAAGCAGCGCGTCCGCATCCTCCGCATTTTCCGTAAGGCCGGCATAGACGCCGTTCAGCCAGATCTCATATACATTGTTTTCTTCCGGTTCAAACGCCGAAAAGGAGGGCGCAAAAAGAACAGCGGCTGCAAGGATGCAGAACGCCGTCAGAAGAAACTGTGCCCGTATTCTTTTGTAATGCCTCGTCAAACCCTTCATGAATGCTTCCGTCCCGTCTTTTTCTTCGCCACGCTGAAGCCGAATCTTCCGACTTCCTCTCCCAGGGAAAAGTAGGTCCCGTGGGAATAGCAGACCGGCTTTGCCAGATCCAGATGGAAGCTTCCCTTTTCATCCATGTAGGCTTCGTCCACGCTCACGGAGACCACCCTTGCCACAAACATGATATGGCTTCCCAGGTTCAGCTCCTTCTCCACCCGACATTCCAGATTCACGGGACTTTCTCCGATGAGAGGAGCCCTGACCTGCTTTGCCGGCACGGGCGTCAGCCCCGCTTCCTTCCACTTGTCCACGTCCCTGCCGCTCTTTACTCCGCACAGATCCGCCGCGCGCACCAGCGCTTCCGTGGTCAGGTTCACCACAAACTCTCTGGTCTCCCGGATCATAGGGCAGGAATACCGCTCCGGCCGGACGGAGATGGAAAGCATGGGCGGATTGGTGCAGACCGTCCCCGCCCATGCGACCGTCAGGATGTTGGATCTGCCCTCCGCGTCCGCGCAGCTCACCATCACTGCGGGCAGGGGGTAAAGCATGTTGCCCGGCTTCCATTCCTGTTTTTTCGTTTTTTTCCGCGGCTCCCGCTGTCTCCGCCCGTTTCCGTTCTCTTCTTTTCTCATATTCCAAGTATTCCCAGCATCTGCAGAATAAACAGCGCCGCATTTGCGAGCGCCGCCGCCAGCGTGACGATCAGCAGGATCCTGGTCCCTCTTTCCGCCTTCTTCAGCTCCTCGGTCTGCTTCTTCACTTCTTCCACGACCACGGCCTGTACGTTCCGGTACACCTTCACGTTTTCCTTATGGTTGAAATCATCCGCCTGCTGCCGCATTTCGCGCAGATTCTCCGTCTGTGCGGCAAGCATCTGCCCGATCTCGTCCACCCGTTTCGCCGCTTCCAGGTTCCTGGCGTCAACGTCCCTGATCCTGGAAAGCCCTTCCTCCGCCAGACGCCGGATCAGCTCGGCGCTCTTTTCCGCCATCTCGTCAAGCTGACGCGATGCCGAATCGGAAAGATTCCCGATCTTCTCCTGCGCCTCCTGCGACACCTGTTTCAGGTTCGTCTCCCCGGCCGCAGAAAATTTCCGCAGGCCCGAAGAGCATTCCTGTCCCAGCTGCTGGATCCCCTGCAGGCTTTCCTCCGCCAGCTTCTGCATGCCGGCAGCGCTCTCTTCCGTCAGCGCCTGGATCCCCGCGGCGCTCTTATCCGTATAACGCTGGATCACATCCAGCGTTTCCACGTTCTTCATATTGGCCTTGCGCATCTCCTGCAGATAACCGTCATATTCCACCAGCTGGTTCCGCAGGCGCTTCGCCTCCTGCGCGTCCCAGGAGCCGCGCAGATTCCCTGCGCTCTGATCCTTATAATTTTCCATATGCCAAACCCTCCTGCATGGCTTGTGTTCTTCCGTTTCCTGTCAGGACGCGCCGTCCCCGACAGGCCGCAGAGGCGCAAAAACGCCTGTTTCGACTTTTTTCATTCTATCATTCTTCCGGCCATTTTACAACCGCCGTTTCCATTTCCATTTTGTATATTCTGCACTGATTTCTCCACATTCAACGCGCTTTTTTATGAAAGTTAACCACATATTCATATGGCGTTCACACTTTATTCACATCTGACTGTTATACTGTTTTTAACAGTTAAGGAGATACCGATTTTTCCTCAGCAGACAAAGATAAATTTTTTCATAATAGCTCCGGCGCCGAAAGGTGTCGGGGCACTCCTCATTTTACGGAACTTTTTCAGAAAGGGAAGGCGGCCGTACATCGCTGTACAGCCGCCTTCCCTTTCCGGCGCTTCTTTTCTTCCGCCTCTTACAGATCCGCGGAAGCCGGAGCCTTTTCTCCGCTCAGCTCCTGGATCTCCTCGTTCAGAGCCAGCATCCTGGCGTCCAGCTGCGAAACCATCTTCGCGCATTCCACCAGCTCTCTCCGGATATGCTCCGGCGCTTTTCCTTCAAATTTATAATTGATCTTGTGCTCCAGGCTTGCCCAGAAGTCCATGGCGACGGTGCGGATCTGGATCTCCACCTTCACGTCCACGATCCTGTCCGACAGGTACACCGGCACCGTGACCAGCATATGATAACTCTTATAACCGCTTTCCTTGGGATGGCGGATGTAGTCCTTCACGGAAATGACCCGCACGTCGCTCTGACTGCGCAGCATATCCGCGATCCGGTAAATATCCGAGGTAAAGGAACAGATCACGCGGATCCCGGCGATATCGTTGATATACTTCACCATATTTTCAATGGTGGACTCATAGCCGTAGCGCCTCAGCTTCTTCACGATGCTTTCCGAGGTCTTGATCCTCGACTTGATATGCTCGATCGGATTGTAGCGGTGCACATGCTGGAACTCATCGTTGAGGATCTCCAGCTTCGTATTGATCTGCTTCAGCGCCGCATGATACACCAGCATGGCCTCCTGCCAGCTGTCCACCTGATCTTCTCTGTCCACTGCAAATTCCATGACTACCTCATTCTGAAAACATTTCCCGACGTGTGACGGGCTGAAAAAATGCCGCCGGACAGGTCAGAGCCTGTCCGCCCGCATTCAGCCGGCTGTTCTGCTGTTATTATAACACAGATTTGTTTTTCATGGGAATATTTCATAAAAATTTTATGAATCTCTTCATTTTTTTGGCTATTTGTTACTGTTCGGCCTTCTGCAGAACAGTAACCGCATCTTGTTTCTCGCTCCGGCCCGTGATACAATGATGGCGCAGCGCATTCCGGCCCTCTCAAACCGGGCCGTCCTGCTTCGCAGGCCCCTCTGCGGAGCAAAACAGAAGGAGAACAGCATGTTCCGTTTATGGGCTAAGATTTTCAAAGACAACCGTCTGCTTCAGGATACTGTCATCTGCGACGGTTCGGATGACACCAGAACGCACAAGGTATTCCGTGCGCTTGAGGAGGTCTGCTATCGGTTTGATCTGGGAAAGCCGATCTGGCTGGACGCGAATATCAGCGATTTTAAGCGCCACAGCAAAACCCGCTTCCGGCAGGACAGCTTTGTGGAACAGGTGGATTTTGATTTTCTGGAAATTCAGGTGATCGAAGAGGACTGACGTCTGCCTCAGAACAGGCAGACGCCGCGGGCAGTCCCATCCTCTCAGCAGATCCGGCAGCGTTCAAAATAAAGCGGCAGATGGAAATTGGGCTTTTCATTCTCGATCAGATGAAAGCTTCCGTAATGCTCGATCTCCGGCGTTTCGGAAATCTTGTAAAAATTGCAGTACATCTCCGTGTTTTCATCCAGCCGGCCGACGCCGCATTCTTTTTTCAGATAAGCTTCCGGGATCAGAAAAGACAGGCTCCAGCTTTCCTCCTTCCTCTCTGCCCGCACATGGCAGAGCGGAAGATATTCCTCCGGCATGGGCTTCCTTCCCTTTCTCCCCTTCCCATAGGCGGCATACAGCGCGCCGTTGGAATTCGCTTCAAAATTCAGATACATCACATCGCTGCCAAGGCGTTCCCCTTCTTCCGGAAACGCCAGGAAGACCTCCATCGCGCTGTCATTGCAGACCGGGTCCATATAATCCGTATAGGTCGTCAGCGGCTCTGCCTCTTCGCAGGTCATGCGGACAAAGAATCCCTCTCCCGGTATATACCCCATTTTCCCGGAAACCGCCGGCCTTTTTCTGCTGTTCCACAGATAATAGCTGATCTGAAACGGGCTGCACGAAACGATCTCTTCTTTTGAACGGATCCTTCTGATCTGGTACATGTTTCCCTCCTGACTCGCACTCAAAACCGGCCGGAACCCCGGCGGCTGTGAAAAGTATGTTCTGTGTCTGTTATCTTACCACATCCGGCGCGGCGGGACAATGGGGAAGCCGCTGCCGTTCGCTCCGCGCCGGTTGCAAAACCGGCCCGAACCGTGTATAGTGGTGAACAGATTTCCAAATGGCGCGCAGATGATTTTTTCAGAAAAAATCAGGATAAAAAGAAAAAGGAGACATGCCTGTTATGTGGACAGCGGATAACTGGAAGGACTATGAAGTGATCGATACGGGAAGCGGGGAAAAGCTGGAGCGATGGGGAGAGTATCTGCTGGTGCGGCCGGATCCGCAGGTGATCTGGGAGTCGGACCGGAAGCACCCGGGCTGGAAAAAAAGGAACGGCCACTACCACAGGAGCAGCCGCGGAGGCGGGGAATGGGAATTTCTGGACCTGCCGCAGGAGTGGAGCATCCGTTACCGTAAGCTCACCTTCCGCCTCAAGCCCTTCAGCTTCAAGCACACCGGGCTCTTTCCGGAGCAGGCGGTCAACTGGGACTGGTTTTCCGATATCATCTGGAATGCGGGCCGGCCGCTGAAGGTGCTCAACCTTTTCGCCTATACGGGCGGCGCGACCCTGAGCGCTGCGGCGGCGGGAGCCAGCGTCACCCATGTGGACGCCTCAAAGGGGATGGTGACCTGGGCAAAAGAAAACGCGGCCGCCTCCGGCCTGGCGGATGCGCCGATCCGCTGGCTGGTGGACGACTGCGTCAAATTTGTGGAGCGTGAGATCCGCCGGGGAAATACCTACGACGGCATCATCATGGATCCGCCCTCCTACGGAAGAGGGCCGAAGGGAGAGATCTGGAAGATCGAGGAAAGCATCTTTCCCTTCGTGAAGCTGTGCGTGCAGCTGCTTTCCCGGGACGCCCGCTTTTTCCTCATCAATTCCTATACCACCGGCCTGCAGCCCGCAGTGCTTTCCTACATGATGAATCTGTGCATCACACCGGCCTTCGGCGGACATGTGGAAGCCGGCGAGATCGGCCTTCCCGTCACGCGGACCGGCCTCGTCCTGCCCTGCGGCGCTTCCGGCCGGTGGACAAAGACAGAAGGCTGACGCCGGGTGCGGCCGCTTATGAAAACAGCCTTCGCATCAGCCCGCCGTAGGCCGGCAGCAGCCGCGCCAGCACATTTTCTTCCCGGTAGTCCATGGGCGGGCTGCCGGGAAATTCCGCGGCCATCCGGTACAGATAGACGAAGAGCATGAGCGCCGCGATCCCTGCCGCCGCAGGAAGCGCCCCCGCCGCCCTTTTCCCGCGCACATAGCGCTGCCAGCCCGCGTAAACCGCCAGCAGGATCCACAGAAAAATACAGGGACTGTAATAAAAGGCGGCGCTCCAGCGGCCCGTCAGGACCAGAAAGAGAGCGCGGGTGCTTCCGCAGCCGGGACAGGGGAAGCCGGTCAGCGCCGAAAGGGGGCAGATGGTCCCCAGAAAAACCGTCGTCAGGACAGCATAGAGCAGAAAAGCCGGAACCGCCAGACGATACTTTTTCAGATCCCGCAGGATCCGCAGCCGGACGGCGCGCAGCCCCGCCCTTCTTTTTTCTTTCACCCGCTGCATACGATCTCCTTGATCAAAAAATCCCGTCCGCTGATCAGATGCATGTTCCTGCTGCCGCAATCCGGACAGACGCCTCCGGTCACCGTGGCATGAAAAACGCTCCCGCAGTCCCGGCACTCCGCGTTGGCGGGCAGGATCTCGATCTCCAGGCTGGCGTCCGCAAGGAGCGTCCCCTCCGCCGCCGCCGGATAGACCTTTCTCATATATTCCGGGATCACGGAGGAGATCTCGCCGATCTGCAGGACCAGCTTCTCGATCTTTCCCACCTGATGCTCCGCCGCATAATCTTCCACGGTCTTTATGACCGACATCAGAATCCCAAGTTCATGCAAGGCTTCCGCTTCCTTTCCGTCTCCGCGCGTCATTCAAATTCCACGTACTCCGAATATTCCTCCCAGATGTTGCAGATCCAGGTCTTCCCCTGATTGAAAACGATCTCGTTTCCGTCCGCGTCGTAGAACTTCGCCGGCACGCCGTCCCCCTCCAGCCTGCTCCAGGAGGCGGGGATCACCTTTCCGTCCGTAAAGACAAGAGCCGTTCCCACGCCGTGCACGCCGAAGGCAAGGTAATCGTGGCTGTCGCGCACCTCGCCGTGGCAGTACTGCAGGATCACGTTGGAGACCGCAAGCTGTTCTCCCGTCCGCTCGTCGATCTGCGCTTTCCCGTCCTGGAAACGGTAATACAGCTTATCCTCTTCGTCGTATTCAAACCAGGGATTGTATACTCCGTAGCCGCCGTTGTTGCTTCCCGTCCCGCCGGGGCGGATCACCGTCACCGGCTGCGCGTCCTCATACTCCGCCCGGACGCCGTCCGCCGCAAAGGTCAGCTGGGGAACGAAATCTCCGTCATATTCCCAGTCATAGCCCAGGCGCTCCACCGCGTCCATCAGCCCGTCGATGAAAAGATATCCGGTAAACTCCGTGGCGTAGCCCGGCCGGCTCAGTCTCCCGAAGGCCTCGTCCGCCGGAGCATGGATGCCCTCCACGCCGGCGCTCACATTTTCCACCGCGTCGCTGTTGATCAGCTCCTCCACATAGGGCCTTGCCAGTCCCCAGTTGCAGTAGATCGCTTCATAGCCCATGGCAACATATACAAAATAATCCCGGCTGCTCCTCACCGGCCCGATGTGATCCAGTTCATCAAAATCCTCAAAGATCCCCATCAGGCGGGTGATCCGCCCCTCCACAGGGGCTTCGTAAATGATGTCCGCATTGGCGATCCCGTACTGGGGCATGGCGGGCGCGTTGTTGGGGATCATCACCGCGATCGGTTTTCTTCTGACCACCTCTTCGTCCTTCCATTCCCCGGTCAGATAGCTCTGCATCTGCCCGTCCACAGCCTCCCGCTCTCCGATCACGGGAAGAGCTTCCTCCCCGCTTTCCGTTTCCTCCTCCCCGGTCTCTTCCGCGCTCTCTTCCGTCTGCGCCGCGCTTTCCGTCTCTTCCGCCTGCGCCGTTTCTTCTGTCTGTGCCGCTTCTTCCGTCTGCGATACCGTTTCCCGGGTCCTGCCGCAGGCGCAGAAAGCCAGCATGCAGGCAATGATAAGAGCCGCTGTTTTCAGATCTTTTCCCCTGTTTTTTCTCATTTGTGTTCCCCATCCCGTCAAAGCCATTTTCATCGGTTCCGGATCCATTATATAATAACCGGCCGGACCCTGTCCATGCTCCCGGAGCGAAAGCCCTCCAGATCCAGGGTGACATAAGAAAAATCCAGCGCCCGGATCCTTTCCGTGATCTGCGGCGCAAGCTCCAGAAGCTTTCCCATATCCTGCCGGTCCACCTCGATCCTGGCGGTATCCCCGTGCGCCCGGATCCTTACGTTGTAAAAGCCCAGGGACCGCAGGAACCGTTCGCCCTCGTCCACCTGCCGCATCCGCTCCGCGGAAAGCCCCGTCCCATATGGAAAGCGGGTGGCAAGGCAGGGCGCGGAGGGCCGGTCCGCCACGGAGATCCCATACGCCGCGGCCAGGGCGCGCACCTCCTTCTTGGTCATGCCCAGCTCCAGCAGAGGGCTCCGGATGCCAAGCTCCCTCACCGCCCGGATGCCGGGGCGGTACGCCAGAGTGTCGTCCGCGTTGCTTCCCTCCAGAATGACGGACACGCCAAGCCTTTCCGCCTCCTCCTTCAGCCTGGAAAAAAGCAGCTTCTTGCAGCGATAGCAGCGGTCCGGCGGATTATCCTCGATCCCCGCCTCCTTCAGCTCATCCACGGCGATCTCCAGGTAACCGGCCCCCAGCTCACCCGCCACTCTCTCTGCCACAGCCGCATCCTGAAGGGGATGCAGGCTGGTGCGCACGGTGGCCGCATACACGGTCCGTTCCTCCGCATCTTCACCGCTTCCCGCCGCTCCGGCGCCGGACCGTCCGCCTTCTTCCGCCGCTGTCTCTCCGCTTCCCGCCGCCCGGCAGGCCGCGGCCAGCAGCAGGCTGCTGTCCACCCCGCCGGAAAAAGCCACCATGACCGCCTTCCCGGGCAGGGCGCGCATATATTCCTCCAGAGCCGCTCTCTTTTCTTTCAGCCGATTTTCTTCCACATTTTCCATGTCTGATGCCATCCTCCCTGCCGAAACGTTCTTACCGGGCCGCGTCAGGCGCCCCGTCAGAGGAATCCTTTCTCACTCTGAACCGTACGCCTGCCGGACCATTTCGTAAACCTCCTGAAAGCTCCGGCCGCTTTTCTGCGCCAGCGCCTTCACGCTGTCGTATTCCGGATAGCATTTCTCCTTTCCGGAAAACCGGCAGACCTTCACCTCCGCCTCTCCCAGCGCGGTGCCGACCCGGACCTTTTCCCGGTCAAGGACCGTGCGCCGCATGTTTACCCGGCGGATGCCGATGGTGGTGGTCTCCGCGAAAATGATCTCCTCCATGCGTTCCCGGTCTTTCGGATCGCAGATCACATTGAGCTGCCAGGCAGGCCGGTTTTTCTTCATGAAAACCGGGGTATAATGGACATCTCTCGCGCCGGCCTCAAACAGACGCTCCATCACGTAGCCCAGCGCCTCTCCCGTACAGTCGTCGATGTTGCTCTCCAGCTTGCAGATCTCATCGCTCCCGGCGGAAGCGTCCGCGATCAGCATGGCCCGCAGGATGCTGGGCCGCTCATACTGCCGTTTTCCCGCTCCCAAGCCGACCTTTTCAATGACAAAACGCTCCGGCAGCCGGTCGGAGGTCCGGACAGCCGCCGCGATCGCCGCGCCGGTGGGCGTGACCAGCTCTCCCTGAACATCCGCAGGCTTCAGCGTCAGAGCGTGCGCCCGCGCGATGTTCACCACGGCCGGAACCGGGATCGGGATCAGTCCGTGCTGGCATCTGACCATCCCTCTCCCCTCGCACAGACAGGGCACGATCACCTCCGTCACGTCCAGATCGTCCAGGCATACCGCCGCCGTCACGATGTCCACGATGGAATCCACCGCGCCCACCTCATGAAAATGCACCTCGCTCCGGTCCACGCCGTGCGCCGCCGCTTCCGCGTCCGCCAGGATATCGAAGATCCGCACCGCCGTGGCCCTTGCCCGCTCCGTCATATCCGCCTGAGAAAGGATCTCCAGGATCTCCTTCATCCCCCGGTGCTCGTGGGGGTGGACGTGACCGTGATCATGGCCGTGGGCGTGCTCCCGGTCATGTTCATGACCGTTTCCCTGCTCCTGCGCCGGAGAATGGCCGCCGAACAGATATTCCATGTCATGGTCGTGGTTCTCATGGGCCGCGTCCAGGCGCACGTCAAAATCACACACGTCCAGGCCGGACTTCTTCACCCGGCTGACCGCCACGGAAAAACCGTCCACGGGCAGGGAACGAAGCGCCCGCTCCAGGGGCTCCCGTCCGGCTCCCAGATCCAGCAGGGCAGCCGCCATCATGTCTCCGCTGATGCCGGACATACATTCCAGATATAAGCATTTTCCCATTTTTTCCTCCATTCCGAAACGCCGCAGCCGGACCGGTCCTGTGCGGCCGCGCGGCGCTTCGCGTTCTCATTCCTCTCCGTTTCTTTCCGCATTTCTCTCCGCGAGCCGGTTGATCTGCGTCGCCATATAGCCCGCGCCGTAGCCGTTGTCGATGTTGAGCACGGCGATCCCGTTGGCGCAGGAATTGATCATGGTCAGAAGCGCCGACAGGCCGTGCATGCTGGCGCCGTAGCCCACGGAGGCGGGAACCGCCAGCACGGGATTCGCCACAAGGCCTCCCAGAACGCTTGCCAGCGCGCCCTCCATCCCGGCTACGGCCACCACACAGTTGGCGCTCTGGATCTGCTCCAGCCGGGACATCAGCCGGTGAAGGCCGCTCACCCCCACGTCATAGATGCGCTCCACATGGCTTCCGAAATATTCCGCGGTCTGCGCCGCCTCCTCCGCCACAGGAATGTCCGCCGTTCCCGCCGTACACACGGCGATCTTTCCGATGCGTTTTTTCCCTTCTTTTTCGATCTTCAGGATCCGGGAAACGGGATCGTAGCTGACCTGCGGCAGCTCTTTTTTCACCAGCTCGTACTGCTGCCGCGAGGCTCTGGTGCCGAACACCTCGCCTTCCTCCTCATAAAGCCTCCTGAAAATAGAAAGCAGATGCTCATCCGCCTTGCCGCTGCAGAACACCACCTCCGCGAATCCGGAACGCAGCTTCCGATGCGTATCCAGTTTGGCATACTCCAGCTCTTCAAAGGGCTCCCTGCGAAAATAAAGCTCCGCCTCCTCCAGAGACAGCTCCCCGTTCCGGTATTTTATCAGCACTTCTCTTGCGTCCATTTTCACCTCCCCGGCGGAAGCCTTCCGCTCCGCCGTCTGTGCTCCTTTCTGCAAACGGCCGTTCCTGTCAGTATGACGGCCGCCTGTCCGGCCTATTGCTCAAAAACGCCGGGAAAGCCGTATCCCTTCCGGGATCCCGATGCCTTCCTGGCGTCTGCATTTCCGAAAACAAATATGATCGCCGCCGTCCGCGGCCTGCTTCCCCTGCGGGGAACTGAAACGTTCCTGAAACGCCAGGGCCTGCGGACAATTCTTATTGTACACAGCCCCCCGGCCTTCCGTCAATATTTTTTTCCGCGGCCCTCCTGTTTTCCAGGGCGCAGGCGTTACTGTTCAGCCTTCGGCAGAACAGTAACGGCATCCGGCCATTCCAATCGCTTCGCGATGGGCCGGATGCTTC
>CALWGL010000026.1 GCA_944380025.1 uncultured Lachnospiraceae bacterium
GTAAAGGAGGTAATATCCATGACAATTCTTGGAGAACTGCTGATGAATGACGGTATTAAAAAGGGTATCAAAGAAGGTATTAAAGAAGGCATAAAAGAAGGTATTGAACAGGGAGAACAGAAGGTAAACCGCCTGATCCAGCTTCTGATTGAAAATTCCCGTTCGGATGAAATTTCCAGAGCCGTAACGGACAGGGATTTTCAGGAACAGCTCTTTAAAGAATTTTCCCTGTAGCCGCACATTATTTCAAAAATTGGGAAAGCGGTTGCGCTTTCCCAATTTTATCTGTACTGTATTTCCAGTAACTGCCCTTCGGATTCTCTCGCATAACATTCCGAGTAATTTCCAAAAAACATTTTCATATATTTGTCCATATTCGGGGCGAGCTTCATCCGGGAAAGTTCTTCGGGATCCACCCAGAAAACCTTACCTTCTCTGGTTTCATTCACACAGCTTCCCTCATAATCGGACGTTTTGTAAAAGTAGGTAAAATATTTATCTCCATTGATATCGTCCCAGTAGATAAAGCCGCAGGATTTCAGATTTCTGATCTCATATCCTGTTTCCTCTCTGATTTCACGCACCGCGCTGTCATAGATGCTTTCTCCATTTTCCACATGGCCTCCCGGAAAAGCAATTCCCGGATAGGAAAGAATCCTGTCCTGAACCAGTACTTTACCGCTTTCTCTGTCCTGAATCATGACCATGTTTGTGAGCGTAAACTGTGCCATGAAAATCTCCTTTTTCTGTTCCCGGAAATCTGTCCATCCATTTCTGTCAGAAAGAGGCAGATGATAGAAAATCTGCCTCCTTCTTCCAATCCGGTAATATCTTTTGATCCGGGACGCGTTTCTTACGTGCCGGTCAGCAAGTGACCGGCACTGACCTGATCAGTAACGTTTATTATTCTTCCTCCCCGGAATCCTCATCCGTCTGTCCGGCCTCGGAAAGCCCTTCCTCGATCAGCTCCTCTTCGGTCAGCTCATCGCCGTCCGTTTCTTCCGGCCCGATCTCTTCCATCGCGTCCTCCGGCTGCTCGAATTCCCGGCTTCCGTCGGATACCTTTTCCCTGACCTTGGCGATCTGGGCAACCTTCACGCCCTCGTCCAGATTGATCAGCTTCACGCCGGAGGTGATGCGTCCCAGAATGGAGATGTCCTCCGCACGCAGCTGGATGATCACGCCTTCAGTGGTGATGAGCATGATCTCATGCTCGTCGTTGACCGCCTTGACGCCGACCACATAGCCGGTCTTTTCAGTGATCTTATAGCACTTGACTCCCTTTCCGCCGCGCTTCTGAACGGTAAATTCGTTCAGGCCGGTGCGCTTGCCCATGCCGTTTTCCGACACGATCAGCAGGCGTTCGCCCTGGCTGTCCAGCTGCATGCCGATGATTTCGTCCCCATCGTCCAGGTTCATGCCGATCACGCCCATGGAGGAGCGTCCGGTCGCGCGCACGTCCGTCTCCTTAAAGCGGATGCACATGCCGTGCTTCGTCACCAGGAAGATCTCCGTATCCGCGTCGGTGATCTTCACCTCGATCAGCTCGTCGTCATCTCTGAGAACGATGGCCGCAAGGCCGTTCTTTCTCACATTGCTGTATTCCACAACGGGCGTCTTCTTCACGATGCCGTTTCGGGTCACCATGAACAGATTCTTGTTATCCTCATAGTCCTTCACCGGAATGATGGCCGAGATCTTCTCTCCCGGTGAGAGCTGCAGCAGGTTGATGATGGCAGTTCCTCTTGCCGTCCTTCCCGCCTCCGGGATCTCATAGGCCTTCAGGCGGTACACCCTTCCGTAATTGGTAAAGAACATCACATAGTGATGGGTGGTGGTCATCAGCAGATCGGCGATGAAATCGTCCTCAATGGTCTGCATGCCCTTGATTCCCTTGCCGCCTCGGTTCTGGGCCTTGAAATTGTCCACGGTCATCCGTTTGATATATCCGAGGTTCGTCATGGCGATGACGGTGTTCTGCCTGGGAACCATGTCCTCCATGCTGATATCCACTTCGTCATAGCCGATCTTGCTTCTTCTGTCGTCGCCGTATTTGATGGCGATGATGGAGATCTCCTCCCGGATCACGCCGAGCAGCAGCTTTTCATCCGCGAGGATCGCCTTTAATTCCGCGATCTTCGCGAGCAGCTCCTTATGCTCGTTTTCCAGCTTCTCTCTTTCCAGTCCGGTCAGAGCCCGCAGTCTCATGTCCACGATGGCCTGCGCCTGCGCGTCGGAAAGCTCGAAGCGGTTCATCAGGCTTTCCTTGGCGATCTGCGTGGTACGGCTGGAGCGGATGATATGGATCACCTCGTCGATATTGTCCAGGGCGATCAGCAGTCCCTGTAAAATGTGATCCCTTTCCTCCGCCTTGTTGAGATCATATTTCGTCCTTCTGGTGACCACGTCTTCCTGATGCTTCAGGTAGAGCTTGAGCATATCCAGAAGGTTCAGTACTTTCGGTTCGTTATTGACAAGCGCCAGCATGATGACGCCGAAGGTGTCCTGCATCTGGGTGTGCTTGTACAGACGGTTCAGCACCACGTTGGCATTGGCGTCGCGCCGAAGCTCGATCACCACGCGGGTCCCCTCCCGGTTGGATTCGTCCCGCAGATCCGTGATGCCGTCTATTTTTTTCTCCTTATGGAGCTCTGCGATCTTTTCGATCAGACGGGCCTTGTTCACCATATACGGAAGCTCCGTCACGATGATCTGGCTCTTTCCGTTGGGCAGAGTCTCGATATTGGTCACCGCCCTCACCCGGATCTTTCCTCTGCCGGTCCGGTAGGCCTGTTCGCAGCCTCTGGTTCCCAGGATCAGTCCTCCGGTGGGAAAATCGGGCGCCTTCACCAGAGAAAGCACTTCCTCGATATCCGTATCCCGATCCTCGTTCACCCGGTTATCGATGATCTTCACTACGGCGCTTATCACCTCGCGCAGATTGTGCGGAGGGATATTGGTGGCCATTCCCACCGCGATGCCGCTGGTGCCGTTCACCAGAAGATTGGGATACCGCGCGGGCAGGACCACCGGCTCTTTTTCCGTTTCATCAAAGTTGGGCGTAAAATCCACGGTATCCTTGTTGATATCCGCGAGCATCTCCATGGAGATCTTCGACAGCCTGGCCTCGGTATAACGCATTGCCGCAGCGCCGTCCCCGTCCTCGGAGCCGAAGTTTCCGTGGCCGTCCACCAGAGGATAACGGGTGGACCATTCCTGCGCCATATTGACCAACGCCCCGTAAATGGAGCTGTCTCCGTGGGGATGGTATTTACCCATGGTATCGCCGACGATACGGGCGCATTTTCTGTGCGGCTTGTCCGGACCGTTGTTCAGCTCGATCATGGAGTAAAGCACGCGCCTCTGCACGGGCTTCAGTCCGTCTCTCACATCCGGAAGGGCCCTGGCTGCGATGACGCTCATGGCGTAGTCGATGTAGGAGGTTTCCATGGTCTCCTTTAAGTCCACGTCATGAATTTTATCAAAAATATTATCTTCCATGTCCGCTCCTTCTCAGGCGCCCGGACAGTCCGTTTCTTCGGACCGCCGCCGCCTCAGATATCAAGATTTTTTACAAACCTGGCATTTTCCTCGATAAATTCCCTTCTCGGCTCCACCTTGTCGCCCATCAGGGTGGTAAAGGTCAGATCCACCTCGGATTCCGTCTCCTCGTCCATGTTGACGCGAAGCAGGATCCTCTTTTCCGGATCCATGGTGGTTTCCCAGAGCTGCTGGGCGTCCATCTCTCCCAGCCCCTTATAGCGCTGGATCTTGTTGTTCTGATCCCTTCCCACTTCCTTCAGGATCTGATCCAGTTCCTCGTCGCTGTAGGCGTACCACACATTTTTATTCTTTTCCAGCTTGTAAAGCGGCGGCTGCGCCAGGTACACATAGCCCTGCTTGATCAGCTCCGGCATGAACCGGTAAATGAAGGTCAGAAGCAGGGTGGCGATATGCGCCCCGTCCACATCCGCATCCGTCATCAGGATGATCTTGTGATAACGGAGCTTGCTGATATCAAAATCCTCGTGGATCCCCGTGCCGAAGGCCGTGATCATGGCCTTGATCTCCGCATTGGCGTAAACCTTGTCAAGCCTTGCCTTTTCCACGTTCAGGATCTTTCCGCGCAGGGGAAGGATCGCCTGCGTGGCGCGGCTTCTCGCTTTTTTGGCGGAGCCGCCTGCGGAATCTCCCTCCACGATGTAGATCTCACAGTTTTTCGGATCCTTATCCGAGCAGTCCGCCAGCTTTCCCGGAAGGGACATGCCCTCCAGAGCCGTTTTTCTTCTGGTCAGCTCCCTGGCCTTTCTGGCCGCCTCTCTCGCCCGCTGTGCCAGGATGGATTTCTCGCAGATGGTCTTCGCAACGGACGGGTTCTGCTCCAGATAGTAGGTGAGCTGCTCGCTCACCACGCTGTCCACCGCGCTCCTCGCCTCGGAATTTCCCAGCTTCTGCTTGGTCTGGCCTTCAAACTGAGGATCCTCGATCTTCACGCTGATGATGGCGGTCATTCCCTCCCGGATGTCCTCTCCGGAAAGATTGGCCTCGCTGTCCTTCAAAAGCTTGTTGTTTCTGGCATAATCGTTAAACGTTTTGGTGACGGCGTTGCGGAAGCCCACCAGATGGGTTCCGCCCTCCGGCGTGTTGATGTTGTTGACGAAGCTGTACACGCTTTCCGTGTAGGAATCGTTGTGCTGCAGAGCCACCTCCACGAACACGTTGTTCTTCTCTCCCTCAAAATACAGGATATCGTCATAAAGCGCCGTCTTGCTCCGGTTCAGATAGCTGACAAACTCCCGGATCCCGCCCTCATAGTGGAAGGTCTTTTCTCTCGGTTCCTCTTCTCTGGTATCCCGGAGGATGATCTTTAAGCCCTTCGTCAGAAAGGCCATTTCCCGAAGGCGCTGCTTTAAAATATCAAAATCATAGACCGTGGTTTCCTGGAAAATGGTCGCGTCCGGTTTGAAGGTGATCCTGCTTCCCGTCTTTTCCGGCGGGCATTCTCCCACCACCTTCAGAGGGTACATGGTCTTTCCCCGTTCATAGCGCTGCCTGTATACCTTTCCCTCGGAGCAGATGTCCACCTCAAGCCAGTCGGAAAGGGCGTTTACCACGGAGGCTCCCACGCCGTGCAGGCCGCCGGAAACCTTATAGCCCCCGCCGCCGAATTTTCCGCCCGCATGCAGGATGGTAAAGACCACCTCTACGGCAGGGATACCGGCTTTATGATTGATCCCCACGGGAATTCCCCGTCCGTTGTCCGTCACGGTAACGGAATTGTCCGGATTGATGACCACCTCGATGGTATCGCAGTAGCCGGCCAGCGCCTCGTCCACCGCGTTGTCCACGATCTCATAGACCAGATGATGCAGTCCTCTGCTGGAGGTCGATCCGATGTACATGCCCGGCCTTTTCCGAACAGCCTCAAGACCCTCCAGGATCTGGATCTGGTCCGCGCCATATTCGCCGTGGCTCTCTGTATTTTCAGCGTCAAACGTATTCATGGTCTCCTCCATTTCCGTCAGCCGGAAGCCAGCCCGGAAGGCCCGTTTTCCGGAAAACGACTAAAAAATCCGTCACAGAAAGACAGCCAAAGAAAAATTCCCTGTTTCCCTTTGGCGGCGGCAGCGATTTCTGCCTGTTTTTTCCTTCTGTGGGATTTCAAAACCGAAAAATGTTCATAAAAAATCAGTCTCAGTATAACATAAACCGAAGTTATCCACAACCCAAAATTCACGGCCCGGCAGAGCCGGGATCGCTGTAATGTTACAGTTCACTCCGCGCCATTCGCAAAGCCGCGCTACGCGCTCTCCGCTGCTTCGCAGCTACCTTTGCTCAGAGACTGGCGCTCCCTCCATCCGCTCAGAGCCAGTCATCTGCTCGTGCAAGCACGGCATCTGACTGGTTCTGGCGGACGAGTGAACTGTAACGCTGTAATCGCTGACCTGTCCCTGCGACACATGAAAGATGCGGTTGATCTCAAACCGGTTGTTGACGAACTCATCCAGCCCCGTACAGGTAACGATCGTCTGAATATCTCCGATGCTGTTCAGCAGATAATTCTGTCTGCTGCTGTCCAGCTCGGAAAGAACGTCGTCCAGAAGGAGGATCGGCGCGTCCTTCGTCACTCTTTTGACCAGCTCGATCTCGGAAAGCTTCAGTGAAAGAGCCGCCGTACGCTGCTGCCCCTGGGAACCGAAGCGGCGGATATCGATGCCGTTTGCCAGAAAAGCGAAGTCGTCCCTGTGCGGCCCGGTGGTGGTCTGCTTCAGGCGGATGTCCCGTTCCCGGTTTCGCTCCATCTGTCCCTCCACCTCATCCTCTCTCACATGGGGTTCATAAATGACCTCAAGCTGTTCTTTTCCGCCGGACAGGCTTTCATGCACCCTGCGGATGATGCCGCCCAGCTCCTCCGCAAAGGCGGCCCGTCTTCTGATGATCCGTTTTGCGTAGCCGGCAAGCTGCATGTCCCAGACATCCAGCGTTCCGGCAAGCTCCGGCTGAAACCCGATATCCTTTAACAGCCGGTTTCTCTGATTGACGATCTTGTTATAGCTGTTCAGGTCCCGCAGATAGGCCGGATCCAGCTGACACAGCTCCATATCCACGAATCTTCTGCGTTCGGCCGGGCCGTTTTTGATGATGGACAGATCCTCCGGAGAAAAAAAGACCACGTTCATCACGCCAAGCAGCTGGGAAGCCCGCTTCAGCTTCTGTCCGTCAATGGCGATGCCTTTGGAGCCGTTCTTCCGCAGATGCATGTCGATCCGGATCTCGTCTCCCTTTTTTTCCAGAAAAATGCGGATGTGGCCTTCTTCTTCCCCGAAGGCCACGATATCCTTATCCTTCGTCCCCCTGTGGGATTTTGTGGTTGCGCACAGGTAGATGGCTTCCAGGATATTGGTCTTTCCCTGGGCGTTGTCGCCGTACAGGATATTCGTTTTTGCGTCAAAATTCATATCAAGGAGCCGGAAGTTCCTGAAACCGGACAGCTCCAGTGATCTGATAACCATTTGCAGCCCTCACTCGATCTTCAGGATCTGCCCCTGATATTCCACGGTGTCTCCCGGGAAAAGCTTCTTTCCTCTCTGAAGCTCCACGCTTCCGTTCACCTTAACCAGTCCGTCCTGTACCGCGTATTTGGCATCCACTCCGGTTTCCGCCAGACCGGCGGCCTTCAGAGCCTGCCCCAGCCTGATATGTTCGTCCCGGATATGAAAGGTTATTATTTCGTTCATGAATTACCTCTTTTTTATTTTATTCAGGCTACCGTTGTGAAGTTGACGGGAAGGATCAGGTAGATATAGCTGTTTTCTTCATCCCGGATAAAGCAGGGAGCCTTGGGATTTACAAGATAAATGGTTATCGTTTCATCGTCTATCACCCGCAGAGCGTCGATCAGGAAGCGGGGGTTGAAGCCGATCATGAGGTCCTTGCCTTTTTTGTCAATGTCGATCTCCTCATCCATGCTGCCGACGGTGGAATTGATCTTCAGCTCCATGGCGCCGTCGGTGATGCTGATGATGATCGGTTTTTTATCCCCTTCCTTGATGAGCAGGGTCGCTCTGTCGATACAGTCCAGAAGTTCCTTCTTCCGGATGGTCACCTTGGTTTCATAATCGCTGGAAAGCATCTGATCGATCTTGAAGTACTCTCCCTCAATCAGCCTGGATACTACAGTTGTGTTGTCAAATTCAAAGACAATATGCTTGTCTGTAAAGAAGATGGTCACATCTTTGTCCGCGTCTCCGCTGAGGATCTTGCTGATCTCGTTCAGGGTTTTTCCGGGAACCACCACCTTTTTTGCCGGATAGCTTTCCTTCAGGGTGATCTTCCGGATGGAGATCCGGTGTCCGTCCAGGGATGCCACCCGCAGGCTGTCTTCGCTGATCTCAAACAGTTCCCCGCTCATCAGACGGTTGCTGTCATTGTCGGAGATGGAAAAGATCGTCTGACGGACCACTTCCTTCAGGGTGAACTGGGACAGAACGATGGAATCATTCCGTTCGATTTCCGGAAGATAGGAAAAATCTTCTCCGGATTTTCCGATGATGTTGAATTTGGCCTTTTCACAGGTGATAGTGGTCTTGAAGCTGGCGTCCGTCGTGATGGTGATATCATTGTCCGGAAGCTTTCTGACGATATCCAGGAATATTTTTGCGTCAAGGGCAATGATCCCTTTTTCCAGAATCTCTCCGTCGATGATGGTTTCGATTCCCAGTTCCATATCGTTGGCGGTCAGACGGATCCGCCCGTCGGTGGAGTCGATCAGAATGCATTCCAGGATGGACATGGTGGTTTTATTGGGAACGGCCTTGGATACCACCTGCAGACCGTTCAGCAGTGTTGCCTTGGAGCAGACTAATTTCATGTGTGCATAAACTCCCTTCTGTAGATTCACATTTGCCGGCAGCCTTCCGGCGCCGGGCGCGGGCGCGCCATGTAATAAATATAGTTATGTATTTCGTAATATTCTTAATAGGGGCTGTCAATATGTGGATAACCGGCCGGAGCCCGCTGTCTGCGGGAAAAGCCGGAAAGGATAAGCTGTTCATAACCGACGGACGGCATGAGGATGAACTTTGGGTTGTTCACACTCCGTTTTCTGGAAGGTTATCCACATTCAGACCGTTTTTCAAGGTATTCACAGCGTTTCCTCAGTCCTTCAACAGACTTTCAACCGCTGATAAACAAAGTTATACACATATCTTCTTTTTGATGATCTCTATATTGTTCTTCAGCTCTTCATTGGAAGAAAGCTCGTCCGCGATCTTGTTGGCTCCGTGGATGACGGTGGTATGATCCTTTTTGCCGAGGAGCTTTCCGATGTTTGCCAGAGAGTTTTCCGTCAGATCCCGGCAGAGATACATGACCACCTGTCTGGGCAGGACAAACTCGGAGTTTCTTTTCTTGGAGGTGATATCGTCCGGATTGACGCCGTAATGCTCGGCGACTACGCGGATGATCAGTTCAGGCGTGATCTTGTCCGGCCTGTCCGGATTGATGATGTCCTTCAGGGCGTCTTCTGCCAGCTCCAGAGTGATTTCCGGCTGATTCTCGATCTTGGATTTGGCGATGATCCGGTTGAAGGCGCCTTCCAGTTCCCGGATGTTGGACTTTATGTTGGTGGCGATGTACTGGAAGATGGAATCATCGATTTTCTTATCATAATTCTCCGCGTTCTTGCGCAGGATCGCCATTCTTGTCTCATAATCCGGCGGCTGGATGTCCGCGATCAGCCCCCACTCAAACCGGGAACGGAAGCGTTCGTCCAGGGTCTCCATTTCCTTTGGCGGCTTATCGGAGGACAGAACGATCTGTTTTCCCGCGCTGTGGAGCACATTGAAGGTGTGGAAAAATTCTTCCTGCGTACTTTCTTTTCCTATTATAAACTGGATATCGTCGATCATTAAAACATCGACCGTCCGGTACTTGTCCCGCAGATTGGTCATGGCAGCCGCATTTCCGCCGCGGATGGAATCGATCACTTCATTGGTAAAGGATTCCGAGGTGACGTAGATCACCTTCATGTCCGGATTGCGCTCCAGCACGAAATGTCCGATGGAATGCATCAGGTGGGTCTTTCCCAGACCGGCTCCGCCGTAGAGATAGAGCGGATTGTAGGCTTCTCCGGGAGATTCCGCCACCGCAAGGGAAGCGGAATGAGCGAACTTGTTGTTGCTGCCGACTACGAAGGTGTCGAATTTATACTTGGGATTCAGGTTCGCGTTCTCATAATTGATATTATAGACGGGATTGAAGGGAGTCTTCAGATCTTCCCTTCCCGCGGCTTCCCTTTTTTTCGCGTCTTTTTCCAGGATGAAGGCAATATCATATTCATGATCCATCATTTCCGAGATGATCACGTGGAAAAAGTCCTTATATTTGGAAGAAATGTAATTGAGCGCATGGGACTGATCCGACGGAATCAGAATGGTGACCACGTCGTCCTGAACGTCAAAAAAGCGCAGCGGCTTTACCCATGTGTCAAAAGAAACTTCTGTGAGATCGTATTCTTTCTTGATATTTTCCTTGATCTCATCCCATCTGTCCCCGATCGACTGCATTCCTGAACCTCCTGTAGGGGTATTTTCTCATGTGGAAAATACGTCTACCTTATCTTACTCTAAAAGACAGCAAATATCAAATGTTAATTCTGGGGATAAGATTTGTCCACATCCGGTGAAAAGAGGGGGGAGTTATCAACAAAAACAGGGATTTTGATGTGCAAATGTGGATAAGTGGAAAAAGGAAATCAACATTTTCACATGCCCGTGAACAGGGGGCCCGCGAACTTTTTTGGGGGAAAACAAAGGTGGAAAAGCAGGGGTTATCCACAAGTTATTCACAAATTGTGGATAACCTTACCGATGGTGGACAGCTCTGTTTTCAGAATGTGGATGTTTTTCGGGGCGCTAGATGTTGTAGGAGTGTTGAAAAATAAATAACAATATGTTGTATTAGTGAAAACAACGATTTTTTTCCGCTTTTTTCAGCGTTTTTTTTCTTTGTGAAAATGGGTTTTTCCGCTTGACTGAAAGGATTTCTTCCTATATAATCTGAATGATATTTTCCAACACGCAGCTGTGTTGTGCATATTTTGCAGATATTTTGAAGTGAAGGAGGTGCAGTTTCATGAAGATGACATTCCAGCCTAAGAACAGGCAGAGAAATAAAGTCCACGGCTTCAGAGCCAGAATGAGTACTCCTGGAGGAAGAAAGGTCCTGGCAGCAAGAAGAGCGAAGGGAAGAAAGGTATTGTCCGCATAGGCCGCAGCAATGTGGCCTTTTTCTCTTTATGGAGACAGGCAGAAGAGGCCTGATGAAAAAAAGGATTCCCTAAGAATGGAATTTTCAGAGAGCTTGAAAAAAAATGAGGACTTCCGGACGGTTTACCGGAAGGGAAGGTCCTGTGCCAACCGTCTGTTCGTCATGTATGTGTTGGAAAATGACAGCGGCAGAAACAGGATCGGCATATCAGTGAGCAAAAAGGTCGGAAACAGCGTTGTGAGGCATCATGTCACAAGGCTGGTTCGTGAAGGCTACCGGCTGCAGGAAAAGAGATTCAATAGCGGTTTGGATATCGTGGTCGTGGCCAGATCGAATGCCGCTTCGGCTTCCTTCCGGGAGGTTGAGAGCGCGCTGCTTCATTTGGGAAGGCTTCAGAGGATCCTGAAGGATCCCGCAAAAGCCGGATCGGATTGAGAGAGCAAATGAGGGAAGAGGTTTGAATGGAAGGGAGACTTCTGCATGAAAACTCTTCTTATTGTTATGATCAGGGGCTACCGGAAATATATTTCTCCCATGAAACGGACGAAATGCCCCTATTTTCCCACCTGCAGCGAGTACGGACTTGAGGCGGTGGAGAAATACGGAGCCTTGAAGGGCGGACTTCTTGCCCTGTGGAGGATCCTGAGATGCAATCCCTTTTCCAGGGGCGGTTATGACCCGGTTCCTTAAGGAGGCGGGAGAAGGAGGATTTTAGTTTTGTCTGCGATACTTTTGACGAAGGACGGCACGCCGGTGATCGGATGGATCGCCGTCATTCTTGGACAGATCATGGAGTGGATCTTCGATCTTCTGAACCTGATCGGAATTCCGAACATCGGTCTTGCCATTATCATTTTCACCATTGTTGTCTATATGCTGATGCTTCCGCTGACCATCAAGCAGCAGAAGTTTTCCAAGCTCAGCAGCAAGATGAACCCTGAGCTTCAGGCGATCCAGAAAAAGTATAAGGACAGGAAGGATAACGATTCCATGATGGCCATGCAGAATGAGACGCAGGCTGTCTATGCGAAATACGGGGTTTCTCCCATGGGAAGCTGTGCGCAGCTTCTGATCCAGCTTCCGATCCTGTACGCCCTGTACCGGGTCATCTATGCGATCCCCGCTTATATCGATCAGGTAAGGGACGCCTTTTTCCCGCTGGTGGACAAGCTGATCTCCATGGAGGGAAGCGCGGAGTTCATTCAGGGCTTCCAGAACGCCGCCATGTATGCGAAGCGTTTTACCAACGAGCAGTATCTGGCGGGAGATACCACCTATGTCCAGAATGCTTTTATCGATGTGCTGAACAAGGCGTCCACGCCGGAATGGGCTTCTCTGGCGGAGAAATTTCCCAGTCTGGCCGGAGATATTCAGACGACCACGGCGAAGCTTGCGGAATATAATAATTTTCTTGGAATGAATATCGGGGACTCCCCTTCCTATTATTTTTCCAACGCCGTGGCGCAGGGAAGCATCCTGCTGATCATCGCAGCGCTTGCCATTCCCGTACTTTCCGCTGTGACACAGTGGATCAACGTCAAGCTGATGCCCCAGGCTTCCACCTCTGACGGAAGCGATCAGCAGAACAGCATGATGGCCTCCATGAAGATGATGAATACGATCATGCCGATCTTTTCGGCAGTATTCTGTTTCTCCCTCCCTGCCGGCGTAGGCCTGTACTGGGTGGCCAGTTCCGTGGTCCGCAGCATCCAGCAGATCGCGGTCAACAAGCATATCGACCGCATGGATCTGGACAAGATCATTGAAAAGAATAAGGATAAAGCCAAGGAGAAGATGGAGAAGCGCATCAAAAGAATGGAGAGGGCAGGGATCGACCCCAAAACCATCAATCAGTATGCGAGCATGAATACCAGAAACGTGCAGCCGCAGGCTTCCGCTTCCAAACCGAAACGCTCCATTTCCCAGAAGGCGGCATCGGCTCCGGCGCTGACCCAGGAGGAGAAGGACGAGGCGGTCAGGAAGAATACGGAGATGTATGACAAAAAGGCTCCGAAACCCGGAAGCATCACGGCCAAGGCGAATATGGTAAGGATTTATAATGAGAACAATAACCGGCCGGAGAAGAAGGAACGGGACAGATCAGACAAGACGAAGGACGCCGGCAGAAAATAATCCGGGTGTACCGGATGAGAGGTTAAGGGGTGAAGGCTGCCGCATTGCGCGGCAGATTGGAGGTAAATATGGAATTCGTGGAATTTACTGCAAAAACAGTTGACGATGCCATTACGGCTGCGTGCCGGCAGTTTCTCGTTACCAGCGACAGACTGGAATATGAAGTGAAGGAAGAGGGGTCCTCCGGCTTTCTTGGATTTAACGCGAAGCCCGCAAGGATCCTCGCCCGGGTAAAGGAGACCCTTGAGGATAAAGCGAAGGCTTTTCTGGAGGATGTGTTCGCCGCCATGCATATGACGGTCCTTGTGGAGGTTTCCTACGACGAGGATGAGAAGACAATGGATATCGACCTGAAGGGAGACGATATGGGAGTGCTGATCGGCAAGAGAGGACAGACCCTGGATTCCCTTCAGTATCTGGTCTCTCTTGTGGTAAACAGGGATGTGGACGATTATATCCGCGTGAAGGTGGATACGGAAAATTACCGGAAAAGAAGGAAGGAAACGCTGGAAAATCTGGCGAAGAACATCGCCTATAAGGTAAAGCGCACCAGAAGGAGCGTATCCCTGGAGCCGATGAATCCCTACGAAAGAAGGATCATCCATTCCGCCCTTCAGAACGATAAATTTGTTACGACGCACAGCGAGGGAGACGAGCCCTACCGTCATGTGGTCGTCACGCTGAAAAAGTAGAGGAAGAACAGGCCGGAACAGACTGGATTCCGGCATGGAGGAATAATGAAACAGACCGAGACGATTGCAGCGATTGCAACGGCGCTTTCCGATTCCGGCATCGGGATCATCCGCATCAGCGGAAGCGAAGCGATTCCGGTCGGTGACCGCATATACCGGTCTAAGAATGGCTGCCATAGTCTGAAGGATTATGGCAGCCATACCATTCATTACGGGTTTATCGTGGATGGGCAGGAGATCCTGGATGAGGTCATGGTATCGGTCATGAAGGCGCCGAAAACCTATACGAGAGAGGATACCGTGGAGATCAACTGCCACGGAGGGATCCTGGTGATGCGCCGGATCCTGGAGGCTGTGCTGAAGAACGGAGCCAGACTCGCGGAGCCGGGAGAATTTACCAGGCGGGCCTTCCTGAACGGCCGCATCGATCTGGCAAAGGCGGAGGCGGTGATGGATCTGATCCGTTCCCGGAACGATTATGCCAGAAGGGCGTCCTTCAGTCAGCTGGAAGGATCCGTTTCCGGGTGCATCAGGAGTCTGAGGCAGAAGATCCTGGACGAGCTCGCTTTCATTGAATCCGCTCTGGACGATCCGGAGCATATCAGTACGGAGGGCTATCCGGAGCAGCTTTCCGGAAAGGTCGAAGCTCTGATCGCGGAATGTACGAAGCTCATCGATTCCGCGGAGAACGGTAGACTTCTGAAAGAAGGGATCAATACGGTCATTGTGGGAAAGCCGAATGCGGGAAAATCCTCCCTTCTGAACCTTCTTGCCGGAAGAGAGCGGGCCATTGTGACAGAGATCGCCGGAACCACCAGAGATGTGCTGGAGGAGGCGGTCAGCCTTCACGGGATCAGTCTGAATGTGATCGATACGGCCGGCATCCGTTCCACTTCCGATGTGGTGGAAAAAATTGGTGTGGAAAGGGCGGAACAGTACGCGAAGGAGGCGGATCTGATCCTGTATATGGCGGATTCCTCCATTCCCATGGACGAGAGCGACGAACATATTCTGAAGCTGATCGAAGGGAAAAAATGCATCGTCCTTCTCAACAAATCCGATCTGACGCCGGTACTGTCGGAAAGGGAGCTGAAAGAGAAGCTTCCCGCCTCTGTTCCGGTGGTGAAGGTATCGGTAAAGGAACGGGAGGGGCTGGATGCCTTTGAAAGGATCCTTTCCGAGATGTTTTTTTCCGGAAAGCTCCGTTTTAATGAAGAGGTGGTCATCACCAGCATGCGCCATAAGGAAGCGCTGGAGAATGCTCGGGACAGTCTTCGGGAGGTAAAGAAAAGTCTGGAGGCGGGAATGCCGGAGGATTTCTTT
Source organism: uncultured Lachnospiraceae bacterium (assembly GCA_944380025.1). GTDB lineage: Bacteria > Bacillota > Clostridia > Lachnospirales > Lachnospiraceae > Eisenbergiella. The sequence continues at coordinate 14,919 of CALWGL010000026.1, forward strand.
TCCATCGACCTGATGAGCGCCTATGCTTCTCTGGGTGAGATCATCGGCGAAGAGGTGGGAGAGGATCTGGTGAACGAGATCTTCAGCAAATTCTGCATGGGGAAATAGAAACGGCAGAAAGGGGGAAGAAAAGTGGAACAGATGTCCCTGTTTGATATGGGTTCTTCCGGATGGAAAGGGGAAGGCTTACATGCTTCGGATCCGCTCGCCAGCAGGCTCCGTCCGGAAACGCTGGAGGAATTTGTGGGACAGAAGCATCTGGTTGGAAAGGGAAAGGTCCTGCGCCGTCTGATCGATCAGGACAGCATCTGCTCCATGATCTTCTGGGGTCCTCCGGGTGTGGGAAAGACCACGCTTGCCAGGATCATAGCCGGAAGAACAAGAGCGGAGTTCATTGATTTCAGCGCGGTGACCAGCGGGATCAGAGAGATCCGGCAGGTGATGCAGCAGGCGGAGCAGATCCGCATGACGGGACGCAGGACCATCGTATTCGTGGATGAGATCCATCGATTTAATAAGGCCCAGCAGGATGCCTTTCTTCCCTTTGTGGAAAAGGGGAGCATCATCCTGATTGGTGCTACCACGGAAAATCCTTCCTTTGAGATCAACTCCGCTCTTTTATCCCGCTGCAAGGTTTTCGTCCTTCAGGCTCTTTCCGAAGAGGATATCACAGAACTTCTGCACCATGCCCTTACGGCGAAGACCGGATATGGCGGGCAGAAGATCGAGATCCCGGAAGAGATCCTGAAGGCGGCAGCGGTCTTTGCGAACGGGGATGCCAGAACGGCGCTGAACACACTGGAAATGATGGTGCTGAACGGGGAGATCCTGCCGGACGGGACCATCCGCATCACGGAGGAAACGCTGGAGCAGTGTACCAGCAAACGCTCACTTCTCTACGACAAGAAAGGAGAGGAGCATTATAACCTGATCTCCGCTCTTCATAAATCCATGCGCAATACCGATCCGGACGCTGCCGTTTACTGGCTTGCCCGCATGCTGGAAGCGGGAGAGGACCCTCTGTATGTGGCAAGAAGACTGATCCGTTTTGCCAGCGAGGATGTGGGGATCGCGGACAGCAATGCGCTGACAGTGGCAGTTTCCGCCTATCAGGCCTGTCATTTCATCGGAATGCCGGAATGCAGTGTAAATCTGACTCACGCTGTGGTCTATCTTTCCATGGCGCCCAAATCCAATGCCCTTTATAAGGCCTATGAGGACTGTAAGGAGGATGCCGCGAAAATGACGGCCGAACCGGTTCCTCTTCAGATCCGCAATGCGCCCACCAGTCTGATGGAGGATCTGCACTATGGAGAGGGCTATGTATATGCGCACAATACTCCGGAAAAGGTTGCGGCCATGCAGTGTCTGCCGGATTCTCTGAAGGGAAAACGCTATTATATCCCAACGGATCAGGGGTCTGAAAAAGAAGTCAGGAAAAAGCTGGAGCAGATCTTGGAGTGGAAAAGACAGAAAGAATGAAAACATACAGGAATGCTTTTCTTCTTTTTGCTCTTATGTTAAGATGAGAAAAACCGGGGTTACATTCAGAGTAAGGAAAAGGGGTGCGGAAGATGAAAAAGGAATCAAATGGAGGTCTGTTTTTTCTGCTTGCCGTCGGGATCGTGGGACTGGGGCTGTATTTCGCTGCCGCAGAGGATTACAGCGCAGGAGAACTGCAGCTGTATCATATCGTCTGCTGGGCGGTTCTGATCGCTGCGCTCCTGCGGGTGCTGGAGCTGATCTGGGGGCCGGTCCGCAGGATATGGGATCAGGCCTGGGAAAAAACGTGGACAGTGCCGGAAAAGGGAGATCCTTTTGAACATGACAGGGCTTTCCGGAATGAAAAGGATTTCCGAAGGGAAAAGCCTTTCCGGAATGAGAAAGCCTTTGAGAGTGAGAAGCCTTTTGTGAACGAAAGATCGTTTGAAAATAAAAAAGGTTTGGATGAGGAAGAGATCAGCAGAGCTGACGGTGTTATCATCATGCCGGACCGTGGATCCCGTCTTTATCTGGATGACAGAACGGCACGCGCGGAAGAAAAAAAGGAGATCTCCGGAGAGGAGGCTTTCTTTCGGCATGTACCCGAGGCAGGACTGGTAACGGGTTTTCCGGCCGTACCGTCGGTTTCTGAAGAAGGAAAGACGGAAAAGAAGAGCGGAAAAAAGAAAAACGGGAAGAAAAAGAAGAAAAAATAAAGGAAGAGATCAGAGGAGTTGAAACGGCATGGCGCAGGTCATGGAACGGGTGGATGTATGTGTGGTAGGAGCAGGGCATGCGGGCTGCGAGGCGGCGCTTGCCTGTGCCAGAATGGGGCTTGAGACCGTCATTTTTACAGTGAGCGCTGACAGTATTGCATTGATGCCCTGCAATCCCAATATCGGCGGTTCGTCCAAGGGACATCTGGTAAGAGAACTGGATGCTCTTGGCGGCGAGATGGGGAAGAACATTGATAAAACCTTCATTCAGTCCAAGATGCTGAACCGGTCCAAGGGGCCGGCAGTGCATTCCCTGCGCGCACAGGCGGATAAGGCAGAATATACCAGACAGATGAGACGGGTTCTGGAAAATCAGGAGCATCTGTCCATCAAGCAGGCGGAAGTGTGCGAACTGCTTACCGAAGAGATTTCCGACGGGGGAGATGCGACGGAAAAGAGCGGGAAAAAAAGGATCACCGGCGTCCGCATTTTTACCGGGATGGTGTATGAATGCCGGGCGGTCATTCTCTGTACCGGAACCTATCTGAACGCCAGGTGTTTATGCGGGGAAGCCATTACCCATACCGGACCGAACGGCCTTCAGCCTGCGGTATATCTGACCGATTCCCTGAAAAAGCTCGGTGTGAGACTGAAGCGTTTCAAAACAGGAACACCAGCGAGGATGGATGGTCGGACCATAGATTATTCCAAAATGGAAGAGCAGCCGGGAGATGAAAGAGTCGTTCCCTTCTCTTTTTCCACGGATCCGGAAAGTATTCAGAAGCCTCAGGTTTCCTGCTGGCTTACCTATACCAATGAAAAAACCCATGAGATCATCCGTGCCAATCTGGACAGATCTCCGATCTATGCGGGAATTATAGAGGGAACCGGTCCAAGATACTGCCCTTCCATCGAGGATAAGGTGGTGAAGTTCGCAGATAAGCCAAGACATCAGGTGTTTCTGGAACCCGAGGGACTTTCCACCAATGAGATGTATGTGGGCGGGATGTCATCCTCTCTTCCAGAGGATGTTCAGCTTGCCATGTACAGAAGTGTTCCTGGATTGGAACACTGCAGAATCGTTCGGAATGCTTATGCTATCGAATATGACTGTATTGATGCCAGACAGCTTTTTCCTACGCTGGAATTCCGTGAGATAGCCGGGCTGTTCAGTGCCGGACAGTTTAACGGAAGCAGCGGATATGAAGAAGCGGCTGCCCAGGGGCTGATCGCCGGCATGAATGCCGCTCTGCAGATCCTTGGAAAGGAATCTGTTGTATTGGACCGTTCTCAGGCGTATATCGGCGTTCTGATCGATGATCTGATCACAAAAGATAACAGAGAGCCTTACCGGATGATGACATCCAGGGCGGAATACCGTCTCCTTCTCAGACAGGATAATGCGGATCTCCGGCTTCGGGAGATCGGTTATCGTGCCGGTCTTGTTTCTGAATCGGATTATCTGTACACCTGCAGGAAAGGGGAACTGATCGCACGGGAAACAGCGCGGCTGAAATCCGTGATGGTCGGAGCGTCAGCTCCTGTGCAGCAGTTTCTTGCCGAACATGAAAGTTCTCCTTTGAAGACGGCTGCCAGTCTCGCCGAACTGCTGTGCAGGCCGGAGCTGAATTATGAGCTGCTTTCTGTTCTGGATCCGGATCGGAAGGAACTTCCGGCTGATGTGATCGAACAGGCTGAGATCGAATTGAAGTATGAAGGATATATCAGCAGGCAGCGGAAGCAGGTGGAACAGTTCAGGAAGATGGAGGAAAAAAAGATCCCGGACTGGCTGGATTATGATGAAGTTCCCAGTCTTCGTCTTGAGGCCAGACAGAAGCTGAAAGAATTTCGTCCTGTTTCTGTCGGGCAGGCATCCAGAATTTCAGGAGTATCTCCTGCGGATATTTCTGTTCTTCTCGTTTTTCTGGAGCATTATGGAAGAAAAGACCATTCTGGGCATTGAGAGGTTATTTATGAGCAGCGATTTGAAAGATCATGATCTGACTTTTTTCAAAAGATCCCTGGAAGAACTTCATATCACTTTAACGCGGGAACAGGAAGACAGATTTCTTTCCTTTTATGAACTTCTCGTGGAATGGAATCGTTTTATGAATCTGACCGCGATCACGGAATTTGATGAGGTTGTGGAAAAGCATTTTGTGGACAGTCTTACGCTGGTAAAGGCAGTTCCTCAGCTCATTTCCGAGCGTTCGAAGGAAGTTGAGCCTGAGAAAAAACTCTCTCTTATTGATGTGGGAACCGGCGCGGGTTTTCCCGGCATCCCTCTGAAGATCGCTTTCCCTGAACTGGAGGTTACTCTTCTGGATTCGCTTCAGAAGAGAGTCAATTTCCTGAATGAAGTGATCTCCAGATTATCTCTTACCGGTATCACTGCTGTTCACGGAAGAGCGGAGGATTTTGCAAGGCCCGGAAAGATGAGAGAAGCTTTTGATATTTGTGTATCAAGGGCTGTTGCCAATCTTTCTACCCTGTCTGAATACTGTATTCCTTTTGTGAGGACAGGAGGATGTTTTGTTTCCTATAAGAGTGCTGACGCGGGAGAGGAGGTTTCTTCTGCAGGTGCAGCTATTCGGATCCTGGGCGGTGACAGGCCGAAGGAGATTTCTTTCTGTCTTCCTGGTACAGAGATTCGGAGAAATCTCTATCTGATCAGAAAAAAGACTCCTTCGCCTGCAAAGTATCCGCGTAAAGCGGGTCTTCCGGCGAAGGAGCCGATCCGGAGGCAGGAAGGATCTTATAAAAGAATTTCCAGCTGATCCAGAACTGTCTTTGATCTTTCCAGATGAGGAAACTGTTTCGTGTAGGAGACAGGGAATGCCTCAATGGATGGATTATGGGAAAGGTAAGCTTCCACAGTCGTCTGATTATCTTTTTTTTCTGTACCATAGACGATATAAATGCTGTGATCGATCTGTTTCAGCGCATGAAGAATGTTCGTATTCATATATCTTCCCATGTAGCTTGCAAAGGTATATTTCGCAGTACAGTCCGGCTGATGGGAGGATTCTCTGTAAGCATCCAGGATTCCTTCTGTGATCATACCAGGATTATAGAAGAATCTGTCTGCAAAGCTTTTTCGGAAGGATTCTTTGTTGGTCAGCATATTATAAACAAAGGTTCCGAGCACCGGGGTATCGATCAGCAGTTTCAAAAGTTTTGTCCTTTTGCTTGGAATGCGGCTTAACTGATTCAGATTCTGTGGATTGATCAGAAGTATTTTATCGATGATCTCACCGTCATTATGAGCTGTCATAACTGCGATGGATACAGAATCTCCGGATGCCACAATGCTGGTTTTTTTCCCGATCACATTTTTTATGAAGTCGATCACTGACTGCACATAGAGATAACTGGTATAGGTAATATTGGGTTTGTCTGATAATCCGTATCCAAGAAGATCAATGGCAAAGACTTCATGTTTTTCTGACAGCTCGTCTATGATCTTGCTGTATTCATAACTGCTGCTTCCTTTTGTCAGATCGTGGATCAGCAGAAGAGGGCTTCCGTTTCCCTTTTGCGTGTATCTGATTTTCCCAAAGCGCCATTCATAGTATTTATTATTTGGACTGGAAAGTGCGTTGTTCACTGTACTGAGTGAGAATTCTACTCTGTTTATTACATGCATGGTCAGCGCAGCCATTCCGGTCAGTGCTATGATTGTTCCGGTTTTTTTCGTCATATCAATCTCCATTCCGGAGCGTAGTAGTGCTTTGTCTTTACTGTGATGGGACATTTTTCAGGGCTATTGTGACGCTCCGGCACAAAAAGCCGTCGTTTTTTATTATTTCCGTTTTGTTAAATGTTACAAAATGTCCTTATGTATGGAGGACGATTTCAGCTATATTTATTATAGTTCATTCTCTGTGAACTGACAAGAAAATTTATGTTTCACGTGAAACATTAGGTTACTTATCCAGTTCACTCCTCCGCAAGAATCAGGCAGATGCTGTACATGCACGAGCAGACGACTGGCTCGGAGCGGACGGAGAAAGCTAATCTGGAATGACGGACAGGGGTATTGCTGTTGGTTTACCAATGACAGAATATGAAGCAGTTCACTCAGCGTCATTGGCAAAATCGCATTTCAAGTTTTCCTCTGATCCTCAGCTGCAAAAATTCGCTTCGACAATTTCCTGCGCAATAGGATGGAGTATCCTTTTTCTATTCAGAGTCATCTGTTTATACGGGCATGACGTCTACATGGTCCTGACGGAAGAATGAATTGCAGCGGAAATGATAATTCATTCGTTACTACTCAGCCAGGTCTGCACAGTAAATGCACAGACCGTACGAAAACGTACAGACAGGAAGCATACGGCCCATCGCGAAGCGATTGGAATGGCCGGATGCCGTTATTGTTCTGCCGAAGACTGAATCGCAGCATTCATTTCAATGCTTTGCTGTTTGCTAATTGACACGTAAGAAAAAGTTCAACCAGAACCTGGACCGACCATCATTGCGGACAATTCAGAAAATCAGATCATGCTGCCGTTCACTGTCATGAAAGAGAACAGGGTGTTATCAAGTTGCAGCCATATATCGATCCAAAAATCAAATCAAAAAATGTTTCACGTGAAACATCGCAAAAGAAAATATTACTATAGAATATCCAAAAAAAAGGTGATATAATCGTAAAGTACTCAGCGAAAGAAAAAATTCATAGCAGGTACGCATACAGGAAAGGAAAAAAGAATGGGAAGAATTATAGCAATTGCAAATCAGAAAGGCGGCGTAGGCAAAACTACGACGGCTATCAATCTGTCAGCATCACTGGCAGCGAAAAAAAAGAAAGTTCTGGTCATAGACACAGATCCGCAGGGAAATACAACAAGCGGATTCAATATTGATAAGAATGATCTCGATAATACGATCTATGAATTGATCCTTGGAGAATGCAGCATTCAGGACTGCCTGATCAAGGATATCATTCCAAATCTAACCGTTCTTCCTTCCAATGTAAATCTTGCGGCAGCTGAGATCGAACTGATCGGAGTAGAAAAGAAGGAATTTATTTTAAAAAATGAAGTGGACTGGATCAAAGATCAGTATGACTTCATCATTATTGATTGTCCGCCTTCTCTGAACATGCTCACAGTAAATGCAATGACAACAGCGGACACTGTACTTGTCCCTATTCAGTGCGAATATTATGCGCTGGAAGGACTCAGCCAGCTGATTCATACGGTAAATCTGGTCAGAGAAAGGTTAAATCCAAACCTGCAGATCGAAGGAATCCTGTTTACCATGTATGATGCAAGAACAAATCTTTCTATGCAGGTGGTAGAGAATGTGAAGAATAATCTGAATCTGAGGATTTTCAAAACAGTGATACCGAGAAATATCAGACTGGCAGAAGCTCCCAGCTACGGCCTGCCGATCAATCTGTATGATCCCAAATCAACGGGGGCAGAAAGCTATATGGCACTTGCAAAAGAGGTTATAGAAAGCTTCCTGTATAATTTAAATCAAGGAGTTGACCAAAGAAAATACCTCAAGTAAATTTAGATTATTACTGAC
>CALWGL010000027.1 GCA_944380025.1 uncultured Lachnospiraceae bacterium
ATGATAAGTTTTTTATCACCGCCCCCAATCTGTAAATGGAAAGCGCAGGAAAATCATCCTATGATGGATACAGAAACAGAAAACAGACAGACTGTACAGAAAAGGAAAGGATGATTTTCATGGCAAAAAAAGGAACGAAGCTCGGCACGGCATCGGTGCTTCTGGCAGGCGCGGGAGCGGCGGCGCTGGCGGTAAAGAAATCAAAGGAGAACGCGAGGAGAAGAACGGAGCGGGAAGCCGCTTCCCGGAGCGCATACCGGAATACGGAGCTGGGAAAGAACGCCAGAAACAGCAAGGGGATCTACTACAGCAGCGGCAACTATGAAGCCTTTGCCCGTCCGGAGAAGCCGGAGGGCGTGGAGGAGAAAAGCGCCTATATCGTGGGAAGCGGCCTGGCGTCCCTGGCGGCGGCCTGCTTTCTGGTGCGGGACGGACAGATGCCTGGGGATCATATTCACATCCTGGAGGCCATGGATGTGGCGGGCGGCGCCTGCGACGGAATTCACGATCCGACCCGCGGCTATGTGATGCGCGGAGGAAGGGAGATGGAGGATCATTTTGAATGCCTGTGGGATCTGTTCCGCAGCATTCCCTCCCTGGAGATTCCCGGCGCGTCGGTGCTGGACGAGTTTTACTGGCTGAACAAGCACGATCCCAACTATTCCCTCTGCAGGGCCACGGAAAAGAGAGGAAGGGACGCGCATACGGACGGCAAATTCAACCTGAGCCAGAAGGGCTGCATGGAGATCATGAAGCTTTTTATGACGAGGGACGAGGATCTGTACGACAAGACCATCGAAGACGTATTCGATGAGGAGGTGTTCGATTCCACCTTCTGGCTGTACTGGCGGACCATGTTCGCCTTTGAAAACTGGCACAGCGCGCTGGAGATGAAGCTGTATTTTCAGCGGTTCCTCCATCATATCGGCGGCCTGCCGGATTTCAGCGCCCTGAAATTCACCCGGTATAACCAGTACGAATCCCTGATCCTGCCCATGCAGAGATATCTGGAGGACGCGGGGGTGGATTTCCGGTTCGGCACGGAGGTGACCAACGTGCTCTTTGAGCACCGGGAAGGGAAAAAGATCGCTACGGCCATCGAATGCAGGGTGAACGGAGCGGAAACGGGGATCCTTCTGACGGAAAAGGATCTGGTGTTCGTGACCAACGGAAGCTGCACGGAGGGCACCATTTACGGCGACCAGCATCACGCGCCGAACGGAGACGCGGAGGTGAGAACCAGCGGCTGCTGGGAGCTCTGGAAGAAGATCGCGAAGCAGGATCCGTCCTTCGGCCGTCCGGAAAAATTCTGCTCGGACATCGGAAAGACCAACTGGGAATCCGCCACCGTGACCACGCTGGACGATAAGATCCTTCCCTATATCACCAACATCTGCAAGAGGGATCCCCGCACCGGACGTGTGGTGACGGGCGGCATCGTAAGCTGCCGGGATTCCTCGTGGCTTTTAAGCTGGACCATCAACCGGCAGGGGCAGTTTAAGGAGCAGAAGCCGGAGCAGGTCTGCGTCTGGGTCTACGGCCTGTTCACGGATGTGCCTGGAGATTTTGTGAAAAAGCCCATGAAGGACTGTACCGGAGCGGAGATCACGCAGGAATGGCTGTATCACCTCGGCGTACCCGTGGATCAGATCCCCGGCCTTGCGGAAAACAGCGCGGTCTGCGTTCCCACCATGATGCCCTATATCACCGCATTTTTCATGCCCCGGACAAAGGGGGACCGGCCGGATGTGATCCCGGACGGCTGCGTGAATTTCGCCTTCCTGGGGCAGTTTGCCCAGACGCCCAGAGACACCGTATTCACCACGGAATATTCGGTACGCACAGCCATGGAGGCGGTATACGGCCTTCTCGGCGTGGACCGGGGCGTACCGGAGGTCTGGGGGAGCGTGTACGATATCCGCGACCTGCTGGATGCTTCCGTGAAGCTGATGGACGGGAAATCCCCGCTCGATATCGAACTTCCGGGGCCGCTTAACGCCCTGAAAAAGCCGCTCCTTCATCTGCTGCACAGGACAGCGGCGGAAAAGCTGCTGGAGGATCATCATATCCTGCATCAGGAGTGACGCTGCGCCGGCGTCCGGAGCTTTCAGGCAAAAAAGGGCCGCGGCCGTTTTCCCATCTGCGGGAAGCGGCCGCGGCCCGAAGCCGTTAAAAGGAAAAACTGTCAGAACAGGGAACGCTCAGAGCGCAGCGCCGTTACAGCGTCATATGCCCCTCGATCCCGTCATAATTTACTTTTTTCACGGTCCCGTCCTTCAGCTCCACAGTAACGGTTCCATATGCTCCCGTTCCCTTTGCGTCTTCATAGGTAACGGAGCGGATGGGGAACAGCTCCTCTTCGGTGAAGTCTTCCGTGCTCTCTTTTGTGATCACCTGGGAAATCATCACGTAGGGCTCATAGCCGCCGTACTGTTTCCGGAAGGTGGAGGAAGCGTACAGGATCAGGGACCGCTCGGAGTCCGGATTGGTCCCCTCGCTGGTCAGCACATCCAGGCTTTCCCAGCCGTCATAGACGGTCATCGCCATCTGCCGCTCTTTCCCTTGAGAATCCGTTCCCTTCAGGACGATGGCCTGCGCCGTGCGCCGCACGCCGTTGGAAAGATAAGAGGCCGGGGAAGCGTCAGCGCCCTGCTGAGCGCTTTCCAATGTGTGCTTAAGGATCTGCGTGCCGTTATCCGGAAAGCCGTAGGAGCCGAGCGTGAAGGTCACGGGCCTGCGGTGCAGCTTGTGTCTGTCCACGCGCATCACGCCGCAGGAGACCGGGAAGTCCGCCAGGTTCATGGCCTGGATCCAGTGCTCCTCCGTGTTAAGATGGAAATTAAAATATTCTCTGCGGTACAGGACGCCGTCCCGCTCCCCGACCCAGAAAATGACATTCGGATTCAGCAGGGTGTCCGTGGTCACATCCTTCAGCACATACTGCTGGGCCTCCGCCTCGCCGACCCGGAGCGGTTCTCCCTTCTGCGGAATGGGGGAGGATTCCCAGGGATATTTGGTATTGAAGGAAAGCTTTCCGTAATTCCACATGCCGTGCAGATCATCCGGAGCCTTTACCACCTTCCCGGTGCGCAGGATGGTCTCCCCATTTGCCTCATGATTGGTAAAACAGAGGGCCGGCCCGTTTAAGGCGGTCTCCTTCACTTCTCCCGCTTTCAGCTTCTCCCAGGTGCCGTTGTTCTCCTTCGCGGTCCAGAAGGGATGATCCGCGGGAAGGTGCAGGCACAGGAAGGCCTTTCCCATCCAGAACGGGGACTCGGCGCAGGAATAGCCCTGCACCAGCGGAGAAAACTGGCCGTAGAAGCCCAGCGTGAACGCGCCCTTATACAGCACGTCGTCTCTGGATAAAAACTGCATCAGAGCGCCGGAGGAGATCCTTCTGGCAAGTCCGGGATCCACGGCAGGGTTCCTTAAAAACAGATTTCCGTCAAAGGCGCTGGTGGAAGCGTTCCGGTAAATATTGCTCCGGCCCCACATGTTGGTGAAGCCGTCCCGGTCAAAAAAGTCCGCGTAGGTTTCCATCAGTTTATTGGAATGCTCCTCAAACCGGGCCGCGATGTCCGGCGCGTTCTCATAGCCGTACCACTGATTCCAGATGGGCGCGTATACGTTGAAGGCCCAGCAGGAATAATAGTCAAAGGAATGTCCGTCCCGGTACCAGCCGTCGCCCACGTAGAAATTCAGAACGGCCTGGGCATGGTCCAGCATCACATCCTCTTCGATGGGATAGCCCTCCATATGCAGAAAGGCCATATCCAGCATGTTGAAAAGCCGCCAGTTCTGCGGCACGGTGCTGGCATGGGCGAAGCCGCTGAGGAAAGCGGCGATCAGATCCTTTTCCTCTTTGGTGTAGGAGGCCCAGATCTCATCCCGGCAGATCCACAGGCAGATGACCAGCGCGCAGGTTTCCACCGTCTGCTGATAGGCCCGGAAGGGCTGATTGCCGTTCATTGCCTGAAGCTGTCCATAGGTTCCCGCGGAAACCGGATCTCCCGGCGTGCAGGTCCGAAGCACCTGGCTCTTGTAATACTCCCGCATGGAATACCCGCAGACGGTCAGCTCCGGATCGTCATGGATCAGCGGAGCGGCGATGAAAAAGCTTCTGGCAAGCCCTTCAAACATCTCCGCTTTTTTTTCTGTTTCCAGCGCGTCAGGGGACGCGTTTTTGTGAGGATAGGTGATCTCCGTTTCCTTTCTCGGAAGCACCACCGGATCCTCAAAGCGGGCGATATTTTTAAAGATCCCTTCCAGCAGATACTTCCCCGCCTCGATCCAGCTTTCCCTCACCAGCCCGGTATAGGGGCTTTTTTCAAAATCCAGTGTCTCAGGCTGAAATGCCATAATTTCCTCTCCTTCCAGGGAAAATCTCCGATTTTCCCGCCGTCAACAGACGGCATTGATTCAGGGAATTGGCCGCAGGGCCAATTCCCGTCAGGGGTTGTTTACCAGATAAAGACTTCGCGTCCGGTCAGCTTCCAGATGGCTTCGATAAAATAGTAATCGCCGTAGATGATGGGGAACTCGTGCTTTTCATCGTGGAAGGCGGCGGTGCATTTCTGGACGATGGAATCCCGGTTCACGTCCCAGTCGCAGCGCTTCGTATCCAGCGTGTACAGGAGGGCGACGGCCGCGTCATGATAGATATCCTGCTCCCTGCCCTCCACGCATTTCGCGATCTCCAGAAGGCCGCAGGCGGCGATGGCGGCGGCGGTGGAATCCTCCAGCGTGCAGTCTGCGGGCTGGCGGAAATCCACGGGAACCAGATTGGTATCCGGGGTATTTACCAGGAAATAGTTGGCTACCCGCTTGGCACAGGCCAGATACTCCGGATTCTTCGTGTGAATATAGCTCAGGGTGAAGCCGTAAAGCGCCCAGGCCTGTCCTCTGGTCCAGGAGGAGCCATGTCCGTAGCCCTGTCCCCCGTGGGAGCAGACATACTCGCCCGTTGCCGGATCAAATTCCACGATATGCTTTGCGGAGCCGTCCGGACGGATAAAGCACTTCATCGCCATGTCAGCGTGTGCCGTGGCGATCTGCAGATATCTGGGATCCTCGATCTGCTCATAGGCCCAGTACAGAAGCGGAAGGTTCATCATGCAGTCGATGATCGCCCAGCCGGTCTTCTGGCCGTCGCCCCAGTCATTCCAGGCGCGGATGAAATGTCCCGCAGGATTGAAGCGCCCCGCCATATTGTCCGCAGCCAGCCGCGCCCGGTTGTAGGAGCGCTCATTTCCCGTCAGCCGGTAATTGACCACCGAGGTGGGAAGCCAGCGGAAGCCGCTGTCGTGATCCATTCCCTTATGATTCATGAGACACTGATCCAGCTTGTCCTCCAGTTCTTCCGCCGTTTCCCGGTACAGCTCCTTTCCCGTGGCATGATAGAGCTGCCAGAGAATGCCGCCCCAGAAGCCGTTCGTCCACCAGGTGGGATCCTTTTCGCTCATGTCGTTGAAAACCCCGTTTTCCGCCGTATAGGGGATCTTATGACGGTTCCTTTCCACCGTCGCGTCCATCTTCGCGCAGATCCTGTCGTATACCCCCTCCAGCCATTCTTTTTCCTTGATGTTTACAGTAACCATACCTCTCCTTTCCGCCGCCGCAAGGCGGCATTAAAATCGTGAAGAAATTGGCCGTAAGGCCAATTTCCAGGGAAAAGCAGAGCTTTTCCCGCCTTTCCGCCGCCGCAAGGCGGCATTAAAACCGCATATTCTGTCTTCATTGTATAATATTGACGGAGAAAATATAATAGCCTATAATATGGAAAAACTAACGTATCCTGTTATTTGTTGCTTTTCATGGGCGGGAAAATACTGCGGCTGATTCCTTTTCCCATATCGGAAAATTCCTGTCTGATACCCGACAGGATGTTCCGATACGGTTGAAAATGTGAATCTGCATTGTAGAACCGTACAAAAAGTCTGAAATGACGGTTAAAAAAAGGATTTTCCGATCCTTAACCGTACTTTTAGACCACTATTTCGTCATCCGTACGGTTCAAAACCTGATTTTCTCATCTGTATCCGTACTTTCGGGCTATCCGGTACGGTTAAAAACAGATTTTTCGATTTTTTAACCGTATCACGCCATGAAAAGTACGGTTCAGAACAGCATTTTCCGGAATTGGATCCGTAAAAAATGGATTTTTGTACGGCTGAAAATCCATTTTTTCGTTTTTCAACCGTATGTGGGCGGAAGGATTCCATGGAAGGCCCTGCGAAATGTTTTCCTGTAAAAATGAGCGGAATATTTCGTCGAGTCCCCTGCCCTGTGAAAAGTAAGCTATTTTTATCTGCCTCCGCTGTGCGGAGGGGAAGGGGGGGACGGAGATGTATCGGGCCATACAGGGCGGCTGCGGGGCTTCGCATCCCGGAGCCTACCGCATGTACCGGCCGGAGGGGCTTCCCAATTATGTGCTGCTCCTGATCCGGTCCGGCGGTGAATTTGAGATTGACGGAAAATATTATCAGGTGCAGCCCGGCTATGCTGTCATTTTTTCCCCGGGTACGCCATATTCCTACGGGAATCCGGATGGGGAATATCTGGACGACTGGCTTCATTTTGAGGCGGGAGAGGATTCCCGGCTGCGGGATCTGAAGAGAGTATCCGATCGTCCTTTTCCGGTGCGGGATCCGGGCGGCTGTACGGCGCTGATCCGGCAGATCCTGTGGGAAACCTCCTTCGCGCCGGAATGCTGCGCGGCGCAGAATGTGGATGCTCTTTTCACGGTGCTCATCAACCATCTGGTGTTTTCTTATGAAGAGGGCATGCCGGAAAGCGCGCCGGATCCTTACCGGGAAAAGCTGCAGACACTTCGGATGGAGCTGAAAAATTCCATCGCGCAGAAGCATGATATCCGGGAATGCGCGGGAAAGCTGGGCGTGAGCGCTTCTTATTTTCAGCATCTGTACAGAGACTGCTTCGGCGTGCCGTTTCAGCAGGATCTGATCCGGATGCGGGTGGATTATGCCGGATATATCCTGACGGCCACGGATCTGCCGATGGAACAGGTGGCGGCGCTGTGCGGCTATGCCGGGACCGTGCATTTTTACCGGCAGTTTAAACAGGTGACGGGAACGACTCCTGCGAAATACCGGAAGCATCCTGTATAAAGAGAGAAAAACGAAAAAGCGAAAAGCAGCGAAGGGAATGGATATAAAAATGAAAGAACAGTTTGCAAGGACGGCCATGCTTCTGGGAGAAGATGGCGTGGAGCGTCTGGAGAGGGCGCGCGTGGCGGTCTTCGGGATCGGAGGCGTGGGAGGATACGCGGCGGAAGCGCTTGCCAGAAGCGGCGTGGGACATTTTCTTCTGGTGGACAGCGACCGGGTGGCGCTCTCCAATCTGAACCGACAGATCATCGCCACGCTTCAGACGGTGGGACAGTATAAGACGCAGGCCATGAAGGAACGGATCCTGTCGATCAATCCGGACGCGCAGGTGGAAACGAGGGACTGCTTTTTTCTTCCGGAGAACGCGGAGGAATTTGATTTTACGGGGCTGGATTATGTGGTGGATGCGGTGGACACGGTGACGGCCAAGCTGGAGCTGATCCTGCGCGCCCGCCGTTTCGGCGTCCCGGTCATCAGCAGCATGGGAGCGGGCAACAAGCTGGACGCGTCCCGGCTGGAGGTGGCCGATATCTATCAGACCAGCGTCTGTCCTCTTGCCCGGGTGATGCGCCGGGAGCTGAAGGCACGGGGTGTGGACCGTCTGAAGGTGGTCTATTCCAGAGAAGAGGCCAGAAAGCCGGCTCCCGCAGGGACACAGGATCCTGACAGGACAGCCGCTCCCGCTTCCGGCCGGCGCGCGGTGCCGGGGAGCGTGATCTTCGTGCCCGCCGCGGCCGGACTGATCCTTGCCGGCGAGGTGGTGAAGGATCTGTGCGGGATATGAGATTCAAAAAGGCGCGTCCAGGTGAAGAACGATCAGACAGGGAGGAAAAAATGAAGTCTTACTGCTTAAAAGAAAACACCCCGGCGGAGAAGTTCGCAGACGCTCATTTTCTGGGAAACGGACGGCTCGGGCTGACCGTAACGGGAGGCACTCCGCTGGAGACCATCTATATCAACGAAGATACGCTCTGGTCGGGAAGCGAGAGTTTTCATGCCAATCCGCAGCATTATGAGAAAATGCTGGAGGCCAGGAGGCTGACGCTTGCGGGAAGGGTGAAGGAGGCCAATCAGATCATCAATAATGAGATGGAGGGCAGATGGTTTGAGACCTATCTTCCCCTTGCGGCGCTGCATCTGACCTTCGGGCAGCGGGACAACCGCAGGACCATGCCGCTGAAAACGGTCCTGGAGCCTGCGGACGGAGAGATCACGGGCTATGAAAGAAAGCTGGATCTGGGACAGGCTCTGGAAACGGTGGAATGGGAACGGGAAGGGATCCGCTTCCGGGAGGAAATCTTTGTCAGCCATCCCGCGCAGGCGGCCTTTGTCCGCTGCAGTGCGGAGCGAAAGGGGACGGAGATGGGGAGCGCAGACGCGGGCCCCCTTCAGCTTGCCTTTGACCTGGAATCCGTTCTGCATGCGCAGAACGGGACGGACGGCGGGGAGGCCTGGCTTGCGGGGATCGCTCCGGATCATGCGGAACCGGGATATACGCCGGTTACGCCCCGCCTGGTCTGGAAAAAACCGGAAGAATCGAAAGCGCTGCGGTTTGCCTGCGCGGCAAGGGTGCTGGCCTGCGACGGCAGAGTCTGGTCCGACGGGAGCAGGGTCTATGTGAACGACGCTTCTTTTGTGCTGATCGCCGTAACGGCGGGGACCAGCTACAAAGGCTTTGAGGCGCCCAGGGATCCGGATGCGGAAAAAGTGCTTGAGGAGCTGAACCGCCGGCTGGACGCGCTGGAGGAGGAAAAGAAGGATCCTCTTCAGCTGAAAAAAGAGCATCTGGAGGATTATCGGAGCCTTTATGACCGGCTGGATATCGATCTGGGACCGGAGCTGAGCGGAAGCCTGCCCTTAAGCGAAAGGCTCGCCTGCTGTGCAAAGGGGGTGAACGACCCTTCTCTTGCCGCCCTGTACCTGCAGTATTCCCGATATCTTACCATCGCTGCCTCCCGCCCGGGAAGCCAGGCCATGAACCTGCAGGGGATCTGGAACAGCAGCGTCATGCCGCCCTGGTCCAGCAACTATACGAACAACATCAATGTGGAAATGAATTACTGGCCCTGCGAGACGCTGGCGCTTCCGGAATGCCATCTGCCTCTGATGGATCTGCTGCTGGAGCTTTCGGAAGCGGGAAAAAAGACGGCGAAAGAGTATTACCATTCCGACGGCTGGGTGGTGCATCACAATACAGATCTGTGGAGGAGCACGGAGCCCAGCTGTGAGGATGCGTCCTGGAGCTGGTGGCCTATGGGCGGCGCCTGGCTCTGCCAGCATATCTGGACCCACTACCGGTACACCGGGGATCTGGGATTCCTGGAGAAAATGTATCCCGTGATGCGGGAAGCCTCCGTCTTTTTCCTGGGATTTCTGACGGAAGATCAGGACGGATATCTGGTCACGGCTCCCTCCATATCTCCGGAAAACAAATTTCTCATCGGAACGCAGGAGGAGACGGAGCGCATGGCCGAAGAGCTGGTGGAAAAGATGGCCTCCGCAGACAGGTGCTCTCCCAACCATCCGAAGATCAGCGCGGTGACCAGGGCTTCTGCCATGGACATGAGCCTCCTGCGGGAGCTGTTTTCCAATACGGCCAAAGCTGCGGCCCTGCTGGGGCTGTCCGCCGATCCGCTTCCGGAAAAGCTTGAGGCGGCCATGAAGCGTTTCCCGCCTTACCGCACCGGAAGATACGGACAGCTTCTGGAGTGGTATGAGGACTACGAGGAATGCACGCCGGGAATGGGCCATATCTCCCATCTGTATCCGGCGTATCCCGGAGAGATCATCACGCAGGAAAAGACGCCCGGCCTGTTTGAAGCGGCCAGGCGGAGCCTGGAAAGGCGGCTTCTGCATTCCGCCGAAAACGGAAGCTGGCCTGCTTCCTGGAAGATCTGTCTCATGGCCCGTTTTCATGATTCCCTGGAATGCGGCCATCTGCTCAAAAGCGCCGGTTCGGTCCTTGGTGCGGGGCTTCTGCAGGCTTCCCATCAGCAGATCGACGCGATCTTCGGTCTGGGAGCCGGCATTGCGGAAATGCTCCTGCAGAGTCATCAGAGCTTCCTGGAGCTGCTGCCGGCGATCCCGGTGGACTGGAACCGGGGAAGCGTAAGGGGGCTTCGCGCCAGAGGCGGTTTTGAGGTTTCCATAAGCTGGGATAAGGGCTGGATCAGACAGGCGGAGATCTTCTCGGAACGCGGCGGCGTCTGCCGGGTAAAGGCCCGCGGACTGAAGGGAGTGCGCGGCGTCAGGGGCGAGTGGGATAAAGATGTGCTTTCCTTTGACATGCAGGCGGGAACAGCCTGTCAGCTGGAGTTCGGGGAAAATGAGCTCGCGGACCGGGAATACCGGATCTGAGACAAAAGACAGGGCAGAAGACAGGATGAAAAAACGGCTCCCGCTTCTGATGAGCGGGAGCCGCGTGCTTACAGAAAAGAGGAAATTTCCCTGTAATGTTTTATCCCTTTACCGCGCCCAGCATGATTCCCTTTACGAAATACTTCTGGATAAAAGGATAGACGCAGATGATCGGAATGGTAGCGATCATGGTGGCCGCCATGCGCAGGGAGTCCGGTGTGATGGTCATGCCGGATTTGGCATTGGACATCTGGGCGGACGTGGTAGCGCCGGTATTGTACTGGTTCAGGATCTCCACCAGAATGGACTGCATGGGCTTCAGGTTCTCGCTGGAGGTATACAGGTAAGCGTCAAACCAGGAGTTCCACTGATTGATGGCAACGAAAAGGGCGACGGTCATCAGGATGGGCTTTGCCAGCGGGATGATGATCTTCCAGTAAACGACCAGGTCGTTGCCGCCGTCTATCTTCACCGCCTCAAACAGCTCATCCGGCATGGATTCGATGTAGGAACGGATCAGTATCATGTTGTATACGCTCATGATCAGCGGAAAGATGAATACCCAGAAGTTGTCCAGCAGACCCAGGTTCTTCAGCACCATGTAGTAGGGAACCTGGCCGCCGCCGAAATACATGGTGAATACGAACAGGACGTTCCAGAACTTGTGGCCGATCAGCTCCTTGCGGGAAAGGGAATAAGCCACCATGGAGGTGCACAGCAGCGCGAGAGGCGTGCCGATGATGGTCCTCGCCAGGGTCACCAGGATGGAATGGGTGAAGGTGGATCTTCCCAGGATCTCCTTGTAGCTCAGGACGCTGAACACACGGGGCCAGAAGTACAGACCGCCGCGGACGGCGTCCGTGGGATCGTTGATGGAAACGATGAAGATATTCCAGAAAGGATAGACCGTGACGATCGTGACCAGGGTCAGAAAGACCACCTTGCAGATGTCCAGCACCCATTCGCTTGGGGTACGTTTGACCGGCCTTTTTTTCGTTTTAACAGCTGTTTTTGCCATATTGTCCTCCTTTCCTCAGAACAGCGCCGTATCGTTGAGCTTGGCGGTGATCTTATTGGCGCACATGACCAGGATAAAGGAAACGACGGATTTGAACATGCCGACTGCGGTTCCGTAGGAATACATGCCCTTGGTCAGACCGTAGCGGTATGCGTAGGTATCCAGTACGTCGGAATAGTTCAGGATCGCGTTGTTGCCCATCAGCAGCTGCTGCTCGAAGCCGGTGGTCAGGATGCCGCCTACGGCGAGGATCAGCATGATGCAGATGGTGCCGCGGATGGCGGGAAGCGTGATGTGCCAGATCCTCTGCACCCGGTTCGCTCCGTCCACTTCGGCCGCTTCATAAAGCCCCTGGTCCACGCCGGAAATGGCTGCCAGATAAATGATGGCGTTATATCCCATATTTTTCCAGGTATTCGCGAAAGCGATGATCCACCAGAAATATTCCCCCTTCTGGAAGAACAGGATGGGTTCGTCGGTGATGTGAAGGGCGATCAGCAGATCATTGACAACGCCGCCCCCGGACAGGAAGGTAAGGAAAATGTTGGAGGCGATAACCCAGGATATAAAGTAAGGAAGATAGGAAGCCGTCTGAACGAACTTCTTTACCTTCATATTTTTCACTTCATTTAAGAATACCGCGATCAGGATCGGCGCCGGGAAAGAGAACAGAAGCGTCAGAAGGCTGGTCGCCAGGGTATTCCGCATGATCATCTTAAAATCATTTTGAAAGAAGTACTCAAACCATTCGAAGCCCACAAAAGGCGCGTTCAGCAGATCATACCAGTAACCGTTCTGAGACGGTCTGTAATTGGTGAATGCCATATAGAGACCGGTCATGGGAGCGTAGCAGATCAGAACTACCCATACAAGGGCCGGGACCATCAGAAGGAACAGATATCTCTGATTCCAGAGCCTTGTTTTGAGGGATTTTCCGGAAGGCTTTACCGTTGCTTTTTTCGCCATAGAAGATCCTCCTTGTTCTTTTGAAGAAAGGCAGTTTTGACAAACTGCCTTTCTTCTCTGTGTGATTCAGTTGTATGAGGAATGTGACAACCTTCTGGAAATCAGTTATTCGGCCGTGCCCCACAGCTCCATGCGCTCGTTGTAGGTCTGGGTCATGACGGCTTCCACATCGGCCATGCCCGCGGCCTCCAGGTCGCTCATCATCTGTTCGTAAACGGCGTCGCACTCTTCCACGCTCTCCGCGTTTACCATGTTGGGATAAGCCTGATTGATGATATCCTGGATCTTCTGGGCCTTCAGCGCGTCAGGGCTGTTTCCTGCGGGAACCAGTCCGTCAAACTCTGCGGTATCCCAGTAGGTATTGGTGAGGTTCTTGTAGGCAAAATCCGTGGAACGGTCCGTCTCATTCCAGAAGATACGGCAGGTGGTGTTGTCGTCCGCGTGTCTGTCGTTCTTTACGAACCAGGTCCATTTGGTGATGCCGGTGTCGTTTACGGTGTTGGTGGGATCGGCGGTATAGCGTTCCATGATGTCGCCGATAGGGGTACGTACGCCGTCAACGAACTCCCAGTCCTGTCCCTCGATGCCCCACAGAAGGAGGTCCTGTCCTTCCTGGCTTGCGCAGTAGTCCACAAAAGCGAGAGCCGCTTCCAGGTTCTTGCAGTTGGTGGTGATGGCGATGGCATCCCATCCGAGGGAGCTTCTGCCGCACAGGGTAGTAGCATCCGGGTCATAACCGTCCGGAATGACCTTGTAGGCAAGATATTCTGCGTTCTCATTGCCGCTGGTCTGCATCAGAGCCGCGCTGGAGGCATCGGGATCCCAGTAGGAACCCAGATATCCGAACACATTGCCCTGGCTCAGCTTCTGGTTGCGGAGCTCCTGATTGTTGGAGGTCCATTCCGGATCCAGCAGGCCTTCCCTGTACAGGGTGTTCATGTCATGAATGGCGGTCAGGTAGTCAGGATGGCTTACCTTATAGTGCAGGTTTCCGCTCTCGTCCACGTAGTAGGTCTTCATGCCGTACATGCCGGAGAAAACGCCGTTCAGGCTGTCGTTGTTGCTGGGCTCGCCCATGGTCAGGGCAATGCTCGTCTGGCCGTTCAGCTCCGGATATTTTTCCTTGAACTGCTTCAGAATCTCCACCATCTCAGAGAAGGTGAAAGGTTCGTCGCTGTCCGCCCTCTCCTGGCCTACCAGCTCGATCATGAGGTCATATCTCATGATGAAGCCGTTGGAGGGATCGGGATCATAGCCGTACCAGTTGGAAAGATAGTAGTTGTTTCCGTCGGTGTATCTGGTCTTGTTCAGCGTGTCGCCGTACATCTCCACCACATTGGGCAGCTTGTCCAGATAATCGGAAAGGTTGATCAGAGCTCCCGCTTCGATGTACTGGTTTACGATATCGGAGCCTCTGTCCATCAGGACGATGTCCGGATAATCCTGGCCTGCCAGCATCAGGGAAAGCTTTTCCGCCGGATCTCCGGTGGGGCTGATCAGATCGATGGTAACGCCCGTGCGCTCCATCAGTTCCAGAGCGACCGGATCGTCAAAGGTCCTTGTGCCGGAATTCTTGTCAAAGAAAGAGATGATGGGAGTTCCGTCATCGGCGAATTCCCCTTCGTTGGAAACGGCGATCCCGGAACCGCTTCCGGAATCCTCAGCGTCTCCGGAGCCGTCCGCCGCCTCCTGAGCAGGAGCGGAATCGCCGCCGTCTGCCGCGGGAGCGGATGTAGAGGAAGAACTGCCGCAGGCGCCAAGCGTTCCGACCACAAGCGCGGCAGCGAGCAGTAATGCGAGTTTCTTTTTCATTTGCCATACCCTCCTTTTTCAGTAATTAGTGCCACATTTCCTCTGTGATGATTCCATGATACATAGAAAATGACGGAAGATAAATATTCCATATTTACGATTCCTATCAAAATATGAAGGAATTTCTGCGATTTTTATTCAATATATACAATGGAAGGCCCCGCGTGAGGGCCTTCCGGAAGGAAACGCTGTTCAGAGATATTTTTTCCTGTATTCATTGGGAGTCATGTGATACCGTTTGGTGAAAACGGAGCCGAAATAGGAGATATTTTCGTACCCCACCCGGTTTGCCACATCCTTGACCCGTAGGGTCGGATCCTTCAGGAGCTCGCAGGCTTTGGCAAAGCGGTAATCGGTCACGTATTCCAGAATGGTCTGGCCGGTTCCCTCCTTGAAGATGGAGCGGACATAATTGACGGAAAAATGGATTTCGTCGGCGATGGCGTCCACCGTCATGGGTTCGCCGTAATGCTGCTGGACATATTCTCTGACCTTCCGAACCACATAGGCGTTTTTCCCGCCCGCGTTTTCCTGATGGGCGATCAGGATCTGACGGAAAGCGCCGAGCAGCAGGTCCTTCAGCTCCTGCGCGCAGCGGCAGCCCTCCAGCTGCGCCTGGGTGAGGGAAAGACGGCAGGCGCTTCCGGAGCCGGAAGAGATCCGGCGTTCCAGGAGCAGGAGCATGCGCCAGACGGTGTTTTCCAGAGCCCGGCGGGAAAAACGCAGGCGCTGCATTTCGGACAGCAGGCGGTCGATCTCCGCGGCGGTCCCGGCGTCATCTTCATAGGGAAACAGCGCTTCCAGCCGTCCCAGGGCCTCCTCCATGGCGGATTCGGGAAAGTTGCCGGAAAGGTACGGGGCGGAGGACGGAAAAGAGGAGGAAGAGTCTTCGTCATCAGCCGCGTTTCCCGGAGAGATTCCGGAGAGAGAGCCCGCCGGCTGATAATAGACGGGATCCTCCATCGCCTTCAGGGCCTGCCAGGCCGCGCGCAGACGGCGGTCGGTCAGGCTGCGGCCGCTGATATATACGCCGCTGTAGGTCAGGCCTGTCAGATTCTTCAGCTGTTCCCGGATCCTGCGTCCTGCGTCGGCGGGGTCCGCGTATCCGCGCAGGATGATGCCAAGCCGGTCCCCTTCCATCCATGCTGCCTGGATGGAGGGAATATTTTTCAGAAGGTGATCCGGAAGCGCGCTGCCGGAAACGCTGAAAAAGGCGAGCATGCCGTAGCGGTCCGAGCCGGAGGAAAGCTGTCTGGTGCGGGAAAGCTCTTCCAGCAGAACGGGCTGCTGAGACTCCCCTTCCAGACAGAGACGTTCCAGAAGCTGCTGCTCCAGCGTTTCCAGGGAGTGGGAGAAGAGCAGATCCCGGTTCAGGGCGTCCTTTACCTTTCGGATCACCTTCGCGATATCCTCAGGGGTAAAGGGCTTGAGCAGATAGTCCGATGCGCCCAGCTGCAGGGCGGACTGGACATAGGAAAAATCGTCGTAGCCGGACAGGAAGATCACCTTGATCCGCTGGTTCAGCTCGTGGATCTTCGCGGCAAGGGCGATGCCGTCCATGACCGGCATGGACACGTCTGTGATGACGATATCCGGTTCCTGTTCCAGGATCTTCTCATAGGCGGCCCGGCCGTTTTTGGCCGTGTCCACCCGGCCGATGCCGAGGCCTTCCCAGTCCACGTGTTCCCTGAGCGCCTGAAGCTCCAGGGGTTCGTCGTCTACAAGCAGTATCTTCAGCATATCCACCTCCGTAAGAAGGCCGTCAGGCCCCGTCCCACTGTTTTGTCCGCTCCAGGTAATTTTCTGTCCAGATGGCCTCCACGGAAGAAAGGCCTTCCGCCTCCATGTCCTGGAGCAGTCTGTCATACATTTCCAGCATGCGCTCTTCGCTGTCCGCGTTCACCATGCGCGGGAATGTTTCGTCATAGATATTTTTGATATTGGTCCACATCAGGGATTCCTCCGTTCCCGCTTCCGGATCCAGCCCGAGATAGACGGAGGTGTCCCAGTAGTCGCTGGTCATGCGCCTGTTTGCCAGCTGCGCTTCTCTGGTCGGCTGATATTTGGTCATCATGTCGTAGGGGGATCCGTCGCTGCCGTTCCCGTTTTTGATGAACCAGATCCAGCGCCGGATGCTCGTCTGTTCCACGGCGGTGGTAACGCTCCTGGTGAAGAGGGCCAGATTTTCCTCGCTTGGCGTACGGACGCCGTCCACATAGCTCCAGTCCTCGCCCTCGATCCCCCAGAGCATCAGATACTGTCCTTCTTCGCTGGCGAGAAAATCGATCACCCTGAGCGCGGCCTCCATATCCTTACAGTGATCGGTGACGGCGATGGCGTCCCAGCCCAGGGAATTCCGGCCGCCGTAGGTGGTCTCTGAGGCGGAGACGCCTTCTCCCAGGACCTTGTAGCAGGCGTAAAAGGAATCCTCCCCTTCCGTTTCCCGGAGAAAGGAGTTCTGGGAGAAAATATCCCAGTAGGCGGTGGCGGTGGCAAAGACCCGCCCGCTTTCCAGCTTTTCCGTAAACAGATCCCGGCGGTTCAGGACCCACTCCTTATCCAGAAGGCCCTCCCGGTACAGCCGGTTCAGAAAGGACAGCATGGAGACATAGCGGGGATCCTTCGCGATGTGCCGGATGCTGCCGTCCGTCTCATAATAGGTCTTCATCCCGTACATCCCGCGGGCTGCCGAAAGATAATCATAATCCAGGCAGGTGGCAAAGGGGATGGAGGGCTGGCCGCCGATCTCCGGGTGCTTTTCGGAAAAGGCGTGCAGCAGGGCGATGAATTCTTCCTGGGTAAAGGGCTCGTCGCTGTCGGCCCGCTCCTTCCCGACGAGCTCCGTCAGATAGTCATATCGGATCTGAAAGCCGGAAACCGCGTCCCGGTCCTCTCCGTACCAGTTGCCCAGATAGTACAGACGGCCGTCTTCGGTATAGTAGCGGTTCAGCATGTCACCGTACATGTCCTGCACGGAGGGAAGATCGGAAAGATAAGGAGCCAGGTCGACCAGATATCCGGCGTCCTGATACTTCGATATGGCCTCCAGGTCCACCTTGATGATGTCGGGATAGTCCTGCCAGGTATACATCAGCTCTTCCTTTTCCTCCGCGTCCTCCGTGGAATCGATGACCTGGATGCGCACCCCCGTGCGCCGCATGATCTCCTGCGCGATCCGGTCGTCGAAGCTGTGACGGTCGGAGTTTTTGTCAAACAGGGTGAGCACCGCTTCCTCTCCGGCCTCAGCCTGTCCGGAAGGAGCGTTTTCGGAACGGGCATTTTCCGTCTCCGCCGGACTTTTGCTCCGGGGCCGGCAGCCGGAAAACAGGATAAGAAGGAGAAGCAGAAGGCAGGCGCCTGCCGCAAATATTTTTTTCATGATGACCTCCATGCCGGGCCGCGGGTTCAGGGAAGCTCGATCCTCACCTTGGTGCCGAAGCCCTCTTCGCTTTCCATGCTGATTCCGTATTCCGGTCCGTACTGAAGCCGGATGCGGAGATTGACGTTTCTCAGGCCGTAGCCGCCGATGGACTGGTCCATGGAATCCTGAAGCTCCATCATCTTGTCCGGAGGGATGCCGGTACCGTCGTCGATGACCTCCAGAATGGTTTTTCCCTCCGCCTGATACAGGCGGATCAGGATGTGAAAGCTGTCCGAATCATCGGTGCGGCCGTGATGGATGGAATTCTCCACGATGGGCTGGAGCGTGAGCTTCATGATCTTATGCTCCAGCAGGCTTTCATCCAGATCGTATTCCAGTTCAATGCCGCTCCCGAACCGGACCTGCTGGATCTTCATATAGCTTTCCAGCAGCCGCAGCTCCTCCCGTATGGTCAGCTCCTGATTCCCTCTGTTGAGGGAAATGCGGTAGAAGTCCGCCAGATAGACGATGGCCCGGCTGGTTTCCGGATCCTGATGGTTCAGGGCCATGGAGGAGATGGAGGACAGCGCGTTGTACAGGAAATGGGGATTGATCTGCTCCTGCAGCTGATTCCGTTCGGAGATCTGCCGCTTCAGCTCCTTTTCATAGGACTCCTCAATGGTGGTCCGGATCCGTTCTCCCAGAGTATTGATGGAAGCGGCGATCCGGCCGATCTCATCGGTGCCGGTTTCCGGGATCTTGTAGGAAAAATCTCCCAGACTGATCAGGTTTGCGCCGTTTAACACCCGTTCCACGTTTTTCTGGAAGTGCCCGCTGTACCTGGTGATGGCGGCAAAGGCCAGGCCGGAGGAAAGGAAAAAGAGGAGAAGGATCTGCAGGGAAGCCTGCCGGAGGGGGCCTTCAAAGACCCGGGAATCCGTATACAGGACCAGGCGGCCGCAGAAGTCGGTCTCCTGTTCTCTGACGACCTGGCGGTGCAGATCCAGAGAGGAGAAGGCCTTTCCGGCCAGCTCCGGACGGTTGGAGATCTGAATGAAGCCGTCTCCGTCCACCAGGAGAACGGTGAGGTCGCTGTCTCCGTTATCCAGGATCTGCCCGATGATGCCGCTGTCCACACATATCATGAGGTAATTGCGGTTTTTTCCTGTTTCATAACGGTTCATGAAGCGGAAAAAGCAGAGTTCTCCGTCTTTCGTGGGGTACATCCGCAGGACGCTTCCGGCCTGCGTGAGCTCCTCCCCGTATTCTTCCAGCATTTCCTGATCCAGAACATAAAAATAATAGTTGTCCCGGGGCAGGGTCTCGTTGGTGCTGAGGACGGAAAGCCCGCTGATCTTCGGGTAGAGCATCCGGATATTGGAAAATAGGCCGTCCACATACAGATACAGATCCTCGTAGCCCCGTCCCGAATAATCGGCCATCAGGTAGCTCCACAGGGTCTCGTCCATGTACAGCAGATTGGAAATGGTGTACAGATCACTGGTGGCATCGTCCAGGTCCCATGCGATCTGCCAGGTCTGAATGTCCAGGTTTTCATTCAGGCTGTCAAGCATGAGACGGCTGGTATAGAAATAGAAGTAAGCGGTTATGAGGATCATGGGAAGCAGAGCGAAGATCACATACCAGAGCATGATCTTTGTCTGCAGCTTCTGCGCGGCGAACCATTTTTTCATTGTTGTCTCCTTCCTGCTGTCACAAAACGGCAGAAACCGGACCCTCCGGCACGGGAGGATCCGGTTCGCAGGAGAAACGCTATTCCGGGAACACCTCGAGCAGGATGGCGTCCCGGCCGTCCAGCGTCACGCTGATCCTGCCGTCATAAACTGTTTTTTCTCCGCCGTGAATGTCGCGGAAGCTCCCTTTTTCCGGAAGAGAGCCTCTGGCGGCGTCAAAGGACAGGACGGCCCGGTCCGGTGAAAAGTTGAAGACGGCCGCGTACCGGCGTCCCTCATGGGAAAGGGTATAGAAGGGCGTCGTTCCGTCTCCGAGCTCCACCGGAACAAAGGCCCTGCCAAGGCGGGCGATCCGGTTCGCCGCTTCATCGTCGGCAAAGATCCTGGCGCGGCGTCTGCACTCTTCGATGATCTGAGGGTCGCCCTCCGGCCCGTAGTTGTCGGAAAGCATCATCACGGTTCCCGAGATGACCGCCGAATAATAGCGGGACCTCGCCTCCTGTTCCGTGGTGGTTCCCCGTCCGTCGATGATGGAGTGGTACAGCGGGATATGATCCGGGTCGTTGTAGCGGTAGATCCGTCCGTTTGTCCACCAGGCGAAGTTCAGCGCGTTCAGCACATAGCGGACGTCGTCATAGTGACCGAAGGAGTCGCAGCAGCATCTTCTCGCGTTCCCGAGGAAATAAGGGAACAGCGGGGCGATGGAAAGGCTGACGAAGATCTCCCTGCCGCAGGCGTCGATCTCCTCCTGCAGAAGGCGGTAAACCCGGTTCAGGGCCATGCGGCCCGTCACATTCTTCAGATAATGGTCGCCTTCCACGGAGCCGTGCGTGAGAAAGTCGATCTTGATATAATCAACGCCCAGATCGGTCAGGACGCGGATGTTCTTCCGCGCATAGGCCTCCCATACGGGATGGGTCACGTCGAAGGGAACCGTACCGTCCGCGGCCGGAAGGGGATTTCCGGAAAAATCCTTCAGGAACAGGTCCCTGACCTTCAGGTCCGTTCCCTTCACCGGAAGCTCGGAGAGGGCGGCGGGACAGTTGCAGGGCGCGGCATACCAGCCGGCCTTCTGCCCCCGCGCGTGGATCTCACCGATGATCTGACGGATCCGTTCCTGGTCCAGTCCGAAAGCGCCGTCCAGATTGACATAGGAAACGCCGTCTTCATCACAGTAATGCGGAAGTTCATCGTGCATGAATTCTCCGGCCTGCTTCCAGTGGTCCACGGTCAGGGTCCCGCCAAGGGCGGCATAGCTGTTCCAGCCGAAGGGGACTTTGCCGCTGCTCCAGGGGCGGGGCGGGCAGACCTTCGCGCAGAGATCGCCGTAATGCTCCATGCCTCTGCGGATATCCGGATGCCAGCTTAAGACGAAGCGGGCGGAAGCGACTTCCCAGCCCTCCACGATGCCGTGGGGGCATACGTCATGGGTCCCGCCGTCCGCGATGCCGCAGAAAGCGGCCAGGCTGCGGGCATCATGGGCGTTCCACTGGATCGCGTTTTTCCAGACATCGAAGTCCAGGGCGCCGATCACCAGGCCTTCAAAGGTGTTCTCGTCATAAACGGCGGCCACATCATAGCTGGGCCTTCCGGCGGCGGGAACGCAGGATTCATACCGGAGCCACATGTCATTGTCATAGGGGACCAGAAGCATCTTCTGATCCAGCGACAGGAAGATCCTCTTCCCGCTGGCGTCCGGATAAGGCGCGAAGAACGGGGCCATATACCGGGTCCGGGCAAGCTTTCCCTTCTCCTGAAGAAAGATCTGAATTACCAGATCTCCCTCCGGGTACAGGGTGAGCTTCTGGGTGAGCGTGAGAGCGCCGTCTTCATAAACGCTCGTAATCTGTCTGCCCTCCCCCAGACAGTCGGAGATATTCTCCGTATTCCGGCTCCTGAGAGCGGCAGTCCTGGTGTCGATGCGCGTTCCGGCTTCCGTGTCCGCGCAGGAAAAGCCGTGACGGATCCGTTCCCCGTCCTTCAGATAGAAAAAGGTGCCGTTGTCCAGGAATTCCACCCCCGTGCGTCCGCAGCTTTCCCCCAGGACAACCTGCGGCACGACATTTCGCCGGTACATTTTTCTGGCCTCAAACGGCTGATTCACAAGTTCCTCCAGCATCATATGTCGATCCCTCCCTTTGATATTCTCAGCATTCCCGAAGCAGAAGAGCGTCGCAGCCTTCGGCTTCCCAGCGCAGGATCCCGTTTTCGCTCCGGAAGGTCCTGCCGGTCCACAGATCCGTATATTCCGCGTCCTCCCGGAGACCGGCGCGGGCCGCGCTCAGAACGACCGTGTCCTTTCCTTCCTTCCAGTGGAAGAGGGCGGCGCAGGCCTTTCCTTCGATCTCGGCGGTGTAGGCCTCCGAAGAGCTGCTCCCCGCGGATTCCACAGGGACAAATGCCGTCTGGGAGGCGGCGATGCGGTTGACTTCCCGGTTGCAGGCAAAGCGTCTGGCCCGTTCCCTTGCTTCGGGACGTTCATAATCGTCGCTGAGCATCATGACCGTTCCTGCGATCACAGCTGTGGTATAGCGGGCTTTCGCTTCGCCCTCGGTATTGTCTCTTTCCATGCCGAAGCTCTTTAACAGGACGATGTGGTCCGGATCATTGTACTGATACAGCCTTCCGTTCAGCCACCAGCCGTAGGTATGGGAATTCAGCTCATATTCCACATCCTGCGCGGTCCCGAAGGCATCGCAGGATACCCGTCTGGCATGTCCGTAGCCATAGGGGAAGACGGGCGCGATGGAGAGGCTGATGAAGAAAGGCCTTCCGATCCGTTTTTCGTCCAGGAGGCTGTCCAGGAACGCGTAGGCACGGTTGATGGCCTGTCTGCCCGTGGCCGTGTCTCTGTCGTAGTGGCAGCCCTCCATGCCGCCGTGGGTCATGAAATCCACCTTGACATAATCATAATCCCAGGCCACGAACCGGTCGAATTTATACCGGGTCATTTCCCTCCAGAGAGGATGCGTCACGTCATAGGGAATGGCTCCGTCCACGCGGGGAAGGAAACGCCCTTTCCCGTCCTTCAGAAGGATCTCGCCGTAGACATGCCCCGGCACGCCGGGGATTTCCGCCTGGGTATCGCGGCCGAAGAAGGCAAAGGGCGCGTCATAGATCCCGGCCTTCTGTCCGGCCTGATGGAGCCGCTGTGCCTGAGCGGCAAGGCGCTCGGGCGTCATGACGTTCCAGCCCGCGTCCAGATTCGCATAGGTGATCCCCTGATTCT
>CALWGL010000028.1 GCA_944380025.1 uncultured Lachnospiraceae bacterium
GTGTCGGTCTGGTCGCCGTTGGTGACGATGGTCTTGTTTCCAAGCACACGGACCGGCGCGTAGATGATCAGGCTGGGATCCTCCAGCTTCGCCTCGTCAAAAGCCTGCGTGCGGATCCCGTCCCCGTCCTCCACAAACACCCGGTTCCGGCTGTTCGCGCTTCTTCCCATGATGAAATAGGCCGCCACGGCCTTTTTCCCGTCAGGCGTCCTCCCCAGGACGATCCCCCTGCCCGGATAGGCATTGCTCTTCAGTTCCTCTTCCAGTGATAACAGCTTCATTACAACTCCTTCCTGCCGCCGGACGGCGGCACTCAAATAAAAATGCCGCCTGGCTACTCTTTATCTGCGGGTACCCAGGCGGCCGGTTTCCTTCATACATACTCCCTGTGGTGCTCCACTGATCCGCCAGTCGTATGTACTGCTTTAAGGGACGAAGCGCAGCGCCCGCCCGTTTCTATCTGTAGTATATCCCATCCTGATTTTTCTGACAAGCGGTTTTTCAGGAAATCCCAATTTTTCTGGACACCTTCGGGGCGGATTGTTTATAATGAGGTTGAGCATCCTTGCTGAATTTTGACGACATCTGCGAGGATAGATTCCCGCGCGGCGCGGGCCTCAGCAACGCTTCGGCATGGAGGAAAAGATGACCAGAATACGAAGCATCTTCAGGGAAGATCTTTTTTATGAGCTGCTGTTTTATGCCTTCGCTTTTCTGTGCATGGCGGCGTTCATCTTCATACAGCCTTTCGGCGAGGGGCCGGACGAAATCAACCGTTTCCGGGTCGTCTGGTATATCGCGCAGAACGGGCGGCTTCCCCGGGGAGACGACCCGGCTGTGCTGATCCCCGGCTATGGCGGCTCCTATGCCTTTCAGCCCATGCTGACCTATATTCTGCAGGGATATCTGCTGTGGGTGCTGCGGCAGTTTACGGACCGGTTCGACATTCTTCTGATCAGCGCGCGTCTGGTGAATGCCATCTTTGGGCTGGGCGCAGCCTTCTATGTGAGAAGACTGTCCGGAATGCTCTTCCCGGACCGGCTTTCCCAGTGGATCTTTTCCTGTCTCGCCGTTTTCCTGCCCCAGAGCATCTTCATCCATACCTATGTAAATACGGATTCCTGCGCGATTTTTTCCGTGATGATGATGTTCGCGGAGGCTTTCGAAGGGACCCGGAACGGCTTCCGACGGCCTGTCTGCGTGCGGCTTGCCATCGGCGTCGTTCTCTGCGCCCTTTCCTATTATAATGCCTACGGCGCGGTGCTTGCGGTCATTCTCCTGTTCGTTTCCGGCTTTGTCTCCCGGGTGCCTGCCGGTTCCCTCCTTCCGGACGGGACCGCCTTCCCAAAGGAGCGGCTGCATACGGACTGGTTTTCCCTTATGCGAAAGGGGCTGTTTATCAGCGGGATCGTCCTTCTGGGAGCGGGCTGGTGGTTTATCCGAAGCGCCGTCCTTTACCAGGGAGATTTTCTCGGGGTCGCGGCAAGGAACGCCTGCGCGGCCGAAACCTGTCTGCCGGAATATCATCCGCTGCTTCGCGCCACCTGCAGGGAGCTTGGCATGAGCATTGGAGAAATGGTATTCGGCACCGACTTTTTCATCCTGCTGTGCCGCAGCTTCGTCGCCATGTTCGGCCCTATGAGTCTGCCCACCCACTATTATATTTACAATTGCTATTATTTCGTCTTTGCCGCCGGTCTGGCAGCTGCCGTCCTTCCGGTCGGGGAGGATCTGTATCTGACCTGGCAGGACAGGGGCCGCCGCTTCTTTACCAACGCGGTAATGGTTTTTGCCTGCGCGGTCCCCATTGTTCTGTGCGTGATCTATTCCTATACCTGGGATTTTCAGCCGCAGGGAAGGTATCTGCTTCCCATGCTCCCCGCCTTTATGTATCTGGTAACGCTGGGGGAGAAAAAAGCGGTCTTCCTGCTGCAGGAACTTGCCGACCGGCTGAAGCGGCCCAGGCTGTCTGCCCTCCTGCCCGCCATCGCAGGCGGTCTGTTCCTGTTTTTTATCATCGCCGCTCTGGCCTATTCCGTCTTCCGGGTGATGATCCCGTATTATCTGTAGCTCCTGCTGCCCCTCCGCTCCAGAGTCTGTCCCGGGCACACTCACTGCGCCGCCTGCTGCACCTCTCCCTGCGCAAGGATCCCTTCCGCCTGCGCCTGCGTGATATAATCCTGCTCCACCATGCATTCCAGGACCGTTTTCTGCCGCCTGGCTGCCAGCTCCGGGCTGTTGGTGAGGGAGTAAACGGAAGGCGCGTTGGGGATCCCCGCCAGCAGAGTGCTTTCGTAATCCGTCATCTGAGACGGCTCCTTCCCGAAATAGCCCTCCGCCGCATCGTAAACACAGTAGTATCCGCTCCCGAAATAAATGGTGTTCAGATACAGCTCCAGGATCTCGTCCTTGCTGTAATCCCGTTCCAGCTCAAAGGCCACGAACAGCTCCGCCGCCTTTCTTAAAAACTTTTTTTCCTGGGTGAAATACATATTCTTGGCAAGCTGCTGGGTGATGGTGCTTCCGCCCTCCGCCAGCTCCCCTTCCCGCAGGTTGATGAAAAACGCTCTTGCGGTGGAAATGATGTCAAAGCCGCCGTGCTGATAAAAGCGGCTGTCCTCCACGGCTACCACCGCCTCCTTATAGATCTGCGGTAGATCGTCCAGCGCGGTATAATGAGGATTGGCGCGGATCTCCGCCACCTTTTCAGACAGGGGAACCTCCTCCGTCACCTGTCTGTAAATCTGATAGCCGTTAAAAAGCAGACGGCCGCCCAGAACAGCCGCCGCCGCAAAAAGAACGAGTATGGTAAAAAGAACCAGTTTCTTCAAAAAACGCATCTTGCTTCCTCTTCTAATTCTGTTCCCGCAGGATCCCTGCGCGGACAGATCTCTCAGATAAATCACCTGAAAAATATCGCTGCCCGATTAGTGTATCACAAAGGGGCAGTCCCGGCAAGGGGCGGGAGAAAGCCGCCTCTGCGGGCAATAATCCGGTTGTTACTGTTCAGCCTTCGGCAGAACAGTAACGGCATCCGGCCATTCCAATCGCTTCGCGATGGGCCGGATGCTTCCTGCCTGTACGTTTTCGTACGGTCTGCGCAGTAAATGCGCGGACCTGTCTGAACAGTAACATCCGGTTTTCCTGATCCCTGCCACAGGATTTTGCCGCTTACTACGGGGAAAAATCCCATTTCCCTGATTCTGACCGTAGGATTTGCCGCTCACTACGGGGAAAAATCTCATTTCTCTGATTCCGACCGTAGGGAAGTCCTTTTCACTACGGGTAAAAATGACAGAATTATCCTTTCTACCGTATAAAGTCACCAAAATCTACGGTACAGGAACCGAAATTTCCTTTTTTGGCCGTAGTAAGCTCCCAATCTCTGCGGGTCAACACGCCATTCTTCTGATTTCTGTCGTAGAAGCGCCGAAGAAACGGTTCCTGTTCCCTGGTTTGTCAATGAACAGAACCCGGCTCGCCATACCGGGTTGCCCGCAGCGATGCGGCCTCTCTCCGCTTTCCTGTCAAACGGCCCGTTCCCTGCTCTTTCTTCCTGCTTGCGCCTCCTCCGCCTGCATGCTAAGATAAGGAGATCAGATAACCGACCAGAAAGGAACTGAAATGAAACTTCTTCTCACAAGACACGGGGAAACGGACTGGAATCTGCAGCGGCGGATCCAGGGAAGTACGGACACGGACCTGAATGAAAACGGACGCAGCCAGGCCCTGCAGCTTTCTGAAAGCCTGCTCCTTTCCGAAAGCCGTCCTCGCATCATCTATACCAGCGGCATGAAGCGGGCCCGGGAAACGGCCCGGATCGTCTCCGAAAGGCTTCGGCTCCCCTGCCTCGTCCATACCGGGCTGGAGGAAATGAATTTCGGTCTCTGGGAGGGGCTTACCTGGGAACAGGTGGAAGAACGCTATCCGGAGCCCTATCAGACCTGGATCGCCGACCGAAGGTACAGCCGTCCGCCGGAAGGAGAATCCTATCAGGAACTCCTGGAGCGGACGGTTCCTGCCCTGCGGGACATTGTCAGAGCGGAAGGCGGCAGCGGTTCTGACAGCAGAGTCCTCCTCGTTACCCACAGCTCCGTCCTCATATCCCTTCTCTCCTACCTGAACCGGACGCCCTTTGAGGAAATGGTGAAAAGATATAAAGCGCCCAACGCCCGGGTGGTGGAGCTGGATGCCAAACGGCTGGAAGGATGATCTGCACCGCTTCCAGCCAGAAGCCGGCATTCTCTTTTTGCAGGGCTTCTGTCAGTTTCAGAAGGATCATTTGCTTTTTTTGCAGGATTTCCTTCTTTTCTGGTTCTTTCATTCCACCGACTTCTCCCGTTTCATCCGGTCAGAAAGGCTTCTCCAGAAGGGAACGAACAGGGCTGCCGCCGCCAGCATGGCGCCAAAATCCGCGATCGGCGTGGCCCATACGATGCCTTCCACCCCTGCCAGGGCATTCAGCAGAAGCATGAAGGGGATGTCCAGGCCGCCTTTTCTGAGCAGAGACAGGATGGCCGGCTCAAGCTTTTTTCCCACCGACTGAAAAGAAGTGATCGCCAGCATGGTCACGGAAATGCACGGCCCGGTAATGCAGATGATCCGCTGGAACAGCTGTCCGTAGCGGACTGTCTCCGCATCGTCGATGAATGCCCGGACCACGGGCCCCGCGCAGGTAAAGAGGAAAAACGTTCCAATCACAGCCACCGCCAGGCTGAACAGAAAATCCGTCCTGATGGCGGCCTTCATTCTCCGATAATTTTTCGCGGAATAATTATAGCCGATCAGCGGCAGCACGCCCTGGGACATGCCGGTTGCAATGGCGTAGGAAAGCATATCCACCTTCTTCGCCACGCCGATCCCGGCCACCGCCGCATTGGAATAGCCGGACATCAGACGGTTGATGGTGATGTTGGAAAGCACGCCCATCAGATTCATCAGGCAGCTGGGAAGCCCGACCAGCAGCACCTCCCGCGGGATCCCCCGGGTCAGCGTATAATGCCCGGGATGGAGAGCGATGGCGGTTTCCCCGCCCTTTTTCAGGATCAGGATCAGAAAATATGCCGTCGCCGCCGCGTTGGAAAGCATGGTTGCGATGGCCGCGCCGGCGATCTCAAAGCCCAGCGGGAAAATGAAAATGGGATCCAGAAGGATGTTCAGGATGCCGCCCATCGCCATACCGAAGCTTGCCTGCGCGGAATGCCCCTCCGCACGGACCAGATGGGCCAGCTCCTGATTCAGGACCGTCGGAACCGCCCCGATGGTGATGGTCCAGAACAGATATTGACAGCAGAAATCATAGGTCCCCTCATTCGCCCCCACAAGAGGAAGCAGAACCGGCCGCACCCAGGCTATCAGGAGCCCGTAGGCAAGCGATACTCCCACGGATGTCCAGATACAGAACGCCGCCGTCTGCTTCGCCTTCCCGTGATCTCCGGCCCCCAGGCAGCGGGACAGCAGGCTGGAGCCTCCGATGCCGAACAGATTGGCCAGTCCGGTAAGAAACACGAACATCGGCATGCACAGCGAAACCGCCGCCACCTGGTTCGGATCCCCGATCTGGCCGATAAAAAAGGTATCCGCCATATTGTAGACGACAGTGATGAGCTGACTGATCACCGTCGGGATCACCAGCGAAACGACGGCCCTGCTGACCGGAGCGTCTTCAAAAAGGAACTGTTCCCTCGTTTTCATTTTTTCTGTCCGTCCTTCCATTTCTGCCTGCGGGGCGTGCACTGTCAGCCTCTTCCGGGTCCGCCCCAAAAGGGCCGCTCTTATTTTTTCTTTTTACAGATCGTATTTCCCAGAACGATCATAACAAGGCAGTCGGCAAAGATCAGGCCGGCTGCGATCCCCGCGAAGGACGCCGGAAGCACATCCTCAAACAGCCCCAGGATCAGGATGAGCACATCCGCCGCGGCCAGGCCGGCCCCCATGGTTCTGCACAGCTTCTTTTTATCGTATTTCGCCCTTTCCTTTTCCGACGCGGTGTTGTATCCGGCGATCAGCCAGCCGCCGCGGCCGGAAAGGAGAACGGCGGACAGGATCCCAAGCACAATAAAAGTGACCCAGATCACCCAGTCAGGCCCGTTTGAAATATCCGCCAGTGTCATAACACCCCTTCTCCTCTTCTTTTTTCTCCTGCTTCAAAACAGATTCCCCATGGAATCCGGCGCTGTCCGCTTCCGGATTCCATGGGGCTGTCATTTAACCTTGCCGCCCGGTCATTCTCTATGCTGCAGCCAGGCTGCTTCCAAGGAAGCGCCTATTTACGGTTTAGTCGTTTTCTACGCTGTAATTGGGCGCTTCCTTGGTGATATAGATGTCGTGGGGATGGCTCTCTCAGAGGGCGGCGGCGGAGATCTTGATGAATCTGCCGTTCTCCTTCAGTTCGTCGATGGTATGCGCGCCGCAGTAACCCATGCCGGCACGGATGCCGCCAACCAGCTGGAACACGGTGTCCTCTACCGTTCCCTTATAGGCGACGCGGCCTTCCACGCCTTCCGGCACCAGCTTCTTGGCGTCGGACTGGAAATAGCGGTCCTTGCTGCCGTTTTCCATGGCGGAGATGGATCCCATGCCGCGGTATACCTTGTATTTTCTTCCCTGGTACAGTTCGAAGGTTCCGGGGCTCTCGTCGCAGCCTGCGAAGATACTTCCCATCATGCAGACGTTTCCGCCTGCGGCGATGGCCTTGGTCATGTCTCCGGAATACTTGATGCCGCCGTCCGCGATGATCGGGATGCCGTATTCCTTCGCCACCTCATAGGACTTCATGATCGCCGTTACCTGCGGCACGCCGATGCCGGCGACTACGCGGGTGGTGCAGATGGAGCCGGGGCCGATGCCCACCTTTACCGCGTCCGCTCCCGCTTCGATCAGGGCCTTCGTGCCCTCACCGGTGGCAACGTTTCCGGCGATGACCTGCAGATCCGGGAATTTTTCCTTGATCATGCGCAGGCAGCGCAGCACGTTTTCGGAATGTCCATGGGCGGAATCCAGGACGACCACATCCACCTTGGCGTCCACAAGAGCGCTCACGCGGTCGAGCACGTTCGCCGTGATTCCCACGCCTGCGCCGCACAGCAGACGGCCCTGGGCGTCCTTGGCGGAAAGGGGATATTTGATGGTCTTCTCAATGTCCTTGATGGTGATCAGGCCCACCAGGTTGAAATCCTTATCTACAATAGGAAGCTTTTCCTTCCTTGCCTTCGCAAGGATCTTCTTCGCTTCCTCCAGGGTGATGCCTTCCCTTGCGGTGATCAGGCCCTCAGAGGTCATGGATTCCTTGATCTTCTTCGTGAAGTCTGTTTCGAATTTGAGATCCCGGTTGGTGATGATGCCGACCAGCTTGCGGCCCTCCGTGATCGGTACGCCGGAAATGCGGAACTTCGCCATCAGGTTGTCCGCATCCTGAAGGGTATGCTCGGGAGAAAGGGAAAATGGATCGGTAATGACTCCGTTTTCTGAACGCTTTACCTTATCCACCTCTTCTGCCTGCGCTTCAATAGACATGTTCTTGTGAATGATTCCGATACCGCCCTGCCTGGCCATCGCGATCGCCATTCTGTGCTCGGTAACGGTATCCATTCCGGCGCTCATCATCGGAATGTTCAGCCTGATCTTCTTCGTCAGCCAGGTCGAAAGATCAACCTGATTCGGAATTACCTGAGAATAGGACGGAACCAGCAGCACGTCGTCAAAGGTAATGCCTTCGCCAATAATCTGACCCATTGTGTCTCCTCCTTCTGTGATGGTGTTTCCGCATCTGTCCGTGTCAGGCGGACAAATGTCCGGGAATGTTGCGTATTTCCGTAACATAAAACTGCCAGTAAAATTTACTGACAGTTTTGTGTTTTAAGAAGTGTACCAGACTTGCCGGAAAATGTCAATCCGTAAATACCTTTCTGGGAGCGATGGACTTGATCGCCGCCACCATCTCCGCATTCGGCTCAAAAATGATCCGCTTCTCTCCATTATAGATCATGCAGTAACGCTTATCCGGCTGTTCTTCCACGCCGGAGCTGTAATCCACGTTTTTCAGCTGCCTGTTTTTGAATTCGTCCATGTGCCAGGACTTTATCGGAGCCAGCATCTCCATCCGGCCCAGGTCGAAGGTCTCCACCTTCTTCCTTCTGCTCTTCGCCAGGATCTTATCCACGGAAAGCTGCCTGTCCACATACAGGTATTCGTATTCCAGACTGGCGTTCAGTCCCACAAAATAAGCTCCCACGCCCGCGGCGACCGCCACGATCAGGAACAGGATCCCTCCGATGGTTCCCAGGAGGAAGGCGATCACAGCGATCACAATCAGCAGGATCTTCAGCGCGGTAAGGGGACCGCTGTTCTTTCTTTTTACCATGCATTCCACATACGTTTCGTTCATTTCCGACTCCTTTTGCCCGAAAAAGCGCCGCTGCACCGGGCTGTTTTTACTGTTTAATATGATATTACAAATTTCGCCCGGTTGCAAGGAATATGTGTAAGGACACCAAAATTTCACAGGGAATTTAGAAATTTTTCAGAAGTTGCCCGGACCGCTTCATTGACTTTATATCAATGACCGACTATCATAGAAAAAGAATCTGAAGCCGTCTTCCGACGGCGCAAAGCAAAGGAGAATGATCATGGCGGCAGGGAATTCCGTAATGGATGAAATCAGAGAGCAGCATAAAAAAATGAAGGATAAAAGCCTGAAGGAGAAGTTCCAGTATTTCTGGGAATATTACCGGGTAGCGACGATCGTGACGATCA
The DNA here is from genome assembly GCA_944380025.1 of uncultured Lachnospiraceae bacterium. GTDB lineage: Bacteria > Bacillota > Clostridia > Lachnospirales > Lachnospiraceae > Eisenbergiella. The sequence goes on from CALWGL010000028.1 coordinate 8,755, forward strand.
TCATCGTGATCTTTGTCGGAAATCTGATCTATACCATCGCCACGGCAAAGGACAGCGCCTTATATGCGGTCCTTGTCAACGGCTACACCGATATGGATACGGAGGCCTACATGGAAGGCTTCAATGAATACGCGCAGATCGACACCAGGAACTATGAGACCATGCTGGAGCCCAACTTCACGCTGAGTCAGGATTCCACGGACAGCTACGCCATAGCGAACATTCAGAAGTTCGCCGCCCAGGTCGCGGCAAAGGAGCTGGATGTCATGACGGCGGATCCGGACACCTTTCAGCAGTATGTGGACAACGGCTATCTGGGCGACCTGCGGGAATTTATTTCAGAAGAGACCCTCTCTTCCTTCAGTGACCGCCTCCTCTATGCAGATATTCCGGACGACGAGTCCTCCGAAGAGGTTCCGGCAGGCGTTGAGATCTCAGGCTGTGCTTTTCTGGAGGAATCCGGAGCCTATGCGGGACTGGATGAGGTATACTTCGGCGTCCTCATCAACAGCGAACACGGAGACTCTGCGGAAAAGTTTCTCCAGTATATCTTTCAGGAGCACTGATACCGAAAGCGGCCAGCCGGCCGCCGGCGCCGGTTTTTCCGGTTCCGGCGGCCGGCTGCGTTTTCGGCTGAAGCGCGCTGCGGCGGTTTTTTCAGCCTTTCTGCTCCAGCAGCTCCTTCAGGATCCGGTTTGCCGCCGCCGGATCGGCCTTTCCCTTCATCGCCCGCATGATCTGTCCCATCAGAAAGCCGAAGGCCTTCTCCCTTCCGCCGAGGTAATCCTCCACGGATTTGGGATTTTCCGCAAGCGCCCGTTCCGCCGCGGTCCGCAGGGCGTCATCGTCGTTCACGGTCTTCATTCCCATTTCTTCCGCAAAGGTCTGCGGATCCGCATCCCGGTCATACATGGCCTCAAAAATCTTTTTCGCCGCGCTCCCGTTGATCTCCCTGCGGTCTGTCATGCCGATCAGCTCCGCCAGATGCTCCGGGGAAAAACGCAGGTCCTCCGGCTCTTCGCCGTTCTCCTTTAACAGCCGCATGGTCTCTCCCATCAGCCAGTTTGATACCTTTTTGGGCTGGCCGCAGAGAGCCGTGGCCCGTTCAAAAAGCTCCGCCATCGTCCGGGATTGTGTCAGAATCGAAATATCATATTCCGGGATGCCGTATTCCCTGCGGTAGCGCTCCATTTTTTCCGTGCGGAATTCCGGCAGACCGTCCCGGATGCGCTTCAGCCATTCCTCGCTGATGAAAACGGGCGGGAGGTCCGGATCGGGGAAATAACGGTAGTCCTTCGCGTCTTCCTTGGAACGCATGGCGCGGGAGGCCTCCTTGTTGTCGTCCCAGCGCCTGGTTTCCTGTATCACAGGCTTTCCTTCGGAAAGAAGCTCGATCTGGCGCTCGCGTTCTCCTTCGATGGCGCGGGCGATGGCCTTGAAGGAGTTCAGGTTCTTCATCTCCGTCCGGGTGCCGAACACAGCGCTTCCCGCCTCTCTCACGGAAAGGTTCACGTCCGCCCGCATGCTCCCTTCCTGCAGCTTACAGTCGGAAGCGCCCAGATACCGGATCAGCAGGCGGAGCTTTTCCAGATAGGCGATCACCTCATCCGCACTCCTCATGTCCGGCTCTGATACGATCTCGATCAGGGGGACGCCGGAACGGTTGTAATCCACCAGGGAAATATCCTCCCATTCGTCGTGGATCAGTTTTCCCGCGTCCTCCTCCATGTGGATCTCATGGATCCTGACGTATTTCTTACCGGCCGCCGTCTCGATCTCCACGCGGCCGTTTCGGCAGATGGGCAGATAGAGCTGAGAGATCTGATAGTTCTGCGGATTGTCCGGGTAAAAATAGTTTTTCCGGTCAAATCTGCACAGGCGGGTGATCTCGCAGTCCGTCGCAAGGCCCACCGCGGCTGCATATTCCACCACCTGCCGGTTCAAAACGGGCAGGGATCCCGGCATTCCCGTGCAGACCGGGCAGATATGGGTGTTCGGCGCGGCTCCGAAGGCCGTGGAGCAGCCGCAGAAGATCTTGGTCTTCGTGGCCAGCTCCACATGAACCTCCAGACCGATCACGGTTTCATACTGTTTTGTCATATCCGATCTCCTCCTGTAATGCCGGGCAGAGGGGAAAGCTTCCTCTCGCCTGTTCGTATGCGTGCGCCGCCCGGAGCAGCTTTTTCTCCTGAAAGCAGTCCGCCATGAGCTGAACTCCGATGGGCAGGCCATCCGCGGTAAGGCCGCAGGGAAGGCTGATGCCGGGGATCCCCGCCAGATTTGCGGAAATGGTGTAGATATCTCCCAGGTACATCCGGATCGGATCCTTCAGGCTCTCCCCGAGCAGGGGAGCGGGGACGGGAGCGACCGGCCCGAGGATACAGTCGAAGCGGGAAAAAGCCTCGTCAAAGGCTTTCCGGATCATGGCCTTTACGCGAAGCGCCTTCAGATAATAGGCATCGTAGTAGCCGGAGCTCAATACGAAGGAGCCCAGCATGATGCGGCGCTTCACCTCCGTGCCGAAGCCCTCGGAGCGGGTCCTTTTATACATGTCGTGAAGGCCCTCATATTCCGGCGTGCGGTAGCCGTATTTCACGCCGTCGAACCGTTCCAGGTTGGAGGAAGCCTCCGCGGACGCGATGGTATAGTAGGCGGGAACGGCGTATTCCGTCAGGCTCAGGTCAAACTCCTCCACCTGCGCCCCCAGCTGCGCCAGCTTCTGCGCGGCCTGAAGGACCGCTTTTTTCACCTCTTCATCCAGACCTTCCGAAAAATAGTCCTTCGGGATACCGATGCGAAGTCCCTTCACACCCTCTGTCAGCGCGGCCGTAAAATCCGTCCTTCTCTCCATGCTGGTGGAGTCCATCCTGTCCTTCCCGCTGATGGCCTCCAGCAGGGCCGCGCAGTCCGCCACATCCCGGCAGAGGGGCCCGATCTGATCCAGCGAAGAGCCGTAGGCGATCAGTCCGTTTCTGGAAACCGTCCCGTAAGTGGGCTTCATCCCGACGATGCCGCAGAAGCCCGCGGGCTGGCGGATGGAGCCGCCCGTATCGCTTCCCAGGGCGAGAAAGCATTCTCCCGCAGCCACGGCTGCCGCGGAGCCGCCGGAGGAACCGCCCGCCGCGCGTGTCCGGTCCCAGGGATTTCTCACCGACCCAAAAGCGCCGGTCTCCGAGGTGGAGCCCATGGCAAATTCATCCATGTTGGTCTTTCCGATGAGGATGCAGCCTGCCTCCTTCAGTTTTTTTACCGCAAAGGCGTCACAGGGCGGGATAAAATCCGAAAGGATCCTCGACGCGCAGGTGGTCCTCCTTCCCGCTGTGCAGATGTTGTCCTTCACCGCCGCCGGAACGCCGGCAAGCGGGCCGGCAAGCGTTCCTTCCCCGATCCTCTTCTGCGCCGCGTCCGCCTGGCGAAGGGCGTCCTCCCGGTCCAGGCTGATATAGCAGTTCAGGCCCTCCTCCTTTTTTTCGATCTGCCCAAAAACCGCTTCCACAGCCTCCCGGCAGGAAATTTCTTTTTTTCTGATCTGTGCGGCCAGCTCCAGGGCCGTATATTCCAGTATGCTCATTGTCTATCCCTCCACCGTCCGGGGAACCCGGAACATGCCGTTCTTGACGCCGGGGGCGTTTGCCAGGAGGCTGTCCGCCTCATCCGTTTCGGTCACCTCATCCTCCCGGAAAACGTTCGTTGTATCAAACACATGCACCAGCGGCTCCACGCCTTCGGTGTCCAGCTCGTTCAGCTTATCGATATAATCCAGCATCCCGGCCATGTCCGCCTTCGCCTGCTCCTTCTCTTCCTCCGACAGCTCCAGCTTTGCCAGGATCCCCACATATTCGATCGTCTCATCACTGATCTGATGTGCCATTTTCCTTTTTCCTTTCCTGCTTTCTATCTGCCGCCGCCAGGAACCTTCTTTGCCGGGCGGCGGCGGTCTGCTCTTTTTTATCCCGCGCTACGGCTCCAGCCTGCTCATGTCTCTGGGAAAAAGAGTGGTCCGTCTCACGTTGTCGTCTCCCACAAGCTGCATGGTAAGACGTTCCAGGCCGATCCCCAGTCCGCCGTGGGGCGGAAGGCCGTAACGGAAGGCGGCCAGATAATGCTCCATTCCCTCCGTGCTCATGCCGCGCCGCTCCAGTTTTTCCAGAAGCATCTGATAATCGTGGATCCGCTGGCCGCCCGTGGTGATCTCCATCCCCCTGTACAGACAGTCAAAGCTCAGGGTATATCTGGGATCCGCGGGATCGTCCATGGCGTAAAAGGGACGTTTTTTCCCGGGATAGTGGGTGACGAATACGAAGTCGGAGCCGTATTCCTCCTGAAAATACCGGCCGATCAGCGCTTCCTCCTCCGGCTCCAGATCATAGGGGCTGCGGATGGGGCGGCCGTATTTTTCACTGGCAAGCCGCTTTGCCTCATCAAACCGCACGCAGGGGATGCGGCTCACATCCGGGAGCGTGATCCCGAGCAGGGAAAGCTCCCTGTCATAATCCCTCTTCAGGATCTCCATGATCCTTCCAAGCACGCCGGTCTCCATTGCCATCACATCCTCAAAGCCGTCGATATATCCCATTTCAAGGTCCAGAGAGGTATACTCGTTCAGATGCCGTTTGGTGTTGTGCTTTTCCGCCCGGAAAACAGGGGCTGTTTCAAACACCCGGTCAAACACGCCCACCATCATCTGCTTGTAAAACTGCGGGCTCTGCGCCAGCACGGCGGGCCGGTGAAAATAATCCAGCCGGAAAATGTTCGCGCCGCCCTCCGCTCCCCTGGCTCCGATCTTGGGCGTATGGATCTCGGTAAAGCCCTGTTCTCTCAGATACTCCCGAAAGCCCCGCACCACTCCCTCCTGGATCCGGAAGCGGGCCCGCTCTCTGATATTTCTGAGGGAAATGGGCCGCAGATCCAGACTGGTTTCCAGGGAAACGTTCAGCTTCGCCTTCGCGATGGGAATCGGCAGCGGCGCGGCGGCACGGGACAGGATGGTTATCCTCTTTAAGCGGATCTCCACTCCGCCCGGCGCCTTTTCCGACGCCGCCGGGATCCCCCACGCCTTCACCGTATCCGCCTCCCGCACGTCCTTCAGGGAAAACTGCGCTTCGCTTTCCTCATAGACGCACTGAAGAAGCCCGTCTCTTTTCCGCAGGATGATAAAGGCGACTGTGCCCATATCGCGGATCGTGTGAACCGCTCCTGTAACGCATACTTCCTGTTGGGTGAGCTTTGGATCAGAAAGATCCGTGATTTCCAGTGTCTTTTTTTCGATGGGTGATGTTAAGAATTGCATGATCGTGGTCTCCTTTGGTTCGCTGGTCGTCAGGTTCCGGCTGCGGGGCGAAGCATGAGGAGTCCTTCTAAGCCGCCAAAGGACGCCGGCTAAGAAGGATCAGACCTCATGCTCCCCTTTCGGGGGGAGGAGTCCTTCTAAGCCGTGCAAAAAAAATATCCCGGAATGCTTTCGCATTCCGGGACGGACTCTCATGTTCCGCGGTACCACCCGCATTGACAAGGCGGCACTTCCATCAAAATGCTTCTTCGCCTTATCCACTCTTACGCTTAACGCGCGTTCACGGATCACCCTACGCTTCCCCTTCTTCCCTGCATGCCGGGCGGAATGGAACTTTCAGATGACCGGCTCCCGGGTGTTCCCACGATCAGCTTTCACAAGCAGCGCTCTCAGTCGGTGACGCCGCATTCCTGTCGCTTCCCCTGATCAGAGTCCCGTTCAGTGCCTTTTCTGAAAAAATTATGTTGCTATATTAGCACAGCGCATTTTAAAATGCAACTGTTTTTTTAGTCATGCGCCGGTTTTTCCCCGATCCGGCGGATGATCTTCTTATCGATCCTGCGATAGAAGAAGAGGGTCACGCAGAGGGACATGATCTCCGCGATGGGGAAGGCCCACCATACGTTCTCTACCTTTCCGGTCAGGGAGAGGAGGAACGCGGCAGGCAGGAGCACCACGAGCTGTCTTGCCACGGACACGCAGAGGCTGTAAACGCCGTTTCCAAGGGCCTGAAAGAGGCTTCCGATCACGATGCAGAAGCCGGCGAACAGAAAGCTCAGACTGATCACGCGCAGCGCCCGGTCGCCGATCAGGAGCATGTTTTCCGAGGCGTTGAACAGACCGAGAAGCCTGTCCGGCATGGTCTGGAAAACCACAAGTCCGACCAGCATGATGGCGACGGCGTACATGACGCTCAGCTTCGTCACCTGACGTACCCGTTTCTGATTTCCCGCGCCGTAGTTATAGGCAATGATGGGAACCATGCCATTGTTCAGGCCGAATACCGGCATGAAGACAAAGCTCTGCACCTTGTAGTATACGCCGAACACGGCAGTCGCCGTGGAGGTGAACTGGATCAGGATCAGGTTCATGCCATAGGTCATGACGGAGCCGATGGCCTGCATGATGATGGAAGGGATCCCCACCCGGTAAATGGTCGCGATCATCCTCCCGTCCGGCCGGAAGCCGCGGAAACCGATATTGATGTCCCGGTTGATCCTTACGTTGAAAAAGATGGCGAGAACGGCGGCGACGATCTGGCCGAACACGGTGGCGGCGGCGGCTCCCGCAACGCCCATTTCAGGGAAGCCGAACAGGCCGAAGATCATGATCGGGTCAAAAATGATATTGAGGATGGCTCCCGTTCCCTGGGTAAACATGGTATACATGGTGCGTCCCGTGGACTGGAGCAGCTTTTCAAAGGTCATCTGAAAAAACATGCCGATGGAACAGGTACACACGATCGTCAGATAGCTGATGCCGTAGGAAACGATCTCCGGATCGTCGGTCTGGCTCAGGTAAAAGGGTCTGGCGATCAGGAGTCCGAGTACCATGAAAACAAGGCAGGAAAGAAACGCCAGAAAGATTCCGTTTTTCGCCGCTCTGTCCGCGTTTTCCTGATCCTTCTCCCCGAGGCTGCGGGACAGCACCGCATTGATGCCGACGCCGGTTCCCACGCCCACCGCGATCATCAGAGACTGGATGGGAAACGCCAGGGATACCGCCGTCAGGGCATCCTCGTTGATCATGGACACGAAAACGCTGTCCACGATGTTGTACAGAGCCTGCACCAGCATGGAGATCATCATGGGAAGCGCCATGGACAGAAGCAGCGGATTCATGGCCATGGTTCCCATCTTGTCGCTGGCTCTGCCGCCGGCTCTGCTTCCGGCTCCGGCACTGCTGCCTGATTCGACTCCGCTTCCTGCTCTGCTGCCCGCTTCGGCTCCCGCTACAGCTCCGGCGCCGCCTTCCGTCCGTCCTGCCGCCTGTTCTGCCGGAGCCTCCTTTCCCTGTTCCTTACGTCTGGTTTCTCTTTCGTTCATGACCTGTCTCCCCTTCCTTTCCTCATTCGTCTTTTTGGACCGTCGCCTGCTCACGCACCTCAGTTATCCCCAGATTCATATTGTCAAGCGGCCGGATCCAGAGGTGGCTGTCCGGATTCTTCGCATCCTGGCAGATGGGAACACGGCCTTCACTGTCCCTTCCATCAAAGGTCTCAAATACGCCCTCTGCCGCATTTCCATACCACTCCTGCACATTGCCGGAGGCGTCCTGTGTCATGAGATACATCTTTCCGTCATACAGGCCGTTGGTAAAATTTCCTATCGCGTTCTGCAGATACCTGCTTCCCGCTTCCGCTTTCTCCGGATCGATGCCGTACTGCTCATGCCCCTCTCCGTTGGGCAGATCGTTCTGCCAGCTTCCCGTGTAGCTGTGGCTGATCCGCGCACGGTCCGCTTTCGTGTCCCTGTCACTGTAATCATACATTTTCAGCCAGGTTCCTTCCCCCTGCCGTACGCCGTTCACCCACTGCCCATAGTAATACTGATCTTCCCCGTAAACGGCGATCCCGGTTCCTTCTGGCTTTCCTTCGGCGTTTCTGTCTCCGTAATAGTAAAAATACGAAGGCCCCTCCAGCGATGCGGACATGGCTTTGTAGTGGGAAAGCCGGCTCAGATCCTCCACAGCCTCCACATTCCCCTTTGACCAGTAGTCCATCATTTCAGCCAGCATTTCCAGATTGGTCTTCTTCACAACGGGCTTTGCGTCATTTTGACTCACCCCGTTAGCGGATACGGCCGCACGCTCCGGCTCCCTCTCAAGGACCGGGGCAACGCTTTCCGCCTCCGCCTGCGTCCCGGTTTCCGCCGGATCCTCTTCCAGTTCAATGGTTTTCTTCACTTCCATGACAGCCGCGTTCCCTTCCTGCATGCTGTCCGTCTTCGCTTCCGTTTCTTCTGCGGCCGTTCCTTCCGTTTCGTTTCCTTCCGGCCCTGTTTCTTCCTGCGCGGATTCCTCCTGTGATGCGGCTTCCTCCTGCCATGCCGCCGTTTTTTCCCGCGCATCGGCATCTCTGCCTGCGCTCACCGCACACAGGATCAGCACCACGGCGATAAAGACCAGCAGCGCGATGATCGGGACCAGTTCCTTTTTATTCAGCTTATGTCCGTCCATATCCATCCTTCCTTTTCAGGCATTTCGACCAGCCCCGCGCCGGCGTCGGACCAGGCGGGGCCTCTTTTTCATTCTGCAATATTACAGGTCAGATATGCAGATTATACCACATTTTTTTGAAATCCCATAGTGAAATTTCTGGTTTTTCCGGCAGCCGGATGGTATAATTTGTAACAGTTCGGACAGGTCTGCGCACTTACTGCGCAGACCGTACGAAAACGTATCGGCAGAAAGCATCCGGCCCATCGCGAAGCGATTGGAATGGCCGGATGCCGTAACCGTTCTGCCGAAGGCTGAACTGAACTATAATTTCGCTGTATACAGGCTGCAGGCATGCCGCCTGAAACGGACTTTACATTCTCAGGAAAAAAGGAGTTTTCATGCTATCCGATATTTTTTTTCAGCAAATGGTGAACTATACCAAAACGGAGCAGGAGATCATCGACTTCATCTGCCGGAACCCGGGCACTTTCCTGACCGCCTCCATCTCCCAGCTTGCTGAGCGGCTCGGCATCTCCGACGCCTCCCTTTCCCGGCTGGCCAGACACGCAGGTTATCGGGACTATAAGGAATTGAAAGCGGCTGTCACAGGCGCCCTGAGCGGCGCGGGGCCGGCGGAAAAGCTGCAGGGCTCCCTGTCCGGCGAAAAGGGCGGCGGACTGGACTCCTTTCTTTCCTGGCAGCAGACCTGTCTGCAGAAAACGCTGGAAATGATTGACAGAAATGCCTTTGAACAGGCGGCGGAACAGATCGCGTCCGCGAAGAGGATCTTCCTGCACGGCAAAGGAGCTTCCCACTGTCTGGCGCAGCTCCTGCATTTCCGCCTGAACCGTTTCGGCAAGGATATCTTTCTCATGCCCTCCGGCGGAACGGAGCTGTTTGAGGACATCAGCCGGCTGCGGGCAGAAGATCTGGTCATCTGCTTCGGTTTTCAGAAGCTTCCCCTCGAAGACCGCGTCCTTCTGTCCTGCGCCTCTCAGGCCGGCTGCCGCAGCATCCTCTTCTGCAGCCGGGTCTATGCGGCGGAAACCTCAAAGGCCGGCATCAGTCTGCTCATATACCGCGGAGAACCGGAGGAATATCATTCCATGGCGGCACCCATGGCCGTGATCGACGCGCTGGTCGTCCAGGTGGCGGCGGCCATGGGTGAAGAAGCAGTAAGGCCGCTGGAGAGGCTTCATTTGCTGAAGCAGGAATATTACCGGACGCTTCCCGGCTGAGATTTTGGGCGAGTTCCCGGATAAGACAACGGCGGGATCCTTTCCCGCCGCCTTTTTTGTTTTTTCTTTTTTTCTCTCTTCCCTTTCGGCCCTTCTTATTCGGATACCAGAACCTCCACATAATCGCCGCCCAGACTGTGAATCTGTTTCAGCGCCTTTTTCAGCATGGAGGCCGTCCTGACCTGGAAGGGCAGCGTGGGTTCGATACCGATCGCATATTCTCCGGCGTTCATTTTTTCCCGAAGCTGAGCAAAGGTGGAAATCTCTTCCGCAAAATCCGTGTGCACGCAGCCGTACTGGAAGGCCTGATGGGTATCGCTTCCCGTCACCACAGGCTTTCCCAGCATCTCTCCGAAGCTCTTCGTCCGGTCGATGGTCTTCTGCGCGTTCTCAGCCAGATCCTTGCCGTTCAGATCGATAAAGTCAAAGCCGGAAAGCAGCGCCGCGGGAAGGCGCGGGATGTTTCCCGTCCCCTCCTCCATGCCGCGGAAGGGATGTCCTGCTCCTACCATCACGGGATATTCCCGGAACAGGGAAAGCAGCTGCGCAAAGGGAAGAAAGCTGCCTTTCTCCTTGTGGGGCTCCAGCCTCCGGTTCAGCTCCAGGATCGCGTCTGCAGGTCCGATCGAAAGGATATGTCCTCCCTCCGCCATGTCCGTCTCCATGCCCGGAAAGATCCTCAGCCCGTCCATCAGGAAGGTATCCCCGTCCTTTTCACTGTTTTCCATGATATAACCGTAGATCCGGTCAAAGCCCAGGGTATTGAAATGTTCCGTCAGACAGACTGCATCCAGTCCCGCCTTTCCGGCCTCCGTAAACAGCCAGTTCGTATAAACCTCGGAAAAGGGCAGCTTTTTTGCCAGCTTTCCGTGGGTGTGAAAGTCCATTTTCATAACGCTCCTCCATACCGGCTTTCCCGGTATATATCAGCGGGGCGCAGGATATGCGCCCCGGCTCTTTCGGTCTTTTTTGTTCCTTCCGGGCTTTTTCCGGCCGGTCCCCCTCACGCGAACAGACCCGGCAGAAGAAAAGCGCCTGTCGTCCAGACGACGGATACGGCAAGAAACAGAACATCCGCCCTGCCCAGGCGCAGAGAAGCCAGCCGCATCCTTTTCACCCTTCCGTTCTGCGAAGCATAGCGGTAACCGCGCAGCTCCAGCGCTTCCACCGTGGTGCGGGATTTCTTCGCCATGTTCAGCATCAGCGGATAAAAGGCCAGCATGATGATCTTCACCTGATAGACCAGCCAGCGCACCTTTCCCTTCAGCGTGTCCGCAGCCGGCGGATTTCCCCGCAGCCGGTAGGACAGCAGAATATTCTGAAATTCCTCCATCAGCGCGGGCAGAAGCCTGTAGGCAAAGGAAATGGAAAAGGACAGCCTTTCCGGGCAGCCGAACCACTCCAGGCCGTTCGCCAGACGGTCCGGCTCAAGGCCGGAAAAGACCGTGATGGAAGCAAGGGATACCGCCGCTACCTTCAGCGTCATCACAAGGAGCGCGATCAGCGTTTCTCCGTTTCCGCCGAAGAGCAGCGATACCAGAAGCAGATAGCCGGTCTGAGTGAATACGCCGATCCCGAACAGAAACAGCACCAGAGGCGCGATCCGCGCCAGAGAGGCCGTTGCAAGCAGAAAAAGGAAGATTCCCAGCAGCACACGCACATCCTGCAGAAACCAGGGCACTACGCCGAAAAACAGATACCACAGGATCAGAAGCCTGGGATCCAGCCTCGCGATCACCGTATCGCTGTTCCCGTAGGCGTTTTTCAGCACCTGATTCCGCAGGAAATCAATGCTCAGCTTATCCAGGATATTTTCAGAAAGTTTTTCCAGCATCACTGACCTCCGTTTCCAAAACAGTCCACAAATTCTTCCACTGTATAGCACCTAGCCCGTTCGTCCAGTGCGCGCCCCATGGCGAAGATCTCCGGCGGCCGGATTCCCACCAGCTTTGCGAGCCTCCTGTCCGCGAATATCTCATCTCTGCTCCCATCCGCCGCAAGGCTTCCGTTATACAGCACCAGGATCCGTTCCGCCCACTGGCAGACCAGCTGCATATCATGGGTGGCGATGAGCACCGTTTCCGTCACATTCTTCAGCCGTTCCAGAGTCTTCATGATCTCGTATCTGGTAGCGATATCCAGATTTGCCGTGGGCTCGTCCAGGAGCAGGACGGAGGGGTTCAGCGCGACGCCGATGGCCAGGGATGCCCGCCGCATCTGTCCGCCGGACAGGAGCCTTCCGTCTCTGTCCCGGAGCGCCGTCAGATGGAAATGGGCAAGGAGCTTTTCCGTCTGCTCCTCCCAGTCCTTCACTCCACGGGCCTTCATGGCGTAGGCGATATCCGCGCTGATGGAATCCTTGATGAACATCTCCTCCGGATTCTGATACACATAGGAGAGACAGTCGGCAAGTTTCTCCGGCTTCGTTTTCCCCGCATCCCTGCCGCAGACAGTAACCCGTCCCTCCGCTGCCTTCAGCGTTCCGGTCAGAAGTTTCATCATGGTGGATTTTCCCGCCCCGTTGGAGCCGATCACCGCCACCTTCTCCCCTCTCTTTACCTCCAGGAAAAAGTGGTTCAGGCTCCGGGTATTCTCTCCCTTCACGGCACGGTATTCCACGCCGACGTCCTCAAAAGAAAGCACCGTTTCCCTGTCTTCCCGCGCTCCCGGGCTCTTCTTTCCGGCCGGAACGGATCTTTGCCAGCGGCAGGAAGAAAAAACGCTTCTTCCTTCCTCAACAGTAACAGGAAGCATCGCGTCCCCGGGAAGCGCTCCCTTTTTCTTCAGCTGCAGGGCGGCAAGCGCCGTCTGAGGCGGAAAAATATTGCTCTCCTGCAGCTCGTCGATGCGGCGGAGTGCCTCTCTGGCATCCATCTTCCAGAGGATACGTCCCTCCCGCATCAGCACGGCGTGCTTACAATACTGTGCGATATACTCTGTGTGATGCTCGATCACAATAATGGTCTTTCCGTATTCCTCATTCAGCCGCTTCAGGATCTCATAGGTTTTACGCGCATGCTGCGGATCAAGCTGGGCGATGGGCTCATCCAGGATCAGCACCTCCGGCTGCAGTGCGGCGGCGCCGGCCAGGGCGAGCAGATGCTTCTGTCCTCCGGACAGCTGCCAGACAAAATCCTCCTCCCGTCCCTCCAGGCCGCACATTTTCAGAGCATCCCTGCCCTTCTGCAGATAGTCCTCATAACCGTAATTCATGCAGGAAAAGGAAGCGTCATCCAGCACCGTAGGGCGGACGATCTGATTTTCAAAATCCTGATAGACGTAGCCCACCTTTTCCGCCAGGCTGCCCACGTCGTTTTCCGTCGTATCCAGGCCTCCCACAACGACCCGTCCCGTCATATCTCCTGCGATAAAATGCGGAATCAGACCGTTTAAAGCCTTGCAAAGCGTAGATTTCCCGCAGCCATTGTTTCCAATGACCGCGAGAAAATCCCCTTTTTCCACATGCAGGCTGATATGAGAGAGGGTTTCCTGCACCGCGCCCGGATAGGTAAACGTCAGATCCTCAATCCGTATCATACCATTCTCCATCCTGCCAGCCTTACTCTTCCTTTCTCAGGCTCGCGTTCCTGCACATCCAGAAGATCACGATGCCGGCCGCCGCTGCCGCGATGATGATCCCGGTGATCAGCGCTCCCGTGCTCTCCGCCCAGGCCGCCTCCCAGTCGATCAGGCTCAGGCCGCTTTCCGCCAGGCATTCCGCGCCGACAGCGACGATGAAGAACACCGCGCAGAGCACAATATTGCGGGGAGAAAGAAGCCTCGCGCTCTCCGGCCCGTTCTCAGGCGTACGGGGCTTCATACCGAGCAGCGGCTCGATCTTGCCGTACAGTCTGGGAACCAGGAACAGGGTGGGAAGCATGCAGAACAGGATGCCGGAAAACAGCAGGTCGTTCAGAAAGGCAAAGCCCTCTGTCGCGAACACGCTCTCCGGCAGCCCGGGAACCGCTTCAAAATCACTGAAGGACGCCTGTAC
>CALWGL010000029.1 GCA_944380025.1 uncultured Lachnospiraceae bacterium
AGAACGGAAAGCAGCGCCGTCGCCATGGTGATTCCTGCGGAGGGGCCGTCTTTGGGAACCGCGCCCTCCGGAATATGGAAATGAAAATCGTTTTCCGTAAAGACCTCCGGCGCGATCCCGAACCCGGCGGCAACGGAACGGACATAGCTGATCCCCGTCATGGCGGATTCCTTCATCACGTCCCCCAGCTGGCCGGTGAGGCGGATCTCGCCTTTCCCCGGCATCCGGTTCACCTCCACCTGCATGGTCACGCCGCCCACGCTGGTCCAGGCCAGGCCCCGGACAATGCCGATATCATCCTTCTCATTTGCCTTATCCGGCGCGTTCACAGGCTTTCCCAGATATTTTTCCAGGTTTCCCGCCGTCACGCGCAGACGCGCATGTCCGGAAGCCGTCCGTTTCCTTCCCCGTCCGGGATCCGCTTCCTTCTCCTTCCCCTCCAGCATCTGTCTGGCAGCCTTGCGGCAGATCTCGCCGATCCTGCGCTCCAGGCCGCGCACGCCCGCCTCGGCCGTATAGGAGAGGATGATCTCCTTCAGCGCGCTGTCGCTGATGGAAAGCTCTCCGTGATCCAGTCCGTTTTTCTCCAGCTGCTTGGGCAGCAGATGCTCCTTCGCGATATGGAACTTCTCATTTGCCGTATAGCTGGTCACCTCGATGATCTCCATGCGGTCCAGCAGCGGCCGGGGGATGTCTCCCGCCGAATTTGCCGTGGCGATGAAAAGCACGCCCGAAAGGTCAATGGGGATCTCCACATAGTGGTCGCGGAAATGGCCGTTCTGCTCGCTGTCCAGCACCTCCAGGAGGGCGGAGGCGGTATCTCCTCTGTGATCGCTTCCCACCTTGTCGATCTCATCCAGCAGCATGAGCGGATTCTTCACTCCCGCCTGCTTCAGTCCGGCCACGATCCGGCCGGGCATTGCGCCCACGTAGGTCCTTCTGTGACCACGGATCTCCGCCTCATCCCGCACGCCGCCCAGGCAGATGCGCACATATTTCTTGTTCAGCGCTTCCGCCACGCTGCGGGCAATGGAGGTCTTTCCGGTTCCGGGAGGCCCCACCAGACAGATGATGGGACTGTCTCCCTGCTTCGTCAGGCTCCTGACCGCAAGGAATTCCAGGATCCTCTCCTTCACCTGCTCCAGTCCGTAATGATCCCTCTCCAGGATGCTTTCCGCGCGCTTCAGATCCGTGTTGTCTTTGGAGGCCTTATCCCAGGGAAGTTCCAGCAGGGTCTCCAGATATCCCCTTTCCACGGAAGCCTCCGCGCTCCCCTGTCCCAGGCTCTTAAACCGGCTGATCTCCCTGCGGATCTTGTCCTTCACCTCCCTGGAAGCCTTCAGCTTCTCCAGCTCGGACAGGAACTGCTCCGCATCGGAGCCTATGGTATCCTCTCCCAGCTCCTGACGGATATAGTTCATCTGTTCCCGCAGCATATAGTCGCGCTGATTCTTATCCATCCGCGCTTTGACCTGTTCCGCCAGCTCCGTCCTGACCTTAGCCACCCCGATCTCCTCATACAGGATGCCCGCCAGGACCTGATAACGGCTGTCCAGATCCACCGCCTCCAGCACCGCCTGCTTCTTTTCATAATCCACCGGCATGCTCTCGATCATTTCATCCATCAGCCGTCCCAGGCTGATTCCGCTTTCAATGCGGCGCTTCACCGACTGGCCCACCCGCGGGAAGTAGGAAGCAAATTCCAGAAACAGCTCCTTCAGGCTGCGCTTCATCGCCTCCTCTTCGATTTCCGCCCCGGAAGAAGCCGCGCCGTCTCTTGATTCCGCCAGATGGGAAGGCCCTGCCACAGGCTCCACCTCGCCCAGAAGGAAGGCGCCCTCCTCCGCAAACCCGTTCAGCTTTCCCCGTTCCGTTCCCTCCACGAGGACCCGCATCACGTTTTCCGGAAGCCTGGTGATCTGTCTGATCTGTGCCAGACATCCCATCTGGTAGACGCCATCAAAATCCGGCTCATTCTCCTCCGCATCCCTCTGCGCCACCAGAAAGATCCTCTGGTCGCTCATCATCGCCTTCTCCACGGCGAGGATCGATTTCCCGCGGTTCAGATCAAAATGAACCACCATACCGGGCAGGACCGTAAGCCCGCGCAGCGCGACCGCCGGAATCCTCAGCCTGTCTTCCCGTTTCGTTTCAGAGCTGACGCCCTGCATCATTTCAGGGCTCATGCCCTCTTTCTCTTTTGCCATAATTTCCTTTCAGCAAAACGCCGCCCAAAAAAGGGCGGCGTTTCTCTCTGTCATTTTGCTACCTTCATATCTTCCCTGCGTCCTCCGGTGTCTCTGTGAACGACCAGAGGGGCGCTTTTTTTATCCACCGCTTCCTTCGTGATGATGCACTGCTCGATGGTGTCATCAGAAGGGATACGGTACATCACATCCATCAGAACATCCTCCAGAATGGAACGCAGTCCTCTGGCGCCGGTCTTTCTCTCCATGGCCTTTTCAGCGATCTCATCCACCGCGTCCGGCTCAAAGACCAGCTTCACGCCGTCGAAGGAAAACAGCTTCTGATACTGCTTGATCTGCGCGTTCCTGGGCTCGGTAAGAATGCGCACCATGGCCTCCTTATCCAGTCCCTGAAGCGATACCATCACCGGAACGCGGCCTACGAATTCCGGGATCAGCCCATATTTCACCAGATCCGTGGGAGTGACCTGCGCCAGGAGTTCGCCCATCTCCCGGGTGCTCTTCTCCACGATCTCCGCGTTGAAACCGATGGTCTTACGGTCCAGCCGGCTCTCCACGATCTGTTCCAGGCCGTCGAAAGCGCCTCCGCAGATGAACAGGATATTGGATGTATCGATCTGGATCAGCTCCTGATGCGGGTGTTTTCTTCCGCCCTGGGGCGGCACGCTCGCAACCGTTCCCTCAATGATCTTCAGAAGCGCCTGCTGAACGCCTTCTCCCGATACATCCCTGGTGATGGACACGTTCTCGCTCTTCTTCGTGATCTTGTCGATCTCATCAATATAAACGATCCCGTACTGCGCCCGCTCCACGTCGTAATCCGCAGCCTGGATCAGCTTCAGGAGGATGTTCTCCACATCCTCGCCCACGTAGCCCGCTTCCGTCAGCGTGGTCGCATCCGCAATGGCAAAGGGCACATTGATGATCTTCGCCAGCGTCTGCGCAAGATAGGTCTTGCCGGAACCTGTGGGGCCGACCATGATGATGTTGCTCTTCTGCAGCTCCACCCCGTCGTCCTCTTCCTTCGGCGCCGTCACCCTTTTATAGTGATTGTAAACGGCAACCGACAGAACCTTCTTCGCCTCCTCCTGCCCGATCACATAATCATCCAGGAATTCCCGGATCTGAACGGGCTTGAGCAGATTGATGTCCGGTGCTTCCTCTGCCGGTTCTTCCTCTTCGTATTCCTCGTCAATGATGTCCGCACAGATCTCCACGCATTCATCGCAGATAAATACGCCGTTTGGCCCTGCGATCAGTTTTCTGACCTGATCCTGCGTCTTGTTGCAGAAGGAACATCTGATCTGGTCGTCCGAAATTCTACCTGCCATTTCTGCCTTTCCTCTGAAAAAAAATCCGAGACCGCGGATCTTCCGGCCATTCCGACCGCTTCGCGACAGGCCGGATGCTTCCTGCCTGTACGTTTTCGTACGGTCTGCGCAGCAAACGCGCAGACCCGGCTGAACAGTGACAAAAGATCCGTGTTCTCATACATAACGACAAAGGACGCCCGCAGCCGGGCCATCCTTTGTCAAAATTCATCCATTATCTGTTCTCCGCGGAATCCTTTCTGGAAGAAACGATGGAATCGATCAGGCCGTAAGCCCTGGCCTCCTCCGCGCTTTTCCAGTTGTCCCTCTCGGTATCCGCAAGCACCACTTCAAAATCCTGGCCGCAGTTCTGTGCGAGGATCCTGGCAAGCTTCTCCTTGGTCTTCAGGATATGCTTCGCCGTGATCTCGATCTCCGTCGCCTGACCCTGGGTGCCGCCGGAGGGCTGATGGATCATGATCTCCGCGTTGGGAAGCGCAAGCCGCTTTCCCTTCGCGCCGCCGGCAAGGAGGAAAGCTCCCATGCTGGCAGCCATGCCGATGCAGATCGTGGATACGTCGCACTTCACATACTGCATGGTATCATAGATCGCCATGCCGGCGGTCACAGAGCCGCCCGGGCTGTTGATATAAAAGTGGATATCCTTCTCCGGATCCTCCGCCTCCAGGAAAAGCAGCTGTGCCACCACCAGGCTGGCGGTCGTATCGTTTACTTCCTCTCCCAGGAAAATGATTCTGTCCTTTAACAGTCTCGAAAAAATATCGTAGGAGCGTTCTCCACGGCTGTTCTGTTCAATGACATAAGGTACCAGGCTCATAAAATACATACCTCCGTTTTCATGTCTCAGGCCTCTCTGCAGCCGTCACGGCCTGAATCCGTTATTCGGTCTTTTCCGTTTCCACGGCGTTGTCTCTCAGGAAATCCGCCGCTTTGGAAACCGCGAGATCCTCCATGATCTGCTTCTTTCCGTTCTCGCCCATGATCTCCTTCACCTTGTCCGCCTCCATCTTATAGGCATCCGCCATTCTGGAGATCTCCTTTTCGAAATCTTCCTCGGAAGCAGCAATGCCTTCTGCCGCGGCCACGGCCTCCAGCACCAGTCTGGACTGGATCCTCTTGAGCGCCTGAGGCTTCACGGACTCCAGCATGGAATCCATGGTCTGTCCGGTATACTGGCAGTACAGATCCAGATTCATCCCCTGCATCTGCAGTCTCTGAGCAAAATCGTCCACCATCTGTCTCTGCTGGGTCTCCACCATAGCGTCCGGAATATCCATCTGCGCGCCTGCGATCGCAGCCTCAACAGCGGCGTCCTCCTTCGCTCTCTTCGCGTCCTCTTCCTTCTTCTCTCTCAGCTTCTTCTTGATGTCCTCTCTGTATTCCGCCAGAGTCTCAAAATCGGAAACCTCGGAAGCGAATTCGTCGTCCAGATCAGGCAGCTGCTTTTCCTTGACTTCCTTGATGCTCACCTTGAAGAGGGCGGGCTTTCCTGCCAGCTCCTTGGAATGGTACTGCTCCGGGAAGGTCACGTTCACTTCCACATCGTCGCCGGCCTTCTTTCCGATGAGCTGCTCCTCAAAGGTATCGATGAAGGAATGGGATCCGATCGTCAGGGAATAGTTCTCTCCCTTGCCGCCTTCAAACGCTTCGCCGTCCGCAAAGCCTTCATAGTCGATCACGGCTACGTCGCCGTCTTCCACGGCGCGGTCCACGGTCACCATTCTGGAATTGTTCTCTCTCTGCTGGTTCAGATCCGCATCCACCTCTTCATCGGTGACCGTCACATCAGCCTTCGGCACCTCTACGCCCTTGTAGGCTCCCAGGGTGACTTCCGGCTTCAGAGCGACCTCTGCCGTGAAGATGAAGGGCTTTCCTGCCTCAATCTGCTTCACATCGATCTTCGGGGAGGATACGATGGTCTCTTCACACTCCTCCAGCGCCTTTTCATAGGCGTCCGGGATCAGGGAGTTCGCCGCATCCTCATAGAAAAATCCCTTTCCGTACATCTGCTCGATCATCCTGCGAGGAACCTTTCCCTTACGGAAACCGGGGATCTGGATCCTTCCCTTGTTCTTCTGATATGCCTTCTCAATCGCGGCCTCAAACTCCTCTGCGGGAACTTCAATGGTGAGAACCGCCATATTCTTTTCCTGTTTTTCCACCTGTAAACTCATTGCACTGCATCCTCCTTGTATTTCACTTCCGGCACGCGTCCCGGCCTTCCCGGGCGCCGGTTCCGGGGCGCTCTGACCGAAAAGTTTCATGTTTTTACAGTCATTAAGCGATTATAGCATAAGACTCAGAAAAATACTAGCTTTTTTTCCCCTTTTATACTATAATGGAAAACGGTCGTAACAGTTCGGCCAGGTCTGTGATGAACCTTTTCTGACACCGAAGGATTCCTGAAGTAAAGAAAGAGGAAGCATAATCAGATTATGTATCTCTGCGTCTTTCGGATGCCTCCGGGAGACGTTTTTTCATTTCCAAAAGGAGGAATTTTATGAAAAAAGCAATCTCTCTGATCACCGCCCTTCTGCTGGCGGTCTCTCTGCTTGCCGGCTGCGGTGAGACCGGCGCGGAAACCGCCGCAGAAACCGCCGCGGAACAGGCCTCTTCCATGGAAGCCGCCGCGGAAAGTCCGGAAGCGGCTGCCGAAAGCACGGCCGCAGAAACGGAAACCGCCTCCGAAAGCACGGAAGCGGCTGCCGGCTCTGAAAGCACGGAAACGGAAAGCCCCTCCGGCGAAGAGACGCCGGTCCGCGTCATGGCGCTGAAAGGGCCCACGGCCATGGGCATGGTGCAGCTGATGGACAGCGCCGAATCCGGCGCGGTAAACGGAAACGCCTATACCTTCACCATCGCCGCCTCCGCGGATGAGGTCACCCCGAAGCTGGTGCAGGGCGAAGCGGATATCGCCGCGGTTCCCGCCAATCTGGCTTCCGTACTCTATAACAACACAGAAGGTCAGGTACAGGTCCTCGCCATCAATACCCTGGGCGTCCTTTATATCGTGGAGAACGGCAGCAGCATCCAGTCCGTCTCCGATCTTGCCGGGAAGACCATTTACGCCAGCGGCAAGGGCTCCACGCCGGAATACGCCCTCAATTACATCCTTTCCGCAAACGGCATCGATCCGGAGGCGGATGTGACCATCGAATGGAAATCCGAGCATTCGGAATGTGTGGCAGCCCTGGCTGCCGATGAGGACGGCATCGCCATGCTTCCCCAGCCCTTTGTCACCACGGCGCAGGCCCAGAATGAAGCGCTGCGCATCGCCCTTGACCTGACAGAGGAATGGAACGCGCTCCAGGCGGACGCGGAAAGCCCCAGCGCCCTGCTCACCGGCGTGGCCGTGGTGCGCACCGCCTTTGCCGAAGAGCATCCGGAAGCGGTAAACGCTTTCCTGGACTCCTATCAGGAGTCGGTGGACTATGTCAATGCCAATCTCTCCGATGCGGCGGCCCTCATCGAAAAATATGACATCGTTCCCGCCGCAGTGGCCGAGAAGGCCCTTCCCTACTGCAACATCGCCTTTATCGAAGGCAGCGAAATGCGGGAAAAGCTGTCCGGCTATCTGAACGTGCTGTTTGAGCAGAACCCCGTCTCTGTGGGCGGCGCTCTTCCGGCGGACAATTTCTATTATATCCGGTAAGGATATCCGGCAGGCCGGACGAGTCAGAAAAGGAAAAAAAGCAGGCATGAAGAAAAACAGCGCAAAAAAAGCAGAAAAAACCAGGCGGCTCCGCCTCTGGGCGGTGGTCGTCTGGCTGCTCCTCTGGGAGCTTCTCAGCCGTTATATCGGGCAGGATATCCTTCTGGTCTCCCCTCTTTCCGTGCTTCTCCGCCTTCTGGAACTGGTCACGGGAAACGGGGAGCCCGTTCAGGCTGCCGCCTTCTGGGGAGCCGCCGCCTTTTCCTTCTTCCGGATCATCGGCGGCTTCCTTGCCGCTTCCGCGGCAGGCGTCCTTCTCGCCTGTCTGGCAGGCGCGTTCCGGCCGGCGGAGGAATTTCTCGCCCCCGCCATGACCGCGCTCAAGGCCGTTCCCGTCGCCTCCTTCATCATCCTGGTGCTGATCTGGATCCCATCCCGGAACCTGTCCGTGGTCATTTCCTTCCTGATGGTCCTTCCCATCGTCTATACCAACATGCTGGCGGGCATCCGCTCCATGGACGGACAGCTTCTGGAAATGGCGCGGGTCTTCCGGGTGCCGCTTGGCAGACGGATCCGCTATATCTATCTTTCCCAGCTTCTTCCCTTTCTGCGCACCGCCTTTTCCCTTTCCCTGGGCCTGTGCTGGAAGGCGGGGATCGCCGCGGAGGTCATCGGTATTCCGGACGGTTCCATCGGGGAACGGCTCTACGAATCCAAGGTATATCTCCAGACCGCCGATCTTTTCGCCTGGACGCTGGTCATCGTAGCACTGAGCGTGGGCTTTGAGAAATGCTTTCTGTATGCGGTCGACCGGGCCGTCTCCCGGCTGGAACAGAACTGAGCCGCGCAGCACGGCAGCGTCAGAGAGTATGGAAAGGAAACTATGGCAGACTTTATAAGGATCGACCAACTGAACAAAAGCTATCACGGCAGGGCTGTGCTGAAGGATCTTTCCTTCTGTGTTCCAATCGGCCGCATTACCGCCGTCATGGCTCCCTCCGGCGCCGGAAAGACCACGCTGCTGCGCATCCTCATGGGGCTGGAGCAGCCGGATTCCGGACAGATTGTATTTCCCGGCGGCCTGCGTCTTTCCGCTGTCTTTCAGGAAGACCGGCTCTGCCCCAACCTGAGTCCCGTCTCCAACATCCGTCTTGTAACCGGCTCCGCCCTCGCCCGCCGGGAGATCCTGGAGGCGCTCGCACAGACCGGCCTTTCCGGATGCGCCTGCCAGCCGGTCCGGGAGATGTCCGGCGGGCAGCGCCGCAGGACAGCCCTGCTGCGCGCTCTTCTGGCCCCCTGGGATCTGCTCCTTCTGGACGAGCCCTTCAAGGGCCTGGATACGGAAACCAGGAAGCAGCTCATGGACTATGTCCTCCTGCACTTTCATAAGGCTCCCGGCCGGACCGTCCTCCTCGTCACCCACGAGGAAAGCGAGGCCGCCTATCTGGCGGACAGCGTCCTTACGCTTCCTTCGCCATAAAACGGATCATATTTTCATTCAGCCTGCGCAGGAGCTCCTCTCCTGTCCTTCTCTCCTCATCCGTAAATCCGGCAAAACAGATCTCCTTCAGCTCCTCCTGCATCAGCCGGAATTCCTCACACACCTGCTCCGCCTCCGGGCGCAGCAGGATCCGGTTCTTCTCCTTCCGTTCTTCCGCCCGGCCCCGGTTTGCCTTTTTCGCTTTCTTTTCTTCCGACTTTCTCTTTTTCTCCTTCTCCCTTTTCTCTTTTTCCCGCTTCTCTTTTTTCTTCTTTTCTCCTGCTTCCGCCGTCCCGTCCGGATCCGCCTTTTCCTGCGCCGGCTCCGGCGTCATGTCCGCTCCGTCCGCCGCGCCCGTCCCCTTTTCGTCCGACATTTCCACCAGCTTTTTTCGTTCCAGCTTCTGCAGGGCGAGGAACAGACGCGGCAGGGGAAGATCCGACACCTCGGAAAGGCGGCGCATGCTCTCAACCTCTCCGCACTGATACAGCGTGAAGAGCACCTTTGCTTCATCTGCCGTCAGGCGGTTCTTTTTCGCGGCGATCTCCATCTGATAATCCAGAAGCTGACGGCTCCGGTACTGATCCATGATCACGCCGTCGCCTTCCACCTGCTCTCTCCTGATCTGCATCCGCTCCTCTCCCAGTTTCCTGCCGCCGGGAAGCGGAGCCGGCGGAACGCCGCCGTCCTTTGCCGCAGCCCAGAAAAAGCTGTAGACCTGCAGGCGGATATCCGCATAGTCCTCATGATCGTATATATCCTTATAAAATTCATTATAATAATCAAAGATATTGATTTTCATCCGCATGGCGTTTGTGATGCTCATCCCCTGGCTCACCAGGCTTCCTTTCCGCTTCACATAATAATAGATGGGCACCTGCAGGGCGTAAAATGACGATGCGTGCCGGATATATTCCAGATTGAAAAGGAAATCCTCGCACCAGCTGATGGAAACGTCCATCCGGATCTGTTCGGACTCAATGATCTCTCTTTTATACAGCTTGTTCCAGAGCACGCCGTAATAGAAATCCGCCGGATTTTCCACCATGCAGGCCGCGAATTCCTGCCGCGTCAGCACACGGTTCTCCTCGATATCTCCCTTCCGGGCGAGCCTTTCTCCCGCCACACGGTAAAAATCCGAGATCACCATGTCACAGTCATTTTTTTCCATTGCCTGCACCAGGAGCCGCGTCGCCTCCGGCACGATCCAGTCGTCGCTGTCCAGGAACTGGACATAAACGCCCCGCGCCAGGTCCAGCGCCTGATTGCGCGTATCGGATACTCCTGTATTTTCCTTATGGACCACCCGGACTCTTTCATCCCTGCCGGCATATTCGTCGCAGATCGCTCCGGACGCGTCCGTGCTCCCGTCGTCCATCAGGATCAGCTCAAAATCCGGATAATCCTGCACCAGAATGCTGTCCACGCAGCGCCTTATATATTTTTCCGCATTATAAACGGGTACGATGATACTGACAAGCCGTTCCACTCTGTAGCTCCTTTTTTCTGTTTTTTTGCTTTGCTCAAAATGCATTGTACCACGTTTCCCGTCTCTTCACAAATGAAACCGGCCGTCGTCCGGGTCTCCTCCGGCGATGGACGGGCCGCTTTCCGGCCGGAACCCTTTCCGTACGCGCCGGTCAGAGGAGCCTCCTGAAATTTCCAGCGCCTCCCGCGGATAAAACCGCAGGGAGCGCAGATAATAACACCAAGATAAGCGACGGAAACAAACGAAAAGCCGGCACGCGGTCCTCGTTCCCCCACAGGATAAGCGGACGGCATACGGTTGGAGCCGCCCGCTTATCTTACAGACAAGCCGGCCGTACAGACGCCGGAGAGAAAAAGAACCACAATTTACGGAGGTGAATGCGACATGGCAAATTCCAACAGATCCAATAGAGTTGAGGTACCTGAAGCGAAGGCTGCTATGGACCGTTTCAAGACCGAGGTGGCTTCCGAACTGGGCGTGACCCTGAAGGAAGGCTATAACGGTGATCTGACTTCCAGAGAAGCCGGTTCCATCGGCGGCGAGATGGTACGCAGAATGATCAAAAAGCAGGAAGAGCAGATGAAATAACTGCCCCTGCTGACAGCGCGCGGTGCGCAAAAAAGGCCCGGCTGCTTCAGGCAGCCGGGTCCTTTTTATTTTTCCTGTTCCTGCTTCTTCCGAAGCTCCTTCATCAGATACAGGATCACGTCCTTTCTGGTCACGATCCCGATGAAGGTCCTTTCATCATCCACTACGGGAACAAAATTCTGGCGCGTCACCCGTTCCAGGAGGCCCTCCATGTCCACATTAGCATGGACCGCCTTGTTGTCCCTTTTTCGGGCGATCTGCATGACGGAAATATTTTCCATCTCGCGGAGATCCGGAAAATTCTCCTTCTTCAGCTTCCAGAGCACATCCCCTTCCGTGATGGTCCCTATGTATCTGCCGTCCGGAGAAAGCAGGGGGACGGCGGTATAGCCATGGTACTCCATCTTCTCCAGGACCTGACGCAGGGAATCGTTCTCCTCCACATACGCCACTTCGCTTTTGGGCGTCAGAAAAAATAAAAGATTCATTCTCCTACCTCTGTCTTCCTATCCGGTATATACCACCGACTCCGCGACCCGGTCCGCCTCCGCTTTTCCCGCAAGGTACTCCACCACAGCCAGCGCAAAGGGAATGGAACAGCCCATTCCGCGGCCCGTGATCACATTCCCGTCCGTCTCCGCCGCCGCTCCGGTCACCTGCGCGCCCTCCAGATGGCTTTCAAAGGAAGGATAGGATGTGGCGCGTTTTCCCTTCAGATATCCTCTGTGCCCGAAAATGCTGGGCGCGGCGCAGATCGCCGCCACAGGCCTTCCCGCGCGGAAAAAGGCGTCCAGCTGCTCCATCAGCGCTCCGCAGCCTTCCAGTCCCTCGGTCCCCTTCTTCCCTCCCGGAAGCACCAGCATATCCAGCTTTGAAAAATCCGTATCGGAAAGCTTCTCATCCATCCGCACCGTAATGCCGTGGGAGCCCTCCGACTCCTCCTTTTCCTCCACGGAGATCATGCGTACTTCGATCCCCGCCCTTCTGGCGAGATCCACCACAGTCAGGGCCTCGATCTCCTCGAACCCGTCCGCAAAAAAAACACCGATCCTGCTCATTGTGCATCCCTCTTTTCCTTGTCTCATTTCTTATCCGGCCGGCGGATCCATCCCCGCCGACGGTCTTATTATAACAGAATCCCCTTTTTCATCCAATGAACAAAACCGCAGAAATTTATGAAAAAAATATGAATGACAGACGTTCCGCAGCCGGCTATAATAGGAGAAGACGGCGGACCGCATTTCCCGCCGGCAGAAAGGAAGGAACCTCCATGGAGATCGAACGGAAATTTCTCATAACAGCTCTTCCGGAACACCTGGATACGTATCCCTGCCGCATGATCGAGCAGGGATACCTGAGCACGGATCCCGTCGTCCGCGTACGCCGGGACAGCGACAGATACTATCTCACCTATAAAGGAAAAGGCCTCCTGGCCAGAGAGGAATACGATCTTCCCCTGACCGAAGAGGCCTACCGCCATCTGCTCCGGAAAGCGGACGGACGCATCATCACCAAACGACGCTATCTGCTGCCCTGCGGGCCGTACACCATAGAACTGGATGTTTTTCTCGGAGACCTTGCGCCTCTCGTCATCGCGGAGGTGGAGTTCCCCGACCTGGAAGCGGCCGGGCGCTTTCTGCCGCCTGACTGGTTCGGAAAAGAAGTGACCATGGATCCCGCCTATCACAACTCCGTCCTGAGCAGATCCTGAAGCGCCCGAAGGGTTCTTCTGCTTTCCCGGCAGAGCATGCGTCTCTCAGCCGCTGATCTGCAGAAGCTTGGCCTTCAGCTCATTCTCCATGCGGCTCATCTCAGCCTCCGCTTCCTGGCGTTTCTGCCTGCCCTCCTGCTGGATGCGCATCACCTCGTCCAGCGTTGAGATCAGGGATTCGTTGGTCGCCCTGAGGGTCTCCATATCCACAACGCCGCGTTCGGATTCCTTCGCGGTCTCCAGGGTCGCGGTCTTCAGCGCGGCGGCATTCTTCTTCAGAAGCTCGTTGGTCATGTCCGTCACCTGACGCTGCGCGGCGGCCGCCTGAGCGGAATGCTCCACGCCAAGGGCAAGCACCATCTGGCTCTTCCACAGAGGAATGGTATTCACCAGCGTGGACTGGATCTTCTCCACCATGAGCGTGTCATTGTTCTGGACCAGCCGGATCTGAGGCGCCGTCTGGATGGAGATCATGCGGGTCAGCTCCAGATCGTGCAGCTTCTTCTCAAACCGGCCGCACATGGAATCCAGATCCCTTGCCTCCTGCGCATCCTCCGGAAGGCCGCTCTGCTGCGCCTTCTGAACAGCCTGCTTCAGCTCTCCGTTTCTCACCTCGGCCAGCTTCTTTTTCCCCGCAAGGATATACATGGAAAGCTCTTTAAAATAGGTTCTGTTCAGCTCATACATCTTATCCAGCATGGCGGAATCCCTCATGAGCTGGACCTGATGTCCTTCCAGCACCTGACAGATCCGGTTTACATTGGCTTCCGCCTTCGCGTATTTCGCCTTCATGGCGGTGATCCTGCCCGCGCCCCGCCTGAAGAAGCCCAGGATTCCCCGTTCCTCCTCCGCGTCGAAGCTCTTCAGCTCCGTCACAACGCTTCCCAGCAGTTCTCCCACCTCTCCCAGATCCTGCGTTTTCACATTTTCCAGCGCCTTTTCCGAAAAATCGGCCATCTTTTTCTGCGCGCCCGCGCCGTACTGAAGGACGAGAGCGGAGTTCTTCAGATCGATCTGCCCGGAAAACTCCTCCACCATCCTCTTTTCCTCATCGCTCAGCATGCTGTCGTCCCACTCCTGTACCACGGTCTCCGGTTCGGGCGCGGGCACGGCCGGCTCTTCTGCCGGAAACGGATCCAGCGTCAGGGTCGGCGCTGCCGCAAGATCTTTGAATGCGTCACTCATAGCTACCTCTCTTTCTCCGCCTTCAGTTTCTGTTCCGTCAGTCCCTCCTGGGCAAGCATGGTCTGAAGCACGGAGATATCCGCCGCCACATCCCATGCCGTATCCTCAAACAGACTGTCCAGGAGTTTTTCAAAGGCCAGATTCAGCGTATCCAGCGTTTTCTCAATCTCCTGCTTTCCATTTCGGATGTTTTCTCCCTGGACCGGCTGGCGGTCCAGCTCTTCATAAGCGTCCAGCAGCTTCACCGTGGTGGGAAGATAATACTCCATGAAACGGCGGAGATCATCCGCGCAGTCCGGTTTTTCCTTCAGCCGTTCAAAAATGCGCTCCACGATGGCCTGCATATGGGAAATCTTTCCGGAGATCTCCTCTCCCGGGATCGCGTCGTTGCTGCGTTCGATCTTTTCGATATAGCTCCTCCCGGTCTCCATCATCTTCCGGATCTCCTCAGATAGTTCCTCCTTTTCCCTGCGCTCTCTGCTCAGGCGTTCCTGTTCCTGCTGTCTGCGCAGTTCCGCCTGTTTTTCGCTTTCCAGATACTGCCTGTAGGTTTCCTCGCTGACGATCAGACAGGTTCCCTGTCTGTCCAGATGTCCCTGCCTGAACCACCGGGACCGGATCATCCGCTCCACGTCCTTCCGGACAAAGCGGGGAGACCTCCCCGTCCGTTCCGCCAGCTCTTCGATCCCGCAGAAGGTACGTCCCTCAAGGGCTTCCACATATCTGGCGAACCGCTTCGCTCTCCCCAGAAAGCCCATCCCGGCAAGGGCGGCGGCAGCCGCAGGCACAAGCAGCATGCCGAGGATCACCGCCGCCGCGGCAAGGACCGTTCCGGCCAGTCCGGCAAAACTCATGATGCAGCACACAAGGAGCGCAATGAGGCAGCCTCCTGCTATCGTGCAGCCCACAGCCGTCAGCGCCACGCCTCCGGCCTGCGCTCCGATGGTCTTTGCGAAAAGCGGATTCCTGCTCCGCAGTCCGGCGAAGCTTCCCCTTCCGGGAAAAGCCGTATGCCCCGAAACCGGGCCGCGTTCCAAAACCGGGCCGCGTTCCGAAGCCTGCCCGCATTCTCTCCGGTCCGCCGGAGCCCCGGCGGCCGGCCGGGGGCTCTGTCCCTGTCCGGGCTTTTCCCCGGCCATGCTTTCCATTCCTTTTTTCAGGCTGTTCCCAAGATTCTCCAGCCCGTCCGCCACCGTACGGCGGATGTTTTCGTCCAGTCTGCGAAAATCCCCGGCGTTCACCGCGTCGTCAACCATCCTGCGGATATCGTTTCCCAGATCGTTCCAGTCATTATAGCCCATCTTCTGAATAACCCCTTATCCGGATGCCTCAGGACAGCTTCCAGATATCCTCGTTGTATTCCCGGATCGTACGGTCGGAAGAAAAATATCCTGATCTCGCGATGTTGACAAGCATCATCCTCTTCCACTTTTCCCGATCCCCGTAATCCTCCAGCATACGGTCCTTCACCGCGATATATTCTTCCAGATCCAGGAGCGTCATGAACCAGTCCTTCTTCAGAAGCTCGTCATGCAGCCTCTTCAGGTTCTCTTCATGGCCGGCCGCAAGAGCCTGCTTTCCGACGATGAAATCCACCGCTTCTCTGATCACGGGACTCTTTTCATAATAATCCCGGGAAACGTAATCCTCATTTTTATAATGGGCGATGACCGTTTCCGAGTCCTTTCCGAAAATATAGATATTGTCATCCCCGACCAGCTCATGGATCTCCACATTCGCGCCGTCCGCCGTTCCCAGCGTGACCGCCCCGTTCGCCATGAGCTTCATGTTGCCCGTTCCGGAGGCCTCCTTGGATGCCAGGGAGATCTGTTCGGAAATGTCGCAGGCCGGGATCAGCTTTTCCGCATAACTCACGTTGTAGTTTTCCACCATTACCACCTTCAGGTAAGGGCTCACCAGCGGGTCGCTGTTGATGATCTTCTGCAGCACAAGGATCAGGTGAATGATATCCTGGGCGATCACATAGGCAGGCGCCGCCTTCGCGCCGAAAATACAGGTGACGGGCACGGACGGCTTCTTCCCGCCGCGGATCTCCAGATACTTGTGAATGATATACAGCGCATTCATCTGCTGGCGCTTATATTCATGAAGCCGTTTGATCTGAATATCAAAAACGGATTCCGGATCGATGGACACGCCTTCCTTTTCCAGAAGGTAAGCGGCGAGCTTTTTCTTGTTCTCCTTTTTGATCTGCCAGAGCTTTTCCAGGAATTCCTCATCATCCTGAAATTCCAGAAGCTTCTCCAGCTCATCCGCGTTCTTGTGAAATCCCTCTCCGATGGTTTCCGTGATCAGCTCCGCCAGCGGCCTGTTGCAGGAAAGCAGCCATCTGCGGAAGGTGATGCCGTTGGTCTTGTTATTGAATTTTTCCGGATAGATCTCATAAAACGGATGGAGCTCCGTCTCCTTCAGGATCTGCGTATGGATCGCCGCGACGCCGTTTACGGAGAAGCCGTAGTGAATGTCCATATGCGCCATATGGACGCGCTCCTCTTCATCAATGATGTACACTTCCGGATCGCTGTATTTTTCCTTCACCCTTCTGTCCAGTTCCCGGATGATGGGCACCAGCTGGGGGACCGCCTTCTCCAGATAGGAAAGCGGCCATTTTTCCAGCGCCTCAGCCAGAATGGTGTGATTGGTATAGGCACAGGTACGGCTCACCACACTCACTGCCTCATCCATGGTGAACGCCTTATCCTCCACCAGGATCCGGATCAGCTCCGGGATGATCATGGAAGGATGGGTATCATTGATCTGAATGACCGCAAACTCATCCAGATGCCGAAGGTCATTGTGCTTTTCCTTCATTTCCTTCAGGATGAGCTGCGCGGCATTGCTCACCATGAAATACTGCTGGTAAATGCGCAGAAGATTTCCTTCCTCATCGGAATCGTCCGGATAAAGGAACAGGGTCAGATTCTTATCCACCGCCGTCTTATCGAAGGTGATGCCCTCCTTCACCAGCCCCTCGTCAACCGATTCCAGATCGAACAGACGGAGCTTGTTCACGCCGCTGTCATAGCCGATCACATCGATGTCGTACAGCCTTGACCTCACCTTCCGGTCCCCGAAGAACACGTCAAAGCCGGTGTCCGTCCTGGTCAGCCAGGAGTCCGGCTCGATCCACACATCCTTCTGTGCCGTCTGCAGGCCGTCCGCGAACTTCTGATGAAACAGCCCGAAATGATAATTCAGGCCGATCCCCTCCCCCGGAAGTCCCAGGGTCGCGATGGAATCCATGAAGCAGGCCGCCAGTCTTCCCAGACCGCCATTTCCAAGGGACGGTTCCGGCTCCGCGTCCTCGATCCGCGCCATATCCTTCCCATGCGCCTTCAGGATGGAATCCACCTTGTCATATATGCCAAGATTGATCAGATTGTTGGAAAGCAGCTTCCCGATCAGGAACTCCGCCGAGATATAATACACCTTCTTCTTTCCGTCGATGGGGATCGTCGCCCCCATCATGCCCTTTACAAGATTCAGGATCACATGATAAAGCTCCCTGTCCGTGCATTCCTCCAGGCTCTTTCCGAAGGACTTGTCAGCCAGGCTGATCATTTCCTGTTCCATTTTCACTTCCAGGATCTCCCTCTGAAGCGTATCCATTACTGTCATAGCATTCTCCCATTCCGAATTCAGTTCAGTACATCCTGATACTGCATTCTGATGATCTGATATTCCGGCACGATCCGTCTTCCGGATCCGCCTTCCAGCAGTCTTCCCATCTCCTGCATCGCCAGCTCCGAGATCCGGCGGAAATCCTGCCTCACCGTATTCATCTGCATTCCGGCATAACACATCAGCGTAATGCCGTCAAAGCCGCATACCGGGCGGAAGATATCCATTTCCTGCAGCGCCCGCATGGCTCCGATCGCCATCAGATCCGACGCGCACACGATCACATCGTACCCGGAGGCATAGCGAAACGTCAGCTCTCTGGCCTTCTTTTCACTGAAATCCCCCTCCTTGATCAGAAGGGAAAGCCCCTCTTCCATCGCCAGTCTCCGGATGCCGGCAAGCCGCTCCTGCGTCACATACCCATCCGGCCGTCCGGAAAGATAGAGGACGCTCTTCCCTCTGTTTTCCATGACCGTTTTCCTGGCAACCTCATACTGCGCCTGTCCATGGTCGATCTGAACGGATGAAGTAACCTCGTTCACCACCGGCACATCCACCGCCACGATCCGGAATTCCTTCCGTTCGATCAGCTCCTGCAGCACTCTGTCCTCTTTTCCCATTCCGTAGATGATGATCCCTTCTATGCCCTGGGAATGAAAATAATCCGCGATCTCCGAAACGCTGCGGCCGCGGAGCATGGAAAAAAAGATCGTTACCACATCCAGCCTTTTCTCCACTGCCGTGCTGATGGCGCCGGACAGATACTGCATATCGATCTCATCCACCGCCTGTGAATCCATATTCAGATTGATCAGAAGCGCCACCCTTCCGGCCTTCTTGGAAGAAAGCGCAGAAGCGAGCAGGTTTGGAGTAAAATTCAGCTCCTTTACCGCCTCATTCACCTTTACCCTGGTTTCCCTGCTTACATTGGGATAGCCGTTTAGCGCCTTGGACACCGTAGAAACCGCCACACCGGCCCTGCGGGCAACATCCTTTATGGACGACATCTCTTCCTCCATGCCCTGATCATCCGAATCTCTCAACAGACTGCATCTATGGAAAAAACGCATTGGAAAACGTTTTCCCATAAGGTCAGCATACTCCCCTCCCCCTCTTTTGTCAAGGCGCACTCCTGATTGCGCGATACGCCCAGCTCACGGCGATGCCGTTCGCTGTAACGGGCAGCTCGCAGCATAAGCTGCTCGCTGTCCGTTACCCGTCGGATGTCCGCACGTCTGTTCAGGCAAGCCTGACCATCCGCGCGGCCGCCCTCCGGGCTTATCGCGTAAAAAAACGCCGCAGGATCTTTCTTCGATCCTGCGGCGGCCCGTATTCTCTTTCCGGTCAGCTTTCCGCTTATACTCTTGCTTCCTTGACTGCGTTGAGCGCTTCCTGTATCTCCTTCTTCGCCTCCGCATCCTGCTCAACGGCAAGCTGATGTCTGACTCTGGTCCTCATATACTCCGTATCGATCACCAGAGCAGCCTTACAGGCTGCAACCCTCACCTTTGCATCCGAATGGTCCAGATAATGGGTGATCTTGTTGGCCGAATCCTCATCGCCGATCCCGCCAAGCGCCCCCAGCGCCTCAATCAGCACCTCCGTATCCGCCTTATCCATGATCTTTATGATGGGACCGGATTTCTTCTTCGCTGCATATTTTTCAATTTTTGCTTCTTCTTTCTGATCGTTCATGACTCTGCCTCCTGATATGATTAGGAAGGCGCCCGCTTTGCGGCATACCCGGGTTCCACTGTCGTCTGAGCTGGTGTACTTCCTTTTGATATAAAATATCCTAAACCTCAATTGTGAAAATTGTGTGTCCTTGGAATAAAAATCCTCTAAACCGCAAATCCTTCCCTTCCGCACGATCCTCCG
Source organism: uncultured Lachnospiraceae bacterium (assembly GCA_944380025.1). Lineage (GTDB taxonomy): Bacteria > Bacillota > Clostridia > Lachnospirales > Lachnospiraceae > Eisenbergiella. The sequence goes on from CALWGL010000029.1 coordinate 19,164, forward strand.
GTCACGCGGCGCGCTGCCTGTCCGGCAGATGGCCGGACGTGCAGATGGCTGCTCCTGCGGGCATGGCAGCCGCCCTCCGGGCTTATCGCGAAAACAGACGGCGGGACGCCCGAAATATATCGGACATCCCGCCGTTCAGAGTCAAAACGCCAGGCCGGCGCAGATTTTATTTTCTCACCAGATGACGCGGAACGCCATTGATGAACAGAGGCTGCAGTTCGCCCATGATGAGCGGTCTCGCATACTTGATATAGCCCTCGTTCACATCGCAGCCGTCCTCGGTGATCCACTCTGCGGGAACCGGTCTTTCCACGTTCGCGATCGCGTGGATATCGTAAGCGCTGGTGCCGCACTGATAAGGATCGTCTCCGTTGCGGTTCAGGGTGATCATCATGCCGGTCTTGCCTTCCTCGGCAGCCTTCACCGCGTCATATCCTACCTGGAACGCTTCGTTGATATCGGTCAGGGAAGCGAGGTGGGAAGCGGCGCGCTGCAGGGTGGAGAACTCAACCGCACGGGTCTTCAGGCCGGTCTCAGCAGCGACCTTGTTGGCCAGGGTAGCCGCGCAGCCGGAAAGCTGCTTGTGGCCGAAGGCATCCACGAAATCGGAAGCGTTGCCCAGCTCGCAAACGAAACGGCCGTCCGCCAGCGCAACACCCTCGGATACCGCGATCACGACGGAAGACTTGGTAGCCGCAAGATATTTTACCTTCTCCATGAACTTGTCCATATCAAAGGTCACTTCAGGCAGATAGATCGCATCCGGTCCGGTGCAGTCGTCTCCGCGGCTCAGAGCTGCGGCGGCGGTCAGCCAGCCTGCATGACGTCCCATGATCTCCACGATGCATACGGTGGGCTTCTCCACACCGAAGGACTCGTTGTCGCGGATGATCTCCTTCATGCTGGTTGCGATATATTTTGCAGCGGAGCCATAGCCCGGGCAGTGGTCCGTTACAGGCAGGTCGTTGTCGATGGTCTTGGGCACGCCCATGAAGCGCTGCGGCTTGTTATGAGCTGCGGCATAATCGGAAAGCATCTTCACCGTATCCATGGAATCGTTTCCGCCCGCATAGAACAGGCACTCGATATCATGCTTCTCCATGATCTCGAAAACCTTCTCATATACATCCTCATGTCCTTCGATCTTGGGCATCTTGAAACGGCAGGATCCCAGGAACGCGGAAGGGGTTCTCTTCAGCAGCTCGATCCCGGTCTCATCGTCCAGGTATTCTCCCAGATCGACCAGATTGTCCTGCAGGAATCCTTCGATCCCGTGTACCATACCATAAATCTTCTTTACGCCAAGCTTCTTGGCAGCCGCATATACGCCGGCAACGGAAGAGTTGATGACAGCGGTCGGTCCGCCGGACTGTCCCACTACAATGTTTCCTCTCATTTTGATATCTCCTTTTGGTGTGTGAAAATAGAAACCCCTGCCGCTCTGCCCGCGCAGGCGGCAGTATATCCGGAAAAAACGCATGTTTTCCGAAACCGCTACGATTATAGCAGATTCATTTCCTTATGACAAGAGGTTTGTCACAACCTGCCGGTCATACGCTTCCTCTGTTCCAGAAGGCGGCCGATCTGCTCCTCCAGGCTCTGCTTCTCATCCGCGAGGCTGCGGTTTGCCTTCTCCACAGAAAGCTTTTCCCATTCCAGGCTTTCCTTTTCCTTTCTCAGTCTCTGTGTCTGTTCGGAAAGATTTTTTACATCTTCCCTGAGCTGTTCCATCATGCCGAAATATTCGTCACGATCCATTTCTGCAAGCGTTCTGCCGAACATGCCGATCAGCTCCTTGGGGTTTTCTCTGAGATCCGCAATCTCCCTGTAGTATTCCGCAAATTCCGGGAACGCCGCGGTCACGCGGGCGATATCCGCGGGATCATCCGAGCTGAGAAACATGAGCCATGCTTCCGGCTCTTCCTTTGCTTCATGAACGATGGTCCGAAAAATGTCCAGGGAAATAAAAACATATTCCTGCAGAAGGTTCAGGGAAAGCCCCGTATCAAAAACCTGCGCGGCACGGTGCACATAATGGTCCGAATAGCGGCAGAAGTCGCCGCTGCTTTTTTCCAGAAGCACCACGGTGTATACTCTGGACAGGTTATGATAGGAAAACGGGATCCCTTCCGCCTTCGCCTTCTGCCTTTCCCGGGAATACTGCCGCACCACCAGTTCCGAAGAGCAGCAGGCCGCGCGCTGCCCCGGGAAAGCATAAGGCGCCTTCTGGATCTCCACACTGCAGAGCGCTCCGCCGGCCAGCTCCACAAGAATATCCATGATGACCAGGGGCATGCTTTCATGAAAGCGCATGGGATCCGGCGGAAGGACCCGGCGGATCCTTACCTTTTCTTTCAGGATGCTGCTCAGCAGGCGTTCCAGCCGTTCCGGATGAAGTTCGGGGTTAAAAACGAATCTGAAAAACGGATCGTAGGTGATCTTCACCCCCTTCTGCCCGGTGCAGAAATCGAGAAATTCCTTCCGAAGCCGCGGCGGAAGATCCAGAAAACGTCCGTAGAGCGCGGAATCCTCCCGAAGCCGCTCCAGAAACTCCGCCACCTCCTCTCTTTTTTCACCGGACACCTTTTCAGCCCCGTCCGGCTCCTCCGTCACAGAATGCGCCCATGCTCCTTCCAGAGCGGGATAATCATAAAACAAAGCCGCGTCACCCTCCTTCTCCTGGGGCATTCCTTCCAAAAGACCGCTTCCGGGACAGAATCCCCCCGTTCCTTTTCCTTAAAAATGCGGGAAATAAAACAGAAAAAATAAAAAAGATACTTCAGACATGCCGTCATCCGGCCTGATCCGTCCGTGACAGCACAGCAGATCCCGTATTGCGGGAAGGCACAGAACCGTTCCCGGAAATCCTGCTGTGAAAACAGCATAGCATACCGTCCGTAAGAATACAATCCTTTTCTTCGCTGAACAGTTGAAAATTTGTTACTATTGTTACTGTTCAGACAGGTCTGCGCATTTACTGCGCAGACCGTACAAAAACGTACAGGCAGGAAGCATCCGGCCCATCGCGAAGCGATTGGAATGGCCGGATGCCGTTACTGTTCTGCCGAAGGCTGAACAGTAACTTACTATTGTTACTTTTCATGAGTCGGGAAAATACTGCCGTTGATTCCTTCTCCCATATCGAAAACCCCTGCTTCATATCCGGCAGGATGCTCTGATAC
>CALWGL010000030.1 GCA_944380025.1 uncultured Lachnospiraceae bacterium
TCTGCAGCCCGCCGTTCTTCCGTCCGGTCTCTTCCTGCCTCATCTCTTTCTCCATCCTCTTCATCCCTTCCCGGAAAACTTCCTGCAGACGCGCTTTACGCCCCTGCCCGCCCGGTACCAGTTCTTCCGGAGCCAGGCCTTTCCGTGCCGCAGCGCCCTGTGCGCGCCGTTTTCCTTTTTCAGAATCAGAAAATCGTATTCCGAAAGGTGGTTTCGCAGGTACTCCGGATAGGTATCGTCGATCTCCACTCTCCGGAAGGAAGCGTTTCTTCCGAAAAGATCCTTTCCGTCCCGGATATTGTCGTCCACACCGGAAAGGATCTCCGCCCTGTTGAATTCCTGATGGGCCGCGGAACGCACTTTTTCCGCCACCCGCTTCTTTGCGTTCTTCTCCCCGTGGCCGCCCATGTAGCCGAAGTGCCAGCCGCCGTCTGCCACACGGATTCCGATCTCCTTGCGCTCCGGGAAACGAAGCTCTCCCAGCTTCAGGTTCTGCTCCCGCAGAAGGCGGAAGCTGCACATTTTGGAGCCGATCCACTGCTTTTTCTCCACGCCGGGAAACTCTCCCGCATAGGAGAGCAGGCTGCCCGACACCTCTTCCATGTTCAGATAGCAGTAGAACATCCGCTGGGCGAAATGATAGATCTTCCCGGGATCGAAATTCTGCAGGATCTCCTTCACCTTCTCCGGATTGGGGATCTCGTCCAGATCGCTGAAAAGAATGATATCCTCATCCGTACAGTCCTTCAGCCCCCGTCCCACCGCGTTTTTCTGGAAGGTATCCCGGTCATGGGTATAGCCGGGCGGCGTATCGTCCACCACCACATGGATGATCTTATGGGCGAATTCCGCGAACATTTCCTTGTTTTCTTCGTAATACAGGGGCTTCGGCTTCCCGGAAAAGGTCTCCGTGGCCTCGCTGATCACGAACCGGTCCACCACCGGATCCAGAACATGAAGCCGAAGCTTTAAAATATCCAGTTCGTTGAAAAACTGAAAACAGTCATATACCATAGTGTCTTCCTTCTCCAGTATCTTCCTTCTACGAGGCCCGGCATCTCCGCCTTTTTCCCGGCTTCTGTCAGCCTTTCCTTCCGTTCACCATCCGCCCGTGCAGCCTTCGCAGTGCGTCCAGACATCTGTGTTTTCTGCGGAAATCCGGATAACCGGCGTTGGTGCCCTCCCATTTGTGGAAGGAGAAGGGGGTGATTCCCTCTATCTCCGGAATCATGTGCTCGTGGCCGAAATATTTTGCCACCTCAAGGGGGGCGATCCGCATCCCCTCCGCCTCCAGCAGATGCCGGATCCGGCAGCAGAGGAAGCCATCCTCATTGTACCAGCCTTTTTCCGGCGTCCACGGCACCTTTGCCTCTTTGGGATAACGAAGAAGCCGTCTGCTGCGGATGCCCACGCTGTTTCCCACCCGGCACAGATTTCCGTGAATATCCCGGTAGGTGGTGGCATCCCCTTCCTTAGGAAGCGGCCAGGGCGCTCCAATATAGTCATAATCCAGGAATTCCTCCCTCCAAAGCTCCGGATGGACGATAAAGCCGTCATAATGCACCAGCATCACAAAATCCGTCTCAATATAGTCTCCCAGCTCATAGACCATTTTATAATTGAAATCATTGATATGCTTCAGGCGGGAGGTATGCCGGTAATGAATGCCCTTGGGCAGAAAAAACGGCTTTCTGTCCGTAATGATCAGAGCATCCGCAAATTCAATGCCCCTCATGCTGTATTCCATTGCTCTGATCGTCTCCCGCACACGCACACTGGTCATGGCGCACAGCGTTACGTTCGGGAGCTTCAATTTCTCCGCTTTCTTCATTTTTACCTCCCTGCCGAAGCGTCGCGAAACGCAGTTTTACTGCGCTGAGACACGCGCGCCGCGCGTCTCCCGCCCGACGCCACACTCATATCCGGAGCATATCCTTCGTATAAATATCTCTGCATTCCGTTCCGTTCAGCCATCTGTCCGGCGCGATCACCAGCTTCTTCGGATTTTCGGAAAGCCACGCTCCCCACCAGCTGAAGCTGCTGTTGGCAATGATATGATGCTGACACTGGCTCATCAGATACAGGTCTTCATATCCTGCAGCCTCAGTGCCGCCTTCCGGCACCACGCAGCCTTTTTGGTCAAAATGCGCCCGCGCCCAATCCGGATCATTGGAAAACACATAGAAAACAGCATCCTCCAGCTCCTCCCGGACCCTCCGCATGGCCCTTTCATAATAATCCTGCGTACAAATGCCCGAATATATTCCGCCGTGGGAGGAATCCAGATAATCTCCTCTGCGCACATGGACGCTGACCGTCGGATGCTTTGCCTTCTTCAGCTGTCTCTCCAGGCGGACCGACCGCTCTGAAAGGGAAAGAGCCTCAGGGCGGAAACGGTAAGCCTCCCTCACCCGGGCCGCGGCAGGAGCAAAATAGCGCTCGCTCTGAAAACAGCCCTCCAGCAGGGCCGGCTCCCTTCGCAGGACCTCCGGGTCAAAATTCACGCCGGACTCCCGGTAAGAAAGATTTTTCCGGCCGAAAAGCTTTCGTCTGATCCGGGAAGGCAGGTCCGGAAAAGAATCTGTCATGCGGCGCAGCTCCTCCTCCGATGCCCGGTCATAGACCGCCCCGAATACCCGGCCAAGCTGCAGGGGACGTTCTCCCTCATGTCCGTAACAGGTACTGTCGTCAATCTTTACTTGTCTGCCATCCGCTTTCAGCCGGAGGTACAGGGCATATTCAAACATCTGATTGCCGAGTCCTCCGGACAGCTGTACGATCACCATAACCGGCTTCTCCTTCGATTCTTTCCGCGCTGCGGATGTCTCATCCCCTGCCCCGCATTCTGACAGGAATGATCAGCTTCTCGTTGATCCGCATAATCAGGCGGAACAGCACAGCAGACCGCAGAAAAAGCTTCATCTTTCTGTATTCGTTCGCGCTGGCCCCCCTGCAGCCGTAGACCCGTTCCATCTCTCCGGCATCCCGCTTCAGCCTCTGTCTGATCCAGGCGCAGTATCGCTTCCGTTCCGGATCTTTTGTGGTCTGAAGAGTACGGTAGTAAATCAGAAGCCTTTTATAAAAAAAGTACCGGTGTATATCCGCAAGATCGTCTCTTCCGATTCCCCTGAGAAAAGCTTCTTTTTCCTCGTAGGCAGGGATCTGATCCCTGAAAATGCTCTTCTTTATCCCCTGGTTCATGATGCTTCCATCCCGGTCGATCACATAATTGTAGAAAGCCCTGTCCAGGTAGACACCCCTTCGGATCCGGGCAAGCAGCTTCGTGGTGAACACGATGTCCTCGTAAAGCTTTCCCTTCGGGAAGCGAAGACCTTCCAGAAGCTGTCTCCTGTACACCTTATTCCATGCTGAATTCTGAATCTGATATTCATCCTTTTCCAGAAGGAAGACTTCCAGCATTCCCTGTCCTTCCCAGACGGTTCTTCCGCCCGCGGAAGGATCCAGGCTGCCGTCTCTGCTGATCCGCTTATAGCTGCAGGCACACAGGTCCGCTCCCTCTTCCTCAAGAGCCGTTATCATGGCCTCATACATCTCTGCATCGATCCAGTCGTCTCCATCCACAAAGGCGATGTAGGTTCCCTTCGCCGCATCGATCCCCGCATTTCTGGCATCCGACAGCCCGCCGTTTTCCTTATGAAGCACACGTATCCTGGAATCCTCCCCCGCAAACCGGTCACAGAGAGCAGGGCACCCATCTGTGGAACCGTCGTCTACCAGAAGGATCTCCAGCCTGTCATAGGTCTGCTCCCGAATAGAGCGTACACATCGTTCCAGCCAGGGCTCCACATTATAAATTGGCACGATCACCGACAAAAGTTCCATGCATTCCTCATTCCGCGCCGCCGGACGGCAAAGCCGGCGGCGATCCTGTCATACGGCATACTGCTTCATCATCCATTCCTGGAACATAAGAATATACCAGATCTGTTTTCTCCACACACCGTTTTCCTGAAAATCCTTCCAGATATTCCATACCACATCCGGATTCAGAAGTCCCTGCTCCTGAAGCAGTCTGCGGTCGATCAGGCTTTCCGCCCACTCCCGCATGGACGGCTCCTTCAGCCACTTCTGCACGGGGATGGAGAATCCCTTTTTGGGACGGTCCATCATTTCCTTCGGCACATAGCGATACAGCACATCCCGGAGCACAAGCTTCCCGTTCTCTCCGCTGCGTTTGTATTCCACCGGAAGGCTCCAGGCAAATTCCACCACATCCTTGTCCAGCATGGGGACCCTGGTTTCCAGGGATACCGCCATAGCGGTCCGGTCCACCTTTACCAGGATATCGTCCGGGTGGTACATGAGCATATCCATCAGCATGATATTATGGTTCTGCTCCGGCAGATAATCCGCTTCATATTCCGTATAATAGTAGGGAAGGGTTCCCCGTTCAAGAGCAATCCTGTGATTCAGCGGATTGGTTTCATAGCTCATCTGGTAGACCTGGCAGGCATCCCTTGCCTGCAGAAGCTTTCCCCTGATCCTCCAGTCGTCCGATCTGAAAGGAAGGCCGGCGAGGAGCTTCCCTGCCGGATATCGGATAAAACCGGGGACCCTGCGGATCCTCTCCCAGGCCCGGAGCGTAGATACATAGGAAGTATAGCCGCAGAACAGCTCGTCCCCTCCGTCTCCGCTTAAAGAAACCGTCACGTGCTCTCTCGTCATCCTGCTCACCAGATAGGTGGGAATCTGAGAAGAGTCCGCAAAGGGTTCGGAAAACATCTCCGCCAGCTGCGGGATTACCGCCTTCGCGTCCTTTTCCGTAATATAGAGCTCCGTATGTTCTGTGCCCAGATGCGCCGCGATTTCCCGGGCAGCCTCCGCCTCGTTGTATTTTTTATCCTCCATGCCGATGGTAAAGCTTCTCACTTTTCCCGCATGCAGAGACTGCATCAGGGCTACCACTGTACTGCTGTCGATGCCGGCGGAAAGAAAGGCGCCGACGGGAACATCCGCCGTCATCTGTCCCTCAATGGAGCGTTTCAGGAGCCGTTCCAGCTCGTCGGCAGCTTCCTTCCTGCTGCCCTGAAACAGATTGCTCTGTCCTTTCTTCGCCGCTTCCTTCATGGACCAGTAGGCTTCTATCCCGATCCCTTCTTTTTCAAAGGGAGCCCGTATGGTCAGAATACATCCCGGCTTCAGCTTGCTGATGTTCCGGTAAATGGAATAGGGAGCCGGAATATAGCCATGGGTAAAATAGATATCCAGCACTTCCCTGTTGATCTGTTTTTCAAAGCCGTCCAGCACGGCGATGGAGCCAAGATCCGAGGCAAATACAAAGCTTCCGCGGACAAAGCCATAGTACAGGGGCTTCTCTCCCACCCGGTCTCTCACCAGGTACAGGAGTTTTTCCTTCTGATCATACAGAGCGATGGCAAACATTCCGCGGCACATGGAAACGGCTTCCTTCACGCCGTAATGCTCTGCCGCCTCCAGGAGCACCTCCGTATCGGAGCTTCCCCGAAAGGCTTCTGTTTTTTTCTCGTCAAGAAGCTTCTGCGCGATCTCCTTATAGTTATAGATTTCCCCGTTAAAGGCGATCACATAACGTCCGCTGTGGGAGATCATGGGCTGAGCGCCCGTCTCCGACAGATCGATGATCGCCAGACGGCGGTGCCCCAGCACCACAGAGGCATCCGCTGAAGCCCAGATACCGGAAGCATCCGGCCCGCGATGCTTCATGCGGTCATTCATTTTCCGGATATTTCTTTCCCAGCTGTCGGCAGCTGCCGCGGGATTCTCCCTTCCCCAGCTGCAAAATCCTGCTATTCCGCACATCCCATCCGTTTCCTTTCCGCCGTCTGTCCCGGCGTCCGGCACTGCCCGCGCCGTTACTTCCGCATCAGCCCCTCCAGATACTCCATCCATTCCCGCGCCACCCGGTCAGGACGGAAGCTTTCCAGAAGCTCTGCCGCCGCTCTTCCGCAGGCGGCCGCCTGATCCGGATGCTCCATATAGAAAAGCATAGCCGCCGCCAGAGCATCCACATCCCCGGGAGCCACCAGTCTGCCGTTTTCCCCGTCCCGGATCAGTTCCGCGGCCCCGCCTCCGGAGCAGTCTGTGGAAATCACGGGAAGCCCCATGCACATGGCCTCCAGCAGCGTATTGGGCATCCCCTCGCTGTAGGAGGAAAGAACGAACATACCGGCCCGGTATATCCGGTCCGCCACATGATCCACGGGACCGGGAAGGAATACACGTCCGGCAAGCCCCAGCTCCTCTGAAAGGTTCACGAGCTTCTCACGAAGCTCTCCCCCGCCGTAGATGACAAGTCTGTATTCCGGGAAGCGCTCCGCTGTCTCCGCAAAAGCGCGAAGGATCATTTCATGGTTCTTATTGGCGTCCAGACGTCCCACCGCAGCCACTTTCTTTTCCCGTTCTCCCGAAAAAACGGGGCGGACGAAATCCGGATTCAGCGGATTTTTCAGAACGACCGCTTTCCTGCAGACCCGTTTGGGGAAAAACGCTTTCGCCCGCTCTGACTGCAGGATCACGCCTGCCGCCTGTCCGAACAGAAGTCTCGCCAGGAAACGAAGCAGCCGTGACGCATATTCCTCCTTCGGCTCTCCCCGCACGGATACGGCCACCGGAATGCCAAGGAAAGAGGCGGTAACAAGGGCCATGATATTATTTTTCCCGATAAAGGAGAGGATCGCGTCCGGCCGTTCCTTCTTCCAGATACCGCGCAGCTTCAGGAAGCGGGCGACGAAATTCCCGATCCGTCCCCTTCCCGCCTCCTCCTGCGTGATCTCGCTGAATACCCGCGTCACTCCCTCCGGAAGCGGATATTCCACCTCTCCCCTGTACTGAGTAACCATGGTAACTCTCCATCCCTGTTCGGACAGATAGGCCGCAAGATTCACCAGGACCCGTTCCGATCCCCCTTTTCTGAGGGAGCTGATAAACAGTGCGATATGCTTTTGTCTCTTTCCCGAATCAGTTGATCTCTTTCTGTGCATATGGAATCCGATACCCCGCCCGCCGCATAAGCGACCAGAAAATCCGTTTCAGATAAAATACGGCAATCCGTTCTTTACATACGAGCCGTCCCAGCCTGGCGGCGCCTTTTCCCTGCTTTTTCCCGGGCGCCGCCAAAGCCCTGCGGTAACGGGCCGACCTTCGCCTGTAATCCTCCAGCTGCCTGATGCATTCCTGCGGCGTATACAGCCTGCCGGAACGATCCTGATATTGAAAAATACTGTATATATTCTGTTCTGACGCCCAGTAGCCGTCGGAAACATTGTGTCTCGCCCAGTATTTGGGGGCAATGGCAAGCCGCAGCGTTTCCGATGTATAGGCCGGGAAAAAGGCAAAGCTGGAATTGGACAGGATCAGGTATCTGGCGTTTTTCAGCATCACATAATCCCGATCCAGATCGGAATGATAGACGGGAAGTCCCGGCAGAAGCTTGCGCGCCGCCTCAGGATCGTCCGTCACAATGATAAATTCCATATCATTCCGGATCCTGCGCATATTTTTCATGGCGTGCATCCAGTACCGGCGCTCCAGATACAGCTCCGGATTCCCGGCATATTCCCCGCCTCTTACATTCAGAATGCAGAGATTATCCCGCGTAAATTCATGGGTATCATATTCCGGCTTCACCCTGAGCCATTCCCTGATCTCCTCCCGGTAACGGGAGAAATAGCTTTCCGCCTGCATGTTGCCATAGATCAGCGTGTTATCCGACAGATTGTGCAGCGCTTCATCCGCTCCGGCCACATAACAGCCGTGCTCCATATCATGAAGGGACGTGCTCTGATAAAACCGCAGCTCTTTTTCCTCATACCGGTGCAGACTGTCTGTCTCCGTCTGTCCGGAGACAGGCAGAACGGCTCCGGATGCTGCCGATGCCGCGCCTGCCGGAGACTCCTTCCACGGGATCCTGCTGTCAGGGATCTTCTCCCCCAGATCCAGATCCATAAAATACATGCCCTTTTTGCTGTGGATGTTCACGGCGAGCTGTTCCTGTCCGGCTGTGCCGAAGGCGCAGCCGCGTTCTCTTGCGATGCACCTTGCCGTAACATAGCAGAACAGCTGGTTGCCCAGCCCCTGCCCCTTTAAAAATTCTGTTCCTATCATTCCAGAGAACCCTTTGTCATCGTGATCTTACACTGATCCACAGTGTAGATGATATCACAATTCTCTATCGTCCGCAATCTGTGGGCAATGATGATCATGGTCTTACGTCCGTGAAAGCTTTCTATGGCCTCCATGATCGCCGTTTCCGTGTCCGTATCCAGGGCGGAGGTTGCCTCGTCAAATACCAGGATCTCCGGATTATGATACAGGGCCCTGGCGATGCCTATCCTCTGCCGCTGGCCGCCGGACAGACGTACGCCCCTGTCTCCCACGCTGGTATTCAGCCCTTCCGGCATCTGCTCCACGAATTCCTTCATCTGGGCTTCCTCCAGGACGGCCCATACCCGCGCGTCGTCGATCTGATCCGGTTCCACGCCGAAAGCGATATTTTCCCGGAGCGGATCGTCCGTCAGAAAAATGGACTGCGGAATATAACCGATATTGGAAAGCCAGGAAGGGTAGTTATCAAACACATTCTTCCCGCCGCAGGTGATGGTTCCGTTCTGTACCTTCAGAAGGCCCATCAGGATATCGATAGCCGTGGTCTTTCCTGCGCCGGAGGGCCCCATCACACCCACGGATTTTCCGATCGGGATCCGCATCATAGCGTCCTTTAATACCGGGCGGCTGGAATGCGGATAGGTGTAGTCAATATGATTCAGACGAATCTCACCTTTCACCGGAATGGGAGCGGCGTTCGGATCCTCCCGGTTCTGATATTCCCCATATTTGGTATAATCGCTGAAATCCACATTTTCGTATACATAATCCAGCGAAGGCTGAAAAAAGGCAATATTGGTCATGTGACCGTTGACCCGGTTCACGCTGGGGATCAGTCTGGTGGCCGCATAGCCGAAGGCCGCGATCTGAGCGATCATTTCCGTCATATCCCCTCCGGAGAGGATGAACACCCCGATATATCCCAGGATCGCCGACATGCAGATGGTTTCCAGAAGCAGCCTCGGGATGTTGTTGAGTACAGCGTATTTGCTCGTCACCTCACCCGCGATCTGAGAATATTTTCGGAAATTTCTGGCAAAAAAAGCTTCCCTGTGCAGAATCTTCACATCCTTGATCCCATAAATGGACTGAAGACGCCATTTCCCCATCCGGCTCTGCACCTTCTGAGATTTCAGGCCCATGGCGTTCAGAGTGGGCTTCATCACCCGTATGATCAGGAACGTCATGACGACCAGAATGCCGCCGATGACCAGGGTCATAAAGGGATCCACGACCAATAGAAAGATACAGATGAACAGGGCGACCACTGCCTCACTCGCAAGCTGGATGTATTCCATCAGGATCGTGAATACCTTTGGAACATCGCTGTCCACCAGGCGAAATACCGTGGGAATATCCGCATTCAGGTAAAACTCATAGGGCCGGTTCAGGTATTCCTCCAGCATATAGCTGACGGTCCGGAACTGATTGTTATTGACAAAACGGGCCTGTACATAGGTAAGGATCAGGATGAACAGATTTTTCACCACGATGATGCCGATGATCAGTCCCAGAAGCATCAGAATGAACTGATTGAAATTTTCCTCCGTCAGTACAAAGCCGAACCAGCCAAGCACCTGATGGACCGTTTCATTTTCCAGCATCCCTTCTCTGTCTATGACCGCCTGTACCAGAGGAAGGATGGCCGATATCCCGACGGTTTCCAGAATACCCCCGATCAGGATCATAACGCCCAGGCCCACCACTGCCTTTTTCTGGGAGCTGCTCAGGATATGATTTAATTTTCTGATGTTTTCCAGCATATCTACTCCTCTTCCAGAATCTTGAAATCCTTCTTCTCTATCCGTTCCAGGATGGTGGCCTGCGCTTCCTCTGTCTGTGTCTGCCACCGTTCCCAGGCCTTGTCCCAGTCCTCATATCCTTCCTGCCCCCGCTTATCCGGCAGGGAATAATGTTCCTTCAGATAATTTCCCAGAAAAGCAGTCGTCTTCTCCGCCCCAAACGCATTGGCATGACCGCCGTAATCGTAGAAATCTGTTTCAAAGTCGATGCCGATTTCCTCATAATAGTCGTTCAGGTTTAAAAAGGTATAGCCGTAGGGCTCGATCAGATCCGAAATATAATTGTACTGAGCCTGCCGCTCCTCGGTCATGGTATAGGGAGATACGATGAAAAGCGCCTCTTTTCCGTTTTCCTTCAGCCAGCCAAGAAGCTCCAGGAGCACCTCCTCCTCATCCGCCGGAATAGCCTGTCTCCGGGTCACATGGGAATAATCCGCGATCTGGCTCGGTCCTACCTCGTCATTGATCACATGTCCCTTCAGCGGATCCTTTTTTTCATAACGGAAGGTGGCCAGCTGGCTGGGAAGCACCAGGGTCTTCCAGTTGGAATGATACTTAAAAATATCAAAATAGAAAGTATACCGCTTTTCCGGTCCGTCCTCCTCCACCATATCATTGATGGTACGAATCCGGTTCAGAGAATATTTCATGTTGTCCGTAACGCCTCTGGTATATGCCATGTTCTTCGTCAGATCCTCATCCGCCGCAAGATACATACGCATCTCAAAAATATAGAGCAGAGGCTCCTGCGTCTTTTCCGCCTCCCGGATCAGATGCATCGCGGCCTTCGGCCGCTGCAGATTCGTGGACAGAGGATAGGACGTAATGCCGTAGTCCCCCCAGAGCTTGGGCGCTGCATAATAAGGAAACACCGGACTGGAACCGATCATGATCACGTCAATGGAGTCTTCCGGTTCCGCATAAAAGCCCACAAAACGATCCTTCACCGATCCGTTGGTTCTCAGGCAGTAGGACAGATGAATCAGGATGAAGAAAAAAAGAAGGATAAAAATGCCTGCCTGAAGCAGCTGCTTTTTGGTCATTTCCCGTTACTACTCTCCTTTGTATCTGCAATACCACTGCTGGAAGGTGAAGAAGGACCAGGTCACCTTGGAAAAATTGGCTCCCGTAGCCGGGCCCGCGTCCCCGGTTTCCAGATAATGCTTCACCAGTCCGCTCACATAATCCGCGTCAAAGATCCCCTGCCGCTTCAGAAAAGCCGGATCCGCAAAGGTCAGGAGCTGTTCCTTCAGGGGACCGCGAAGCCATTTGTCCAGAGGCACGCCGAAGCCCACCTTGGGGCGGTCCAGAAGCTCCTTCGGGATATAATCGTAGGCGATGTCCTTCAGGATCCTTTTTTTCACGCCCTTTTCGTATTTGAAGCTGTGGGGCAGACGGAAGGAATATTCCATCACCTCCCGGTCCAGGATGGGGCACCTCGCTTCCAGGGAATATTTCATGGAAGCCCGGTCCACCTTGCAGAGAATGTCTCCCGGCAGATACGTGTCCATGTCCAGAAGCATCCGGCGGATCTGCCAGTTATCCACGCCGTAGGCGCTTTCCATCGGATATTTGCAGTTTAAAGCCGCGCCGGGGACCATTCTGTGTGCAGTGTCGATATAATCCGAGGATGCGAGCTGGGTCTTTGTTTCCCGGTCCCGGTTCTGCGCCACCGCCTGCACCCGGAATGGAAGCCGTTTCATCAGACCGGCCTGCTTCAGACCTGGAAGGGAGCAGACCCGCTCCACCAGGCCTCCGGCCGCATCCAGTATCTGAGCCTGCGCCACTTTTTCATAAAGGTTGTAGCCGCAGTAAAATTCATCCCCTCCATCGCCGGACAGAGCAACGGTCACCCGTTCCCTTGCCAGCTGAGATACCAGCATGGTAGCGATCTGAGAGCTGTCCGCAAAGGGCTCGTCATAATACTGCGGAATGCTCTCCACCAGCCGGAGCATTTCCTGCTCGTCAATGATCATCTCCGTATGGTCGGTTCCCAGATAATCAGCCACCGCTTTCGCGTATTTCGCCTCGTTGAACCGTTCCTCCGCAAAGCCTATGGAAAAGGTTTTCACCGGCGTCCCGGAGCATTCCTGCGCGATGGCCGTAACCAGAGAGGAATCATAACCTCCGCTCAGGAAGCTTCCCAGCGGGACATCCGCGATCATGCGGGACGCCACGGATTTTTTTAAAAGCTCCTTCAGTTCGCTCTTTGCCTGACCGTAATCCGTCACCGGCTCCGAGCTGCACTCCCGGTAAACCTTTTTGATATCCCAGTATTTCCACCTGCGAACCCGACGGCCGTTTCCCCGATCCTGCCTGCTGACATTCTCCGCGTATTCCGGAGCATCCGCCGCATAGGCCGCGTCCGGGTCCAGGCTGAAACGCAGGATCCCGCCCGGCTCCACTTTATAGACATTTTCAAAGATGGTGTCAGGAGCGTTAATATACTGCTGAAAAAGGAAACGGGGCAGCACCTCACGCCGGATCGTTCCGGGAAAGCCGGGACAGGACATGATGGGCTTCAGCTCGGAACCAAATACCAGGTTCTCCCCATCAAGCCAATAATAAAGCGGCTTTTTCCCAATCCGGTCCCGGATGAGATATACCGCCTGCCTCCTGCGGTCATAAAGAGCGGCCGCGAACATGCCGTTCAGCCGCTCCACGCAGGAAATTCCCCATTTCAGATAGGCTGCAAGGATTACTTCCGTATCGCAGCTGGAACGAAAAGGATAATCGGCAAGTTCCGCCTTCAGCTCCTGAAAATTGTAAATTTCCCCATTGTATACCACGGTCACGCTGCCCTCAGGGGCGCCGCAGTACCCCTGGGAATGCATGGGCTGGTGTCCCAGCTCTGACAGATCCAGAATGGAAAGGCGGCGCTGGGCCAGGCCCACCTGATAACCGAAGGCCGCGGGAAAGATCTCTTCTCCCGAATCATCCGGCCCCCTGTGGACCATGGTATCGTTCATGCTTTTCAGCTGCTCTCTGGTGACCGGCCTGGTGCTGACAAAACCGCAGATCCCGCACATGGCTGCCGCCTCCTTTCCTCCGCCGTGTCCTTACAGAAGATCCCGCACCGTGGCGAAATGCTTGCACTCGTTATCTATGGTATCCAGAAGCTCTTCGTTTCTCTCCGCGATCAGGGTCCGGAAATTTTCCAGATTGTCATAGCCCTTTTTGGTCCAGGAATAGGGATGGGTCAGGATCTGCACCTTATCGTTTCCCAGAAGGGTCTCCCGGTCGGGCTTCCCGTAATTCCAGCGGTGCTGGGCATCGGAAATGTATTTCACCGCCAGCTTCGTATCCGGCGTCACCTTTTCCGCGAAGGAAAAATACTCATCCTGATAGGCGTTGATGATCCCGGGCAGCTTGATGTCCTCCCGCAGCACGTCCGCGGAGGGACGGTGGATGGAAAACTCCATGATCTCAAAACCAAGCATCTCGCTGAGCACATTGATCTCCTGCAGAATCTTCTTCCGGATCAGCTCCATGTCCGTCAGCCCGTTTAAGGCGAAATGCAGGCCGATCTCGTGTCCTCTCTCGTGCATATAATGGATCATGTCCATGTTCCGCTTGGAGAGGATGTTATAGGAATTGTTGGTCCACTGGAAAAAATAGGTGGAAGTGAAGTCCATGGAAAGCTCCAGCTTGGAAAGAGCAAAGGCGCGGTCCACGGAAAACTCCACATCATGACGCATGATGATGAACTGATCCCTTCCCCTCGCCTGCTTGAAATTGGCCATCCGGCCGCTCTCCTTGATGATCTGTATGATCTCTTTGTATTCTTTATAGGAAAACATATCTGTAATCTCCATTCCGGATACGATCTGGCCGCACCCTTCTTCCGCGGCGGATTCCTGTCAAACCAGATGCGCTGATTTCAGCCCTGCCGCTTCCGTGATCCGATCAGGGCTTCGATATAATCCTTCCACTGTTCAAAGACAGCCTGTCCGTTGGCAGTCTCCGCAATCCTTCTGGCATTCTCTCCAAGGCGTTTTGCCTCCTCCGGATTCTCAATCAGCCGGCAGATGCCATCTGCCATTGCATCCTCATCCTTGATCGGAACCAGAAGTCCGTTATAACCGTTCTGCATTACTGTCCTTGGCCCACCGCACGGGCAATCCGTGGATACGATGGGAAGTCCAAGCGCCATGGCCTCCAGGAGAGCGTTGGGAAGTCCTTCCCAGTCCGAGGAAAAAGCATAGACCGCGGCGTCATTTAAGACCTTCTCCAGCTCGTCGCTGGCTCCCATCAGCGTCACATAGCTCTCCGCGTGCTTTTCTCTGATCAACGCTTCCAGCTGCTCCTTCGTTCCGTCAAGAGAATCTCCTCCGTAAATCTTCAGATCATAATCCGGATGCTTTTCATGTACCTTCACAAAGGCCCTGATAAGCATGAGCTGATTTTTAAAATCCACCAGTCTTCCGGACTGTACCACGGTCTTCGTCCGGTGTGCCGGACGGGGCACTCCGATATATTTGTCATGGATGGGATTTAAAATGATCCTGGATTTTTTCTGAGCTCCCTTCGGAAAAAATTCCTTCTGCCCCTGCGTCTGGAATACAAATCCCGCCGCGTGCGGAAACAGCAGCGGAATCTGTATCTTATCCGCCAGCCTGTCATAATGCCCGGCCGGATCCGTACGGACGGAAACGATCACGGGCACTTTCATACCCAGCGTAGACATGAGCGAACGGTAGTTGGCTTTTCGTCCGAAGGCGATCAGGATGTCCGGCTTCTCACGCTTCACAAAGTCCCTCAGCCTGGTCACTCTCCGTATGATCTTATACAGCCTGCCCTTCTTTTCATCCTCCCGCGTCGGCCCTACAATCACCCGCCGGATCCCCGGGTCGATCTGAAATTCATTTTCCCCGACCCACTCTGTGGCTATGAATACCTCATATCCTTCCTTATAAAACTGGTGCGCCAGGTTGGTCACAACCCTCTCCGCCCCGCCCTGTTCCAGGCAATTTAAATGAAACGCGATCCTGCGCATTCCTTCCTCCGCAAATCTGTAAGTTCAACAACTCCGGCAAACGGCTGTTCATGCAGGGCTATCAGCCGCCCTCCGGGCTTATCGCGAAAAACACGCCGGCGCCGCAGGGACGGCGGTTCTGTACAGCCGGCCTGTCCCTCGCGCCTGCAATTATCTCAGTTTAACACAATCGCCCCGCAAACTCAAGTTCATCAGACCGGCGGCCCCGGGAACCGTCCGGCGGCAGGGAATTTTTCAGACCGGCGACGCGGACACGATCATTTTCCAGCTGTTGCAGGCGCAGAGCGTGTGCTCCTCTCCCTCCTGCACGGGCCGGAAAGGAAGTCTCTTTTCCTCCAGCTCCGGAAGGCGTTCCGTCTCTCCGTTCACAAATGCTTCCACTCGCTTCTTCGCGCTTTCCAGGCGGGCCAGGAGGCCGCCGATGCGGATGTCGAACACTTCAAAGCCGAAAATGCGGCTCTCTTCCTGCCAGAGCGCTTCCCGCTCGTCCCGGTAGGCCCGGATTTTTTCCATGGCAAGAGGGATCTGCTCCTGCGCCAGCCGCCGCAGTCCCGCCATATCCTTCTTTTCATAGGCGTTATACAGCGCTTCGCCCAGGGGAGCCTTTACGGAAAGGGCGTCCGCCAGACGGACGTACAGAGAAAGGATCCTGCGGGCATAATCCCCCGCTTCCGGCCGTTCCGCCAGCTCCTTTACCAGTTTTTCCTTCAGGCCTTCGTAATAAGCCTGCGTATCCCAGCCTCCGATCTGCCCGTCAAACAGGCCGATCAGGGCATCCTGATAGAGCAGGTACTTGGAGGGATTGTCGTAAAACGCGCTGCCCTGCGGGCGGTCGAATTCGCCCAGCAGCCCGAAGCCTTCCCAGGAAGCGCCCGTCAGGAATTCAAATTCTTCTTTCAGCGCTTCTTCGGACACTTCTTCCGCAAAGCCATGCTCCGCGAAGCGGACGATGGAGGTCAGGCCCGCTCCCATGGGAGTTTCCGCGCCGTCGTCCTGCCACATGGTGCAGACGGCCTCCCGGATCCCGGCTTTTTTCACGGCGCGCATGGCAGGCTCCGTGGTGTCCTTCGCTCCCTTCAGGTTGGGGGAAAGGCCGTTCCACACCCAGCCGCCGCCCGCAAAGATCACCTGATCGGAAAGCTGGCGGTGCATGCGCAGGTATTGTCTGTAAAAATTCTCATCCGTATGGTAATAGTCCCAGTAAACCAGCGTCACATCCTCCGGCGGCTTCACCGCGCCGGAAAGGTCGCTGTCGAGCGGAATGTCATAGTAGTCGTTGTCCCTGGAGCTCATCCGCAGGTACATGTCGCTCCAGATCATGGGCTTTAAGCCCAGGCCGCGGCAGATCTCTGCCACACGCTCCAGATGGTCCGCCATGATCTCCGTCTTGGGATGGTAGCCGTTTTTATGCAGATAGCTGCCCAGGCCAAGGGACCAGGCCTCGTCCATGCCCAGGTGCACCCGCTTTGTCAGGAAGGGCTCCGTGGCCCTCCGGATGCAGGCCTCCAGGAAGCGGTAGACCTCTTCCCCGCCTGCCATGAGGATATCGTCCGTATCCTGCATGCCTCTCATGGCCTCCCAGCGAAGCGCGTTCTTCAGATGGGCAAGGGCCTGGATGCAGGGGATCATCTCGATCCCGAAGCGGTCCGCGTATTCCGAAAGCTCCCGGAGCTCAGAGGCGCTGTAACGGCCCCGGTATGCGCCGAAATAGGGATATTCCGGCACCTCATAGGTATCCTCCGTATAGAGCATGAGCGTATTCATGCCGAGGGACGCCTCCAGCCGGATATACCACCGGATGCGTTCTGCGGTGAGCACGCTGTTGCGGGAGCAGTCCAGCATGACGCCGTTTCGGTCCAGCCAGACCTTCTCCTCCACCTGAAAGCTTTCCCCGGTCCCGCGCTTTTCCAGCTCTCTGACAAGGCGCATCAGCGCGCGGAATAAAAACGCCCTTCCGCAGGCGCAGAGGGCCGCGGCAGACGGCGTTTCGTCCCCGCTCCCTGCCGTATAGACGACGGAAACCTTTTTTTCTTCTGTCAGCGCCGCACAAAGCTCTACGGGAGGCTGCGCTTCTCCGGGAAGCATGTCTTCTCCGGAAGCGTACAGCCTGTGTCCCCTCTCCTTCAGCAGCTCAGCCGCCGGTCCTTCAAACCCCTCCGGCGCATTTTTCAGTCTGAAAATCATATCTTTTGTCTCCCTTTCTGGTCAGTCCCCCACGTCCTGACCGGTATCTCATATTCTCATCCGCGGATCCGGGCTTTCCCTCCTCTGCGGCCCGGCCCCGGAGCCGTCCTGTCTGGCAGCCCGTCCTTCCGCCCGTGCGGTCCCGGCGCTTTTTCCTGCGGGCTGGATACGGATGTCGATCCTGCAGTCCGACAGGTATTCGTAGTTTACCTCCAGGGCATATTCCACACGCAGACGGATCTCCTCCTCGCTCTCCGTGAAGCTCACCCTCCGGGTATCCATGCCGATGAGGAGGCTTCCGTAGGGGGTATGGTAGTTGGTGATGTTTTTCTTGCATTCCTCAAACGCCATATAAACGTTCACCATGCCCCGCTTCATCAGGTTCATCTCCTGCTCCCGGAACTTGATCACATTGCGGACGGGTTCCTTTTCCCCTTCCATCACTTCGTCAAAGATCAGATAGTGGGTGCCGTTTTTCTTATAGTACTGCCCCCACTGCACAGTCTCGATCTCTTCACTGTCCGGGCCCTGATCAAACTGAAGCCCGCGTATGGTAAGCATTACCTCTTTTGTCATTGCCTTTCTCTCTCAATCCTCAGTATTCCTCGATGGGAATGGTCTTCGCCGAAAGGATTCCGTACTTGATGATGGAATTGGCGAAGCGCTTGAACTTTTCGGCGGCGTCGCTCACATAAAAACGGTATCGGTTCTCCCCCAGGGCAGGCGGGCTGGGGCTGAGCAGGTTATGTTCGGAAAGCAGGGCCTTCAGCTCCACCGCCGTTTCATAGGCGGGATTGACCAGCGTCACGCCGTCTCCCATGATCCTTCCGACGGTTTTCCGGATCAGAGGATAATGGGTACAGCCCAGGATCAGGGTGTCGATCCCGATGTCGATCAGCTCCGACAGGTAACGGGAAGCGATCTCATCCGTCACGGGATCCTCCCAGAGTCCCTCCTCCACCAGGGGCACGAACAGGGGGCAGGCCTTTCCTGTCACCTGCACCTCCGGCCGGATCTGATGGATGTAGCTGGAATAGATGCCGCTCCCGATGGTCCCCTCCGTGCCGATCACGCCTACCCGTCCGTTCTTCGTGGTCTCCGCGGCCACCTTCGCGCCGGGCTTCACCACGCCGATGAGCGGAATGTCGATCTCCTTTTCCAGCGCGTCCATGGCATAGGCGCTTGCGGTATTGCAGGCCACCACGATGGCCTTCACCTGCTGCGTCTGCAGAAAGCGCACGATCTGCTCCGAGAAGCGGGTCACCGTTTCCCGGGACTTGCTTCCGTACGGCACCCGGGCCGTGTCCCCGAAGTATACGATCTTTTCATTGGGGATCTGACGCATGATCTCCCGGGCAACGGTCAGCCCGCCGACACCCGAATCAAAAACCCCGACGGGCCTCTCCCTGTATTCCAGTGCTTCCAACGTTATCTTCCTCCCTGCAGCCCTCTGTCCCGGCAGGCGCGCCGGCAGATCCCTGATCTTTGCCGCTCTCTTCCCGTTTCAGAAAGCCGAATGTGATCTGCAGCCCGCCCTCCGGCACATCGAAAAGCTTCTCATAATCCTCCGCCTCCAGGGCCTTTCCGTCCGCCCTTTCGCATACGTTTCCCGAAAATGCCAGCTCCGGATAGCATACGCCGAAAAAACAGAGCGCCAGAAAGGCGGCGGCAGCCGGTTTTCCCACGGATCTGATCTGCCAGATGATCTTTTTCATGTCTTCTCACTCTCCTTTTTATGGAGAGTATTGACCGTATGGGACGTTTTATGCCGGCAGATTCAGCGGATCTGTCTCTTTTTTTCCTGAAGGCGGGTCAGGATGGACTGCTCCTGATTGTAAATATGCATGCGGATCGCCTTCGCGCCGGCTTCCCGGTCCCTGTCGCGGACGCAGCGGTATATTTCCTCGTGCTCCTCGATCAGCCGTCCGTGCTGGCTCACATCCTTGATATATTCCAGCCGGTAGCGGTACATCTGCTGGGAAAGGTTTCCCACCATCTGGACCAGCCTGTCGTTTCCGCTGGCGCGGACGATGATGTCGTGCAGCGCCACGTCAGCCCGGGCGATGCGCACCGCGTCCTGGGTGCGGGTCATCTGAACAAAGGTATCGCAGGCTTTCCGCAGTTCCCGGATCTCTTCCTCCGTAATGCGCTCGCAGGCCAGCTCCATGGCGAGAGCGTCCAGCGCCTGGCGCACCTCCAGCACGTCCCGCAGTCCCTTTTCCGAGATCTGCGCCACCTCCGCCCCTTTTCTGGGAATCATGGTGACCAGACCTTCCAGCTCCAGCATGCGGATGGCTTCCCGGATCGGCGTACGGCTCACGCCCAGGCGGCTGGCCAGATGGATCTCCATCAGCCGCTCTCCGGGCTTCATTTCTCCCGTCAGGATGCTTTCCCGAAGCGTGTTGAACACCACATCCCGAAGGGGCAGATACTCATTTGCTCTGTCTTCCGTCTTCATCTGTCCTCCTTCGTCTTTATTCCGGATCTCTCCCGGCCGCCTGGCGGTCACTCCTGCTCCACGCAGGCCCGCTCCGTCAGCGCGGTAAGGAAGGTCTGCGCCGCAAGCCCTGTCTTCCGGAGCGCTTCCAGCGCCTGCTTCGCCCTCTCTCTGTCGTCAAAGAGGGCAAATACCGTAGGGCCGCTCCCGCTCATCAGCGCGCCGTCCGCGCCGTTCTCTCTCAGGAAATCCCGGATCTGCGCGATCACGGGATACCGGGGAACGGTCACGCTTTCCAGCACGTTGGAAAGGCGGCGCACAACGCCCGCGTAGTCTCCCTGCCGGATGCTTTCCGCCATGCCGTCGATGTCCGGATGCTCCGTCACCTGTTCCAGATGCAGATTCTGGTAGACCCATTTCGTGGAAACGTGGACCGGCGGCTTCGCCACCACCACATGGCAGGCAGGCGCGGGCGGAAGGGCCGTCAGGATCTCCCCGATCCCTTCGGAAAGCGCCGTTCCGCCCTGCAGGCAGTAGGGAACATCCGCGCCGATCTTCACCGCCCGTTCTCTGAGCTGTTCCTCCGTCAGTCCCAGATCAAACATCCGGTTCACCGCCGTAAGGGCCGCGGCGGCGTCCGTGCTTCCGCCGGCCATTCCGGCCGCCACGGGGATCCGCTTGTCCAGGCGGATGGACAGCCCTTCCCGGATCCCGAACTCCTCCTTCAGCAGGGAAGCCGCCCGGATGATGAGGTTGTTTCCGTCCGTGGGAAGCCGTTTCATGCTGCTTTCCAGCCGCAGCGCATCTTCCTCTGTTTTTTCAAAGGTGAGTCTGTCATACAGTCCCACGGTCTGCATGATCATCCTCACCTCATGATAGCCGTCCGGCCTGCGGCGCACCACGTCCAGGCCGAGATTGATCTT
Source organism: uncultured Lachnospiraceae bacterium (assembly GCA_944380025.1). Taxonomy (GTDB): domain Bacteria; phylum Bacillota; class Clostridia; order Lachnospirales; family Lachnospiraceae; genus Eisenbergiella. The sequence goes on from CALWGL010000030.1 coordinate 20,446, forward strand.
TGCCATTGCCTTCAGCGTCAGTTTATCCATTCGTTCCCCGTTCCTTCTCCCTCTGTTTTCTCCCGCATGTATTTTGTATACACCGATTGTTTTTGATTATAAACAATTCCCGCCGTTCCGTCAACGTCTGCCTGCGCGGCGCCTGAGGTTCCCGCAGGGCTGCAGGGGCGGTTCAGGAGGCTCCCTTTACGATCAGGAGCTTCTCTCCCGGCCGGATCTCATCGTCGGTCAGCTCGTTGATCTCCCGGATCCGGGAGACCGGAACAAAATAGCGTCTTCCGATGTCCCAGAGGCTGTCTCCCTCCCTTGCGATATAGACCGCGATGCCGGGAAGCGCCGCCAGCCTTTCCGGGTCGGGATCGGACACCTTAAGCTCCCGGATCATGGACTCTTCATAATTGTCAAAAACGATCCCGGCAAAGGAGAGCGTCAGCTTCACGTCCGCTTCCTCCCCGTCCGCCATGGTGACCGTCAGCTCGGTGACGGAGGTTTCCAGCCGCCAGGTACTGCTTTCCCGGATGCCGGGGATCTCCAGCACATAGCTGAAGGGGATCGTTCCCTCGCAGCTGCTGCAGGGAAATTCCGTGTCCTGGGAAAAGTACAGGTTTTCCACCACGGCGGCTCCGGTGACGCGCAGACCGCCTTCCACAGCCCGGACCTCTGCCAGCTGGATCCTGCAGCCGCTGTGGCAGATCTGCTGCATCTTCGGCATGCCCTCCGCCACCCGGAAACGGCCGCTCAGCCTGGTCCTTCCGGTATTTTTCATGAGGAGCTGCTTCAGCTTCGCCGTTCCTGTGACCACCTCGATCTCTTTTGTCACGCCGTACAGATCGGACAGGATCTCCGTCTGCTCCTCCTCGTAGATCTTTATGTCCAGATCCAGCACCAGCTCCAGGCCCACTACCCGATCCTCCCCGTCGGCGTCCGCCCGTACCTCGATCTCTTTATGGCCGATGCCGCACACGATGTCATCCACCATGCGCTCTCTGAGGCCCTGGCAGTCCAGCATGCCGCCAAAAGGAAGGGTCTGTTCCTGCCAGGATACCGGCCGCCCCTCTCCCTCCCCTTCATAGAGGAAGAAAACCCGTACCTGCCCCTGTATGGCGATCCTGCCGTCCAGGAGCTTAAACTGCACGTCGGAAAGGCTGCAGGTCATCCAGAAGATCTCAAAAATGTTGGGATGTCCCGAGGGGATGACGATCTCCTCCCGGATCCGGAAAATGTCCTTTTTCCGGATGACCAGGCCCGCCAGGTCGATGACCTTTCTTTTCACCTCCACGGGCTCCTGTCCTGTAAGCTCCACAGCCGCCTCCTCGTCGTACAGCTCCTCCACGCGGAGACTGAGGCTGATCAGGGCCTGGACGCTCAGCTTGCGGGAATTGATGATGCCCACGCTCAGATCCTCCAGCTCTTTTTTTACAGCCACGCCGTCTGTCGGAACGACTCCTTCCATGTAGATCTGTTCTTCAAAGGGGATGCTTCCTTCCATGCTGGAAGGCCTGCGGACGTCGTCATCGGAAAGGTAGAGCACGCTGAACTTCAGCTTCCCCTTCACATGGACGTGGTCCTGCGCCGCCCGCAGCTCCTCGATGACGATCTCTCCCTGCTCCTGCACCACCTGAAAAACGTCAGGCCGCACGTCCGCGATATTGATGTCGTCCTCCAGGGTGATCTGGGTTCCCGCCCTGCATTTCGTGCGGTCGATATGGATATTCTTCCTGATCAGGTCCATAAAAATTCCCTCCATGCGCTGCTTTGTACAGTGTATTCGC
>CALWGL010000031.1 GCA_944380025.1 uncultured Lachnospiraceae bacterium
CTGGAGCTGGGCGTTCCGGTCGTGGTGGCTCTGAACAAGAGCGATCTGACGGATAAGAAGCAGACGAAGATCAATGAGAAGCTTCTGTCTGAGAAGCTTGGCTGTCCGGTGGTAAAAACCGTCTCCACCTCTTCCGGCCATGACGGGCTGAAGGAAGTTGTGCAGGCCGCCGTTTCCGTAAGCGGCAAAGAGCAGAAGGCTCCTTACGTTCAGGAGGACATCGATCTGACTGACCGCGCCGCGGTGGAAGCCGCCGACAGAAACCGTTTTACCTTTGTCAACGGTCTTGTTTCGGAAGTGGAGAAAAGAAAAGTCTTCACAAAGGATAAAAATTTTCAGGATAAGATCGACGGCGTGATCACCCACAAGATCATCGGGATTCCGATCTTTGCGGTGATCATCTTCCTGGTATTCTACATATCCCAGTCCACCGTCGGGACCTACATCGCGGACTGGCTGGTCGCCTGGATCGAAACCTTCCAGGGCTGGGTAGGGGGCCTGATGGAAAACGCGAACCCGCTCCTGTACGCGCTTCTGGTGGACGGCATCATCGGCGGCGTCGGCGCTGTGGTCGGCTTCCTGCCTCTGGTCATGGTCATGTATTTCCTGATCGCTTTGCTTGAGGACTGCGGATATATGGCCCGCGCCACTGTCGTTCTTGATCCGATTTTCAAGCGGGTCGGCCTTTCCGGCAAATCCATCATTCCCATGGTGATCGGCACCGGCTGCGCGATCCCCGGAATCATGGCCTGCCGTACCATCCGCAATGAAAGAGAACGCCGTACCACCGCCATGCTGACGCCCTTCATGCCCTGCGGCGCCAAGATCCCGGTCATCGCACTGTTTGCCGGCGCGTTCTTCTCCAATGCCGCCTGGGTATCCGCCACCATGTATCTGGTGGGCATCGTGCTGATCTTCCTCGGCGCTCTTCTGGTGAAGCGGATCACCGGCCAGAAGTACCGCAAGTCCTTCTTCATCATCGAGCTGCCGGAATATAAGCTTCCCAGCCTGAAAAGAGCCGCCGTTTCCATGCTGGAGCGCGGCAAGGCCTATATCGTTAAGGCCGGAACCATCATCCTGGTATGCAACACCGTGGTACAGATCATGCAGACCTTCAACTGGCAGTTCCAGCTGGTAGAGGAAGGCGCGGAGAACACTTCCATTCTGGCAAGCGTCGCCCATCCCTTCGCCCTCCTGTTCATCCCTCTCGGCTTCGGCGTCTGGCAGCTTGCCGCAGCGGCGATCACCGGCTTTATCGCGAAGGAAAACGTGGTCGGAACTCTCGCCGTGGTGTACGGCGTTACGAACCTGATCGACACGGAAGCGCTGGAGCTTGTGGGCGCGGGCGGCGATGTGGCGTCCGTCCTCGGCCTTACCTCCGCGGCCGCTCTTGCGTACCTGATGTTCAACCTTTATACCCCGCCCTGCTTCGCGGCCCTCGGAGCCATGAACTCCGAAATGAAGAGCGGGAAATGGCTGCTCGGCGGCATCTGCCTCCAGCTTGCGACCGGCTATACCGTAGCCTTCCTGGTCTACCAGATCGGAACCCTCATAACGACCGGCGCTCTGGGAACCGGCTTTGTTCCCGGCCTGATCGCGGTGCTGGTATTCGCGGCGGTGATCGTCTGGAGGATCCGCGTATCCGATAAGGAATTCGCGGCGGAATATAAGCTGGGCGCACAGGCATAAGAAAGACAGCATAGCTAAAGACAGCGGACAAACGATTCCTGCTTTGTCCGCTGTTTTGCGAAAAAGAAAGGACAATACCATGACAGATCTGATCGCAGCTCTTATCCTGATCCTGATCACAGGCGGCGCGGTTTTTTATATCATAAAAGCGAAAAGAAAGGGGACAAAATGCATCGGCTGCCCTGCGGGCGGGAAATGTCCCGGCAGCTGCTCTACGTCAAGGAAAGGCGGCGGGACGGCTCCGACATCCGCGGGCAGTAAGGCCAGATAAGCCCGTCCCCGGCTCTGCCGCAGGCACGTCCTGCTAAAAAAACGCCCGGCTTATAATAACCCTTATGATCCGGATTCATGAATCAGAGGATGTCCCCCAGGCCTTCCATGGCCGTCCGGACATCCTCTGCTCAAATTTCTATTTTCTGCTATTGTTTTATTCAGTTCGGAAGCATCTGTAAGGAATACTGTAAAATAACAGATGACGTATTTCCATCAATCACATTTACAGACAGCGTAAGCGTACTTTTTTCCCCGACTTTCCACTCTTCTCTCCATGTACCGGCAGAAGCATCTCTGATCGCATCCAACGATCCTTCTGCAGAAAGCTGATTCGTAAGTCCCGGATAAGTATCCGGCTCGCCATATTCCTTTTCGATATCTTCTAAAAGCTGTTCCGAAAGTTCCGCTATTTCTGCTGTGCTGCTTCCAAAATAGGAAAAGAGGACGCCATAGAGTGTTTCTGTCGAATCATCAAACAGTAAAGACTGGGTGAAAGCTTTTCCTTCTAAATTGACTTGTTGGTTCAAGTCCAGCATTCCCCTTCCTCTTCCCTCTGTCAAATCTTCTTCAGAGAGTGACAGGCTTTCCATTACCTCATCTGCCTTTTCACCATACAGTACTTCATAAGAAGTTAAGCTATCCTCACTTAACAAACTTATATCGGAATCCTCCGCTTTCTGACAACTGCCGGCAGTCAGCATGATCCCTCCGGCAAGACCGAATATGAAGATCTTTTTCCCCAGCTTCTTTAAGCCTTTGTACATCTTATTCCCCATTCCGGAGCGTAGCGACGGGGCGAATAGAAATCGCGAATGCGATTTCTATTCTGCCATCAGGGCTATTTGTGACGCTCCGGCACAAATAGCCGTGCGAAAAATAAGCCATCGGGCTTATTTTTCACACTCCCCTCCGTTAAATTGTTACTGTATATCCGGCAGAGACACCCTCCACAGCTTATCTCCCATCCCACGATAACGGGGGAAATTCTGCGGTACCGCTTCCTTTTGTTATCGCGGTATCATTTTACCGGAATCCAACTCCTTCATCAGACACAAGAGCCAATAAATGTTCTTTCCAGTCTGCATTGGAATCCTCTCCCTTCTGCTATGACTTAATAAAATTTTCTCAAAAAGACCAGTGTATATCAAGAAAAACAAGCATAATATACAATATCACATCTTCATGCTGCATTGATTGATATTTATATGATACAGCAAACGATGTATATTATCTACTTTTATTGTGAATTTCGAAAAATTGTGAAAGGGAAGAGAGATTCTTTCAGCGAATCGGTTGGCTGTTTATGGGAGGATCCTCAATACTTCCTTATCTCTGTCTTGCCAGCCGATGATTTTTACGTTAATATAAGACATAAGTCAGACCGGACCTCCCGTTTTGCGGTCCGGCCTGACTCGGATGAGGTGTTCCTTTTCGACGGCCCGCCGGACGGAAGGCAGGAAGGATAAAATAAGGGTGAGCGTATGATACATGTAAACGAATCGGCTGAGAACTATCTGGAAACGATACTGATCCTGAGCAAAAAGCGCCCGGCAGTCCGCTCCGTGGACATCGCCGAGGAGCTTGGCTTTAAGAAATCCAGCGTCAGCGTGGCCATGAAAAACCTGAGAGAAAAGGAGCACATCGTGGTGTCGAAGGAAGGCTTCATCACCCTGACGGAAAGCGGACGGGCCATCGCGGAAATGATTTATGAAAGGCACGAGCTTCTCTCCGACTGGCTCATCCGCCTCGGCGTCGCTCCGGAAACCGCCACAGAGGACGCCTGCCGCATCGAGCATGTGATCAGCGCGGAAAGCTTTGAAGCGATTAAACGGCATATTCGGACAAAGGAAATCGGACAATAAAAAGCAAGGATCAAACGGCAGGAGCCCGTAAAACAGTTATAATAACAATTGTCTTAAAGCAGTCATAACCGACGTATATTTGATTTCTTTGGCATATGCGAACTGCCTGCAATACTTATCCCACATTATTTGGAGTTCCGGGCTTTCTTCGATGTTGTGAAGAATAGAGGGAATATCTGCTATCTGCTGAGCGGTACCACGATGGTTTGCAGTTGCCTTCAGGGCCTCTGCAAATACTGCCTTATCGAATCTTTGTGTTGTAGTCAGTATGTAGGCATCGTAAAAATCTCTTGGACGGGTATTGAACACGCCGCGGCGCAGAATCGTTTCCACCTTTTCGGCCATCACAGTTTCGATATTGTATGCCCACAGTTCATAGGATTTCCCGTCATTAAATATTTCAGAGAAGCTATACTGTACCGCATGAGGCGTGATAGCGTCGCCCGTGGATAGTTGCCCGGTTGTCGAGCCCAACAATCGCGGCTACCAGCATACCACCCTTTAACACAAATTTTTCTTTGTATTCGGAAGCAGAAAGGCGGACGAGCAGACGTTCAAACATGTAGTTCTGCAAAATGACCTGCGCAGGGATATTCTTCTGTCTGGCAATATTGCGAATTTTTGCTTTCAGACTCATTGCTTCACTCACAGAAGCACCTCCAAATACTGACGCAGGACATTAGATACCCGCATCTTTTTTGCATAAGAGTTCAGCTTATTCAAATCTTTCTTTGGGTTAACCGCATACAGTTTTAAGGCTGCCAGAAACGTTTCTGTTCCCAGTTTATTGCGGCTGCGAATCACATCACAGATTGTACGTTCAAGATCGTATGCAGGGACGTTATTTCCCGAAGGTGTTCTCAGTGTTGTTTTTCCAAGTTCAAACAATTCAGGCTTGATGTAATATACCTTACATTCAGATTTAATTGCCGCTGATGGAATACAACCGGATGGCGCAGTAATTGTATGTTCAAACGGTGTACGGTCAGAAATTCCGTGAAGGTAAAGTGCCGTTTCGTGAGAAAAAATGACCTTTTCAGAACGATTACTGATCGCCAGCAGTTCATCCTGCATATCGTCTGGAAGAATGTACTGTCCTTTTACAATGCGATGGATTTTATCTTCTTTGCACAACTTATAAAGCATCGCTTTGGAGATGCCGCGTTGTGCTGCCGTTTTCGTTTCAATGATTCCGCCATGTGATTTTGCAATAGCGGCGATTTCAGCCATGTAATCCATATGCTCACCTCGCTTATAACAACTGAATAATATTGTAAATATAATTACGATGTAAGTCAATGGATTTTGATGAACATTCAAAAAATATTCATAATAAAATTACGATATAAGTCAACTGTGACTCTGCACGATATTTTGGGTCTCGTCTCATTCACTGTCCGGAAGCAGCTTCACGCGCACCATGATTTTGCGCGCCACTTCTCCCTCCCCAAGAGGAATATCTTCAATCGCCGTCTGGTTCGGCAGGAAGCAGTCGTCCTCCTCCAGCTCGGAGAGGATCCAGTTATAGGCCGCCTCCATGGCGTTTTCAATTGCGTCCTCCATATCGGCGCCAAACGCCTCACAGCAGGCCAGATCCGGAAAACTGGCGCGGTATCCGCTCCCGTCCGCCTGCGGGGTAAAAACAGCAGGATATACAAATGTCATTGTCTTACAACCTCCCGAATGATTTCCGTCCCATTATAAGCCAGAGGAAGGATTCCTGTCAAATTCCGCGCCGCCATGCCGCTATGAACCGCGCCGCGGCGATGCTGCACCGTGCCATGACGATGTCAGGTCCTGGCAGTATGACGCCGCGGCGATGTCCCGTCGGGCTGTTCCAGCGGAAGGCACAGAAGAAACGACGCTCCCTTTCCGAAGGGGGATCCTTCTTCCAGCCGCACGCTTCCCCCATGAAGCTCCATGATCTTCGCGGTGATCGCGAGGCCCAGCCCCGAGCCGTGCCCGCTTCCCCGCGCCGCGTCCCCGGTCGCAAAGGGCCGGAACAGATCCCGCTTCAGTTCCTCCGGGATTCCGATCCCGTCGTCCGCGATCCGGATCTTCGCGCGTCCCTCTTCTTCTGCCACCTCTACCGTCAGCTTCGTTCCGGGCGGATTGTAGACGGCCGCATTATTCACGATGTTCTCCATGGCACGTCTGAGAAGCGCCCGGTCCACACAGACCGGGATGCTTTCTTCCGGAATGGACGCTTCCACCTCAAATCCCGCAAGCTCCAGCTCCTGATACCGTTCCGCAAAGTATTCCCGGACCAGCCCGCAGAGATCCTCCTGCCTTCTGCTGACGGGCATGTCCGGCCTGTCCAGGCGGCTGTATTCATGAAACGTCAGAAGCAGCTCGTTGACCCGGTCTGCTTTTTGGGAAATGGTATCCAGATATTTTTTCTGATCCTCCGGCGCCGTCAGGCCGTCGCGCAGCGCCGCCGCATAGCCCTGGATCACCGTGACAGGAGTCTTCAGGTCATGGGAAATGTCAGAAAGCAGCTTCCTTTTCTCTCCGTCCAGCCGCTGCCTCTCCTCCTCGCTTTTCTGAAGGGCTTTCTCCAGATACAGGAAATTGTCGGCCAGTTCCTTAAATTCCGCCGGCCCGCTGTAGTCCTCCAGCCCGCTGGGCCGGTCGGCTGCCAGATTGGCCGCGGCAATATTCAGCGGGGCAAGCAGCCGCTTCACCCGCCGGCTCAGCCAGAAAATGCAGAAGGCCGCCGTGCCGAGATAGATCGGAAGGATAAACCATTTGATCCCGTCCACCACCCGGTAAAACAGGCGGTACTCCTCGGAACCGGCTTCCCGCATCCAGAACACCGCATATCTGGGAAGACCTTCCTGATTTTCATAGGAATACCGGTAGATGCTGCGCCCCTGTCCGTCGCGCCCCATCAGATATTCCAGCTCTTCCCCGGTAAACGGCTCTTCCCTCTGCAGGATCGTCCCGGATCTCCACGCCCGGTCCTCATCCAGGAACGCGTAGCCCGTGATGGCGAGGCTTTCGTCCTCCAGATACTCCGCGCGGGTCAGCAGATATCCTCCTTCCGGCAGTTCCGCGGCCAGCACACGGCTGTCCGCATAATAATCCGGGATGCAGGCGAGCGTCTCCTCCGAAAAAGAAATCTCTCCGGCATCTCCCTGCCTGCAAAGGGCATTTCCATCCCCGTCCAGCACCAGAAAGCCATAATCCTTCCCCAGCCAGGCGGATACCTGCAGACGGCCAAGCTCCTGATCCCCGACGCCCGGAAGCGCTTCCAGAAGCCCGGCCGCGTCCGGGGTGGGAGCCACATGCTTCCCGTACGCCGAAAGCACCAGATAGATCCCCGTCAGGATCACCAGATTCATAACGGTAAAAAAGACATAGTTTTCCGCCAGGAAACGGAACAGATCTTCTCTTCTACTTCCGGTCTTCAATTTTATATCCAAGCCCCCTTACTGTTTTGATATAGCGGGGATTTTTCGGATCGTCTTCGATCTTCTCCCGCAGTTTGGAGATATGGACCATCATCGTTTTATCGTCGTTTTCAAAAAATTCCCCGTTGATGCTCTCATAGATCTGCGCCTTCGTATAGACCCGCCCGGGTGAACGCATCAGTTTCAGAAGGATCTTGTATTCCGTCGGGGTCAGGAAGATCTGTTCTTCGTTTTTGGTCACCGTCATCGCTCCCGCATCCAGGCACAGTTCGCCCAGGTGCAGCCGGTCAGGCTTTCCCTCTTCTCCCGGCGCTGCCCCCAGCTCATAGAACCGGCGCAGGTTGGAGCGGATCCGGGCCACCACCTCCATGGGGTTAAAGGGTTTGCTCAGATAGTCGTCCGCCCCCAGGTTCAGCCCAAGGATCCGGTCATAATCCTGTCCCTTCGCTGACAGGATCAGGATGGGAATGTTGCTGATCTGCCGGATCCTTCTGGTCAGCTCATAGCCGTCCATCTGAGGCATCATCACGTCCAGGAGCGCCAGATCCACATGTTCCCTCCCCATCAGTTCCAGCGCCTTCCTTCCGTTTTCCGCCGAGATCACGCGGTAACCGCTGTTTTCCAGATACAGGCGCAGAAGCTCGACGATATCCCCGTCGTCCTCCGCGATCAGAATCGTATATTGCATGGTCTCTCCCCTTTCTATTCCACTATGACTTCCAGTTCCCTGTCAAGAGAGCGGAACCGGAGGTTCCCGTTTTCTCCTTCGGAATGCACGTGGATGGCGTTTCCCTTTCTTTCCGCGCGCACGGTGAGAACCGTCTTCCCTTTCAGATCGGTCACTTCGCATTCCGCTCTGCCGCCGTCGTCAAACAGGCTCAGATACAGGGTTACCCCGTCGGCGTAGGCGTAATCCGGCCTGGATTCCTGTGCGCCAACGGCCAGAATGCTGTTGGGCCGAAGAAGCAGCGGCATATGGAAGTAGTCAAAGGTTTCTCTGTGCCATTTTCCTCCGCTCACTTCCTCTTCTGTAAGGATGTTATACCATCTGCCCTCCGGCACATAATACTCCGCTTCGCCGGACGCTTTGAAAACGGGCGCGGCCAGCAGGCTGTCCCCCAGCATATACTGTCTGTCCAGGGTTTCACAGCTGCGGTCTTCCGGGAACTCCACGAACATGGGGCGCAGCATGGGCGTTCCGCGTTCATGGGAAAGCACCGCCTGCCGGTAAAGGTAGGGCATGAGGCTGCATTTCAATTTCACAAATTTCCGCAGCACGTCGCAGGCTTCTTCGTCAAAAAGCCAGGGCACACGGTAGGAGCTGGAGCCGTGCAGGCGGCTGTGGGAGCTCAGCAGGCCGAACTGACACCATCTTTTATAGATATCCGCCGGGGCCGTACTTTCAAAGCCGCTGATATCATGGCTCCAGAATCCAAACCCCGCGCAGGAAAGGGACAGGCCGCTTCTCAAGGTCTCCGCCATCGAAGGGTAGGTCGCGGAGCAGTCTCCTCCCCAGTGGGCCGGAAACTTCTGGCCGCCCACCGTCGCCGAACGGGCGAAAAGCACGGCTTCGCCCTCTCCCCTCTCCTTTTCCAGCAGCTCAAAAACAGCCTTATTGTACAGGTATGTGTAGTAATTATGCATCTTTACCGGGTCCGAGCCGTCAAAATACGCGATGTCCCTGACCGGGATCCTTTCCCCGAAATCCGTTTTGAAGCAGTCCACACCCATGTCGAGCAGGGCTTTCAGCTTTTCCTGATACCATGAAACGGCATCCGGATTGGTGAAATCCACCAGTCCCATTCCCGCCTGCCACATATCCGTCTGCCACACATCCCCGTTCGTCTTTTTCAGAAGGAAGCCCTTCTTCATTCCTTCCTGAAAAAGGGGGGATTTCTGGCCGATGTAGGGATTGATCCACACACAGATCTTCAGGCCCCTGTCGTGATACCGCTTCAACATGCCCGCCGGGTCCGGGAATGTCGCGGGGTCCCAGGTAAAATTACACCACTCAAAAGCTTCCATCCAGTAGCAGTCAAAATGGAACACATGAAGGGGAATGTCCCTGTCCGCCATTCCCTGAATGAAGCCGGAAGTGGTGGCTTCGTCATAATCCGTGGTAAAGGAGGTGGTGAGCCAGAGCCCGAAGGACCATGCCGGAGGAAGCGCCGGCTTTCCGGTGAGCTCCGTATACTTCTCTATGGTTCCCTTCGGCGTCCTTCCATTGATCACATAGTAATCCAGCCGCTCCCCTTCCACGGAAAACTGAACCCTCTCCACCTTTTCACTTGCGACCTCAAAGGATACGTCCCCCTCGTTATCCACCAGAATCCCGTATCCCTTATTGGTGATGTAAAAAGGGATGTTTTTATAGGCGATCTCGCTGGACGTGCCGCCGTCCTCGTTCCACATCTCCACAACCTGCCCGTTTTTGACAAATGGGGTAAAGCGCTCTCCCAGCCCGTATATGGACTCGTCCACATCGATGGAAAGTGCTTCCACCGTATAGGTCCGGCCGGTTTCGTTATTTCTGATGTTGGCCATATTCCGAAAGCCCGTGCCGGTCAGCTCCCTGTCCCCGTCCAGGAAGCGGATTCCCCAGGAATCCGGCCGTTTATCCACCACCGCCTTTGTTTCACCGGACTGATAGATCAGAAAATCTTCGTTCTCCTCCACCCTCACATGAGGCGCCGTATTTCTGATCTCCGCGAAAGGCCCTCTGTACGCCGTTCCGTCAAAATGGGAGACGGATACTTTTATCACATCCTCCATCGGGCTGGAAAGGCGGATGGTCAGCATCCCCAGATTCAGGCAGTCCCCCCGGCCCGCGATATGCTTTCCCGGCGCATAGATGGCAAGCTCTCCTCCGTTTCTCCTGCTGTCCGCGTATTCCGCCGCATAAAGCGGCGTCATTTCCTTTTTCACGCACCAGTATCCGTCTGTAAATTTCATGTCCTCCTCCTTTTTCCCCCGAAGGGCGGCATTCATTCATGGAAGAATGGCTGACGCCATTCTTTGGCACGGACCTTTGGTTCGTGCCGGCCTCCTTTTTGATCTCCTACAGATGTATCCTCCGGAACGTTCCCGGCGTCATTCCCGCCGTCTTCCGGAACATCTGGATAAAATGGCTGGTATCGCTGTATCCCACCTCATTGGCAATGACCTGAACCCTTCTGTCCGGATGACGCAGAAGGAGCTCCTTCGCCCTTGTCATGCGGTAGCCGGTCAGATATTCATATACGGAGCAGCCCATATACTGCTGAAAAAGCCGTGACAGATACTGCGGAGAAACGTACACTCTTCCGCTGAGTTCTTCCAGTGTAAGAGGCTCCATATAGCTGTCCTGTATGAGCTTCAGGACCGGCCGCACATATTTTTCCATCACAGGACTGCCCGTTTTCTCCGGCATCACCCTGCTGTCCGAAAGAAGCAGAAGAAGCTGGTAGCTATACAGAGAGGCCTGGTACAGGTTGACCGGAGTCTCCTCAAAGCACTTTGCCGCTTTCTGTACGATATTCCGGATCGCATGTCCCTTTTCTCCCTCCGACAGCAGGACCTGCGCATTCCGAAGAAGCGTTGGGATGCTGTCCTGCAGCAGGCCGCTGAAGGTGGCAAAAAGAGTGATCCATCCGCCGCCCTCTCCATGATATTCATGAGGTACGCCCGGGGCCAGCAGGATCCCCCTGTCCTCTTCCAGCAAATAGGTCTCTTTCCCTACGGTGACAGAGCCGACTCCCTTCTCCGTCTGCAGGTAATGATACAGGGGAAAACCCTTCGGCCTGCGGTTTGGCTCCTGTTCCCATCGGATACCGAGAGAATCGAACTGAAAGGGCTCTCTGCTCAATGTGCTGTTAAAATAGATCGGCATATCTCCCTCCCCTTTTCCCGTTCTGTTCTCTGAGCATAGCATATCCCCCTCCGGCCGTCAAATATTTCATAATCTTATATTTTATGGGATATATTCTTATACTTTTTCTTCGGAATTCCTTTATAATCACTTTATGAAAAGACCTTTTATCCCGTTTCCTTACCGGGGGGCATTTTTGTTTGCTTTTCTTTTATTTTTTACAGTAAAGGAGGACTACTGTGGAACCAAAATTTAAACGGATCCTCTATGGAGGAGATTACAATCCGAATCAGTGGCCGGAAGAGATCTGGAAGGAAGACATGCGCATCTTCCGGGACGCACGGATCAACAGCGCTACCATCAACGTCTTTTCCTGGGCAAAGCTCCAGCCCTCCGAGCATGAATACAGCTTCGATGAACTGGACCGGATCGTGGACATGCTTTCAGAAGAAAACTACGACATCGTCATGGCCACCTCCACTGCGGCGCTTCCCGCCTGGATGGTAAAGCGGTATCCGGAGGTCATGCACACGGATTATGAGGGAAGACAGCATAAATTCGGCGGACGGCACAACGCCTGCCCCAATTCCCCGGTTTACCGGCATTTCGCAGCCACCCTGGCGGAAAGGCTGGCCATGCGGTGGGCGGACAATCCCCACGTCACCTGCTGGCACATCAACAATGAATTCGGCAACGAATGCTACTGCGGCATCTGTCAGAACGCCTTCCGCGTCTGGCTGAAGGACCGATACAAAACCATCGAAGCGGTAAACGAGGCCTGGAACATGGAATTCTGGGGGCACACGCTTTATGACTGGGATGAGATCGTCCTTCCCAACGCCCTCGGGGACGGTTTTCCCCCGGACAGGACCCATTTCGCGGGAATTTCCCTGGATTACCGGCGTTTTATTTCAGACAGCTATCTGGACTGTTATAAGCTGGAGCGGGACATCATCCGCCGCCATAACCCGGAAACGGTGATAACCACCAATCTGATGGGAACCTACAAAGGGCTGGACTATTTCAGATGGGCGAAGGAGATGGACATCATCTCCTGGGACAACTATCCGGCGTACGATACCCTCCCCTCCCAGACAGCGATGAAGCATGACCTGATGCGCGGACTGAAGGACATGCCCTTTCTCATCATGGAACAGACGCCCAGCCAGCAGAACTGGCAGAAATACAACACCCTGAAGCGTCCGGGGCAGATGCGCGCGCTGAGCTATCAGGGAATCGCGCACGGAGCGGATTCCGTCCAGTATTTCCAGCTTCGCCGCAGCGTCGGGGGCTGCGAGAAGTTCCACGGCGCTGTGATCGCGCACGCGGGCACGGAAAACACACGGGTCTTCCGGGAGGTCGCTCAGCTCGGAAGGGAGCTGGAAAGCTTCGGCACGGTCACTCTCGGAAGCGAAAAGCATTCCGAAGCCGGCATCCTCTTCGACTGGGAAAATTACTGGGCGCTGGAATACACCAGCGGTCCCTGCATGGACCTGAAATACGTTCCTCAGATCCAGCAGTATTATGATTATTTCTATGAGCGCAATATTTCCGTGGACATGCTTCCCGTGGACGCGGACTTTTCCCGGTACAGGATCCTGTGCGCCCCTGTCCTCTACATGATCCGGGGAAACATGAAGGAGGCCCTGGAGGCCTTTGTCAGAAACGGAGGAGTTCTGGTCCTGACCTATATGAGCGGCATCGTAGGAGCGTCCGACAACGTATATCTGGGAGGCTATCCCGGCCCGCTTCGCGAGATGGCCGGCATCTGGGTGGAGGAGATCGATTCCCTGCCGCCGGAGATCCATAACGGGGTAAGCTTTTCCGACGGCGAAAGCGCCGATTGCAGCCTTGTCTATGATCAGATCCATCTGGAAGGCGCGGAAGCGCTCGGACGATACACCCGGGATTTCTACGCGGGGACACCCGCCGTCACCCGGAATTCCTACGGCAAAGGCGCCGTTTATTATATCGGCACCCAGCTGGAAAAGGCAGGCCTTTCCCACGTTCTGGATCAGGCCGCCGCGGAAAGCGGGGTCCGCAGCCTGATCCCCGAATCTTCCGCTCTGGAGATCTCCTGCCGGGAAAGCGAAGATACCCGCTTCTATTATCTGATCAACTTCAGCGACAGGGACCAGCCGCTTCCGGAAAGCCTGGCCGGAAAGACGGATCTCATCACCGGCCGCGTCAGCGGCGCGCAGGACATGCTGAAGCCCTGGGATGTGAGGATCCTGACCGAAGCGCTCTGAGACGGTTCCCGGCCGGTTTAGTCCCGGCAGACATTCCTGCCGCGGGCGGATCTTTCGAAGGCGCTGCTTCCTCTGACGAAAGGAGCAGCGCCTTTCGCATTTACTGCCCGCCCTCCTCCACCGCCCACTTATCCCCGCCGTCCGGGGTATACTTGTTGTACATCCAGTTTCCGGTCAGCTCATTTCGGATATGAAGGCGTCCGTCCTCATCCTCCAGCTCGAACAGAAGCATCCGTTCCTGTCCGCTTCTGTTCGGGGAATGCAGGCACATCAGAAGCCTTCCGGAAAAATCCGTAAAGAGCATACTGTGGCCGCCATCCTGGCTGAACAGAGGCTCCGGCTCCTGCTTCCAGGGGCCGGTAATCTCTCCGGAGAGGGAGCGCGCACAGCCGCAGGTATAGGCCGTATTGGAAAAGCTGCTCCAGACCATGAGAAGCTCCCCGTTCTTCGCGCGGTACAGATAAGGGCCGTCCGTCACCCTGGCCCAGCCCATATGAGGCTGGGGCTCGGTCAGCTTCCACAGGCCCGTGGGATCGGTGAACTTCCAGGGCGCTTCCGAGGCGCGGAACAGAATCACAGGCTCTCCGATGGAATCCGACAGATCCTCCTTCATGCGGATGGCGCAGATCTGCCCGTCCTGCACCTGAAGCCATTCATGGCAGAAGACCATCCATGGATTCCCCTTCCTGTCCTCATACAGAGTCCCGTCCAGGCACTGCCAGTTTTCCGGCGTGGCCGGACCGTTCTTCTTCGGCACAAAAGGCCCCTTCGGCGTATCCCCTTCCAGGAACTGGCAGCCCCGGTATCCCCCCGGCGCGCGGAAGGAGCTGATGAGGTAATATTTTCCCCGCCAGAAATGGCATTCCGGCGCCCAGAAATCAAGCGGCCCCCAGAAATCCTCAGCTGGCTCAAACACGGGGCTGCTTTCCGTCCACCAGATCAGATCATCGCTCTCCCGGACGTTCACCGCGCGCCCCTTCTGTCCCGGTCTGGGAAAGCAGTCATATAAATAGTACTTCCCTTCCTCCCTGCACGGCAGGATGCATACGTCTCTCGTATGCAGATCGCGTACATGGATCCTCCCCTTTGCTTCCATCTTCGTTCCCCTTTCTTTCCGTTTCTCAGTCCAGCATCCGGAAGAAATACCATCTGTGATCCTCCACGCTGTATCTGAGTTCATAAGTCCTTTTCCGGCCTTCTATCACAGAAGAGCAGATATACTGCTCGATCTGCAGTCCCACGTAATGGATGGTCCTCTCCGTCAGGACGGCGGCGATCTCCACCCGGCGGACCCGCCTGTCCGCGTCCGCATAGCGGAACCAGAGAGGATGGAGCTTTCCCGTGGTATCGCATACCGCCGCGACCTGGATCGGCAGGTTCCGGTCCACTTCGGCTGCCTCCGGCAGTCTGTGACTGCGTTTTTTCCCTGTGCCCGCAGGCCCGCCGACAGTCCCTTCTTCTTTCATTCCGCCCCTGTTTTCCACGCTGGTTCCGCCGTTTTCCATGAAAGTCTGCTTCACTGCATCACCCTCTTTCGAACGTTTGTTCTTTGTATAATCATATCAGAACAAACGTTCGTTGTAAAGGGCTATGAAACATTTCCAGCAATTACCGCGTGCTTGGCGGACGAGTGAACTGTACGCAGGTTTACATAAAAGCAGTTCATTCCGTCCCGGTACTCCACGCCGATCGCCGCATGGTGGTTTGCCGCGATCTCTCCCGCGATGGCGAGGCCGAGGCCATAGCCCGTGTGGGAAGC
This sequence comes from uncultured Lachnospiraceae bacterium, assembly GCA_944380025.1. GTDB lineage: Bacteria > Bacillota > Clostridia > Lachnospirales > Lachnospiraceae > Eisenbergiella. The sequence goes on from CALWGL010000031.1 coordinate 15,093, forward strand.
CCGTACCTTTTCATCCCGGTAAAAGCGCTGAAAAATCAGCGTCCTCTTCTCCTTCGGGATCGGTTCTCCCTCGCTGTTCACCCAGAGCCTTGCTCTGCCGCGCCCGGCCGTTTCCAGACGAACCTCCACGCGGCCTGTGCCGTCCGCATATTTGACGGCGTTATCCAGAAGGACCGTAACCAGCTTTCCAAGCTGGGAAGCGTCTCCTTTCACGGACACATCGTCCGCCGCCTCAAACCGCAGTTCCTTTCCTGCCTGATAAAAAAGCGGCTCGAAAATCAGAAGCTTCTCCGTCACCAGATCGCTGAAGGAGAAAACCTTCCAGCCTTCCTTCCGTTTCGTCCAGGTATCCCCCTTCGCCAGAAGCAGAAGGCTCTCCACCAGAGCCCGCATGTCCCTGCATTCCTGATTGATGTTGGAAAGCCACCGCTTTGCTTCCTCCGGCAGCCCCGCGCAGCGCTCTTCCAGAAGCTCCGCGTTGGCGGTAATGACCGTCAGAGGCGTTTTCAGTTCATGGGAGGCGTCCGCCACAAACTGCTTCTGCAGGCGCAGGGACCGCGCGATGGGCTGTACTGCCCAGCGGGAAAAAAGGAAGGAAAGGCCCAGAAATACCAGCCAGATCGCCGCGCAGGCCAGGCCGCCATAGCGCAGCAGAGCGTCCCGCACGATATCCCCGTAGGAGGTATCCGCGAACACCAGCAGATGGCCGGCCGGCTGCTCCACCCGGAGGTATCTCAGCTGATAGCCGTCCAGGATGCCGTCATCCGCTTCCGCCGCCATGCCCAGGAATGCCAGCCGCTCCAGATATCCGGCTCCGGGGAAGGAGTTGTATGCGCCATCCCGCATGATGACCTCGCCGTTCTCCGTTACCAGCACGGAAAAATAGGGGAGCCTCACCTGGGGAACCGCATCGAAGATCAGCCTTTCTCCCGGCTGTTCCACAGCCCGTTCCAGAATCAGCCTGCTTTCCTCGTCTCCCCGGCTCTGCAGCACACAAACCAGAGCGGCAAAGGTGATCCCGATCACCGCCGTCACGATGAGCATGTTATAGATGATAAATTTCCGCCTCAGCCGGCTGATTTCCTTCATGCTTCCTCTCTTTCCGCCGCCTGGGCATGCGGCCTTACAGGGCGCGGACAGGTTCGTGCGCCTTCCCGGCGGAGCGCATTTTGAAACCGCTCCGCCTTTCTCATTTCTTCATGATCCGGTAGCCCAGCTTCCTGCTGGTCACGATGCAGATATCCGCCTTTAGAAATTCCAGTTTTTTGCGCAGAAAGGAGATGTACACCTCCACATTGTTTTCCACCGCGTCCGCGTCATTTCCCCAGACCTTTAACAGCAGGGTCTCCTTGGAAACCACCTGCTCCCTGTTGACCATGAGGATCCGCATGATGTCGTATTCCTTTTTCCCAAGGGGGAGCTGCTTTTCCGGCCCCCGCAGCGTATAATCCGCCTGATTCAGGATGATGTTGCCATAGGACGGGTTTTCCGGGATAATCTCACCGCGGCGTCTCACCAGCGTTTTCACCACAGCGGTCAGCTCCTGCATGTCGAAGGGCTTGGTCAGATAGTAATCCGCCCCGCTCTCCAGTCCGAGCACCCGGTCCTCCAGCTCGCTTTTTGCCGTCAGGATCAGGACAGGGACAAAGCAGCCCTTCCTGCGGACCTCCTTTAACAGGGTAATTCCGTCCATGCCGGGCAGCATGAGATCCAGAATGGCCGCATCATAGCCTCCGGCCGGCAGCAGCGCCGCTCCCTGCTTTCCATCCTCACAGATGTCGCAGTCATACCAGTGCTTCAGAATGTCCCGGATGGACTCCGCCAGCCGCCTGTTGTCTTCTATGATCAAAATGCGCATGGTCAATCTCCGCTCTTACAGTTTCCTGCCGTTTCTTTCAAACCGCTATCAATGATTATATATGCCGGATGCGCTTTTTACAATCCCCCTGCCCCGCGGCAGCGGGCGAATACAGCCGGCCCGCCGGATACGCGGACAGCCGCCGCAGCCGTAAAAACCGGCTGCGACAGGCGCACAGACAGCCGCCGCAGCCGAAAAATCTGGCTGCGACAGGCGCACAGACAGCCGCCGCAGCCGAAAAAACCGGCTGCTGCGGCTGTCTGGGTAAAAAAGCCACGCATATTTTATGTTTTGTCTGCTGTCGGTTCCGGTTTCCGCGGCCTTTTCCGCCGCTTCTATCTCGCCCGGATCTCCCTGCGCATGAAGCAGATATAGGAAAGGGCGAACATGACGACCGTCAGCGCCAGCAGGCCGACCAGATGGGGCCAGACCAGAAGCAGGCTCTGTCCCAGGGACAGGTAGCCGCTGATGGCTCCGGAAAGCTGCTGGGGCAGGATCACGTTGGTGGTACGCACCGTGGGATCCATGATGGTGGAGATCGCCTCGCTGTACAGATAATAGGGCGACAGCCGGTTCAGGCCGTACTGCAGATCATAATAATCCAGCAGCTGTCCCCAGGTGGTCACATCCTCCGTGGGATACAGCGCTCCCATGATGATATTCACCACCAGCGACATGAACAGGGCGAAGAAGATCCACAGGGCGATGACGATCATGGCCGAGGTGGCCGCGTGGCGGCAGATCACGGAGAAAAAGATCGACAGCGCCAGCCAGAAGCAGATGTATACCGAAGTAAAGAAAAGCATGGCGATGATCCGTCCCGCTTCATCCGCCGTCGGCGGTATGCCGACCGTGATCAGTCCGATGGCGCTGATCACCAGTCCCATGGAAAACACCATGATGAAAATGATGGTGGCTCCCGCCAGAAATTTTCCGTTGATGACCGCGTCGCGGTAAATGGGCTGGGATACCAGCCGGTTCAGCGTTCCTTCCGAGCGCTCGCTGTTGATGGCGTCAAAGCCAAGGGTCAGTCCCACAAAGGGTCCGAGCAGCGCGATGAAGGAAAGAAACGAAGGGATAGACTCCCCGCTTAAGGTAAAAAGCTTCAGAAAAATATTGTTGGGATCCGCTTCCACCGCCTCGGAAAGGCCGGACAGCGCGCCGTAGATGCTGGCGCAGCTGGTCAGCAGGATCAGAGCGAGGATGATCAGGAAGCGTCTGCTCCTTAAATGATCCGCAAGCTCCTTTCTGTACAGGGCGTACAGCCCGCCTTTGTGCGAAGCCGCGTCATCCCTGATTTTTACGGAACGAAAGAAAACGTCCGCTCTTTCTCTGATCGAACTGAGCATGTTCTTTCTCTCCTTTCTCAAAGTATCTGCGGTAGATCTCATCCAGATCGCTTCCTCTCTGTCTTAAATGGGCGATGGTATAGCCGCCCTGCAGGGCCTTGCGGACCAGCTCTCTGCGCAGATCCATCCGGGAGTAGACCACATAATACTCTCCGTTGTGCTCCACCTGATCCACATTTCCCAGCTTCTCCAGCAGCTGAGGGAAGCCGCTGTCGTCAGGAATGGCCGAAACCTCCAGCACACAATGCCCCTCCTGCTGAAGCTCGCTCGCCAGCTCCTCGATCCGGCCGCAGGCCACCAGCTTTCCTGCCACGAAGATGCCCACCCGGTCGCAGACCTGCTGCACCTGGTACAGCTGATGGGAGGAGATCAGGATGGTCCTTCCGTCCTCCTCGGCCAGCCGGCGGATCAGGCTCATCAGCTCCCGCATGCCTTCCGGGTCAAGTCCCAGCGTGGGCTCATCCATGATGATCACCTTCGGGTCCTTGATCAGAACGTCCGCCACGCCGAGACGCTGCTTCATACCGCGGGAATAGGTTCCGGTCTTCTGATCCGCCGCTTTCGTCATTCCTACTTTTTCCAGGAGAATATCGATCCGCTCCTCCAGCTCTTTTCCGTCGAGGCCGTTCAGCCTTCCGGTGAACCTCAGGTTTTCCCGGCCCGTCATATCCATGTAGAAGCCCACGCTGTCCGGCAGGTAGCCCACGATCTGTTTTACGGAAATGGGATCCCTGGTACAGTTCTTTCCATCGATGAACGCGGTTCCCGCCGTAGGCTCCGTCAGCCCAAGAAGCATCAGCGTGGTCGTTGTCTTGCCCGCGCCGTTTGGACCGAGCAGGCCGAAGATCTCACCCTTTTTGATGCCAAGCGTCAGATTATCCACCGCTTTCTTTTCTCCGTAGGCTTTGGTCAGACCCTTCATCTGAATGATCATTTTATCGTCTGACACGGCAATGCCTCCTTTCCTGTTGTCTCATACGGCGGTTACCTCCTGCCGTATTTGCGGAACACGTAAACCAGTCCGCCAACCACACACAGGATGATCAGCACTGCCACCAGACCCCAGACCGTCTGTGTCTTTACGGATACACGGAATTCCGCGCTGGAACTTGCCTCATCCGTTTCCGCCGTAAAGGTGGCCACATAGTCTCCCGTAATCGCGTCGGAGCCGGGGGTCACGGTCGCAATCACTTCCGCCGTACTTCCCGCGGGAATGGAGTCGATCACGTTATCCTCCACGTTATAGGTTACTGTCCATCCGGAAGGGAGGCTGGAATTTAAGGAAACGTTCTGCAGATCCACATTTCCGGTGTTGGTGATGTTCAACGTCACGCTCGAATCATCGTTCGCATGCGCGTCAAAGCTGAGCCGTCCGTCCGGCGTGCTTAAAGAGATGCCGTATGTACCGGTGATGACCACCTTCAGATCCGTAGTCAGCGTCTCGGACGCGGATACGGCGCTGCAGGAAATATCGTATTCTCCCGCCTCCACGTTCTGCGGAGGAACCACCTCAACCGTCAGCCCCTGGCTCGTGCTGGATTCCACATCGATTCCAGCCACAGAAGCTGTCCCATCAGAAGGGGTGAAGCTCACCTGCCAGCCGGAGGGAGCGTTGGAAGACAGGCTGTAGGACTGGGCGGAAAGGCCATTGTTGATCAGCGTGGTGCTGAAGCTGAAGGTCGTTCCGGCAGTTCCTTCCTGTTCCGGATATTCCGTCGTAAAGCTACCCGCTCCCGCGTTCACCTCATTTACCTGAAAAGAAAGCGTCAGGGAATCCTGGATCTCCGCACTGGCGGAAGCGTCCACCACCACATCGTAGGTGCCTTCTTCCAGCGCGTCCGGCACGGTCAGATGCAGCGTCAGGGAGGTTCCCTCGCCGCCGTTTGGTACGTAAACTCTGCTCACCTCATAGCTGCCGCCCTGCAGATAGCCTTCCCATCCCTCCGGCAGGGAAGCGATCGCCACATCGGCGTCCAGCCCGCTTCCGGAAGCGTTAGAAAGCGTCAGCGTAATATTCAGCGTCTCCCCCGGAGTGATCGTGATTCCGGGATACTCTGTCGACAGATCCAGTCCGCCTGCCGCATGGACGGTCCGGGCGCTTCCCCAGAACAAAACCAGCGCCATCAGGCATGCCGCGAATGCCGTGATCAGAATGTGCATTCCCTTTGAAGGCGTCTGCCTTCCAATTTTCACTGCTTTTTCCATAGGTTTTCAATATCCTCCTTTTGCCTTCCCGGCTTTTTTCAAAAGGCGTCCTTTCGATCACAGCCGCCTTTTTTCTCGTTCTCTATCTTAGCAGAGAAAGCTTTAACGAACCTTTAGGAAGTTTGAAAATCCTGTGAAACCGGAGCGCGCCATTCCATTGTGTATTCCTCCCGTCCCGTATCCTCCTCTTTTCTGCGGGAGACCGCCTGCAGTCCCTCGCGCCGGTAAAAGGCAGCCGCCCGCGCATTTTCCGCATAGACATGCAGGGTAAAACCAGGATGTGTCTCCTTCACATGATTAAGAAGCGCTCCGCCGATTCCCTTAGAACGGGAGCTGCCCTCCACAAAAATGCCCGCCAGATAATTTCCCTGCAGTCCGGCGAAACCTTTTATGCTTCCCCCTTCCTCGTATACCAAAGCCTCCGCGCACAGAAGCTGTTCTTTTACCATCTCCGCATGGGACTCCCAGTATTTTCGCGGAAGGAAGGAATGGGCCTCCAGATTTCCGTTCAGCCAGAGCTTCATGACCTGTTCCAGATCCTCCGGGGCAAAACTTCGGATCCTGCCTGGAAGGCTGATTTGGTTACGGACATAGACCAGCTCCGCGATCCCGTTCGCGCTGTCCACCCGGATCAGCCGCAGCTTCTTTGTCTTTTCTTCCGCGGCAAACAGACGGATGCCGTCTCCCAGAAGGATGGGGAGAATGGAAATGTGATAAATATCTATCAGATCCTCCTCCATCAGCTGCCTGACAATGTCCGCTCCGCCGCAGATCCAGATGTTTTTTCCTTCTTCTTTTTTCAGGCGCTTCACCAGATCGCAGGGGGAACGGTCTGTGAACAGGATCGGGGATTTTGCGGCTTCCGCGCTCTGTTCTGTCCTGTGGGTGATTACCCAGGTGGTGAACCCCTCGTAAACCCATTTCCCGGCAGACAGTTCCGTGGTTACCTGATGATACGTGTTC
>CALWGL010000032.1 GCA_944380025.1 uncultured Lachnospiraceae bacterium
TTCCAATCGCTTCGCGATGGGCCGGATGCTTTCTGCCGATACGTTTTCGTACAGTCTGCGCAGTAAATGCGCAGACCCGGCTGAACTGTTACACGTGTACATACACAAAAAAGGCTGTTTCACGACAGAATATACACAGCCCGAATGAAATATGGTAAAATGATTTAAAAGCACGGAGGTAGGTATGGTGAAAACCGGAATGATTGTAACCGATCTGGACGGAACGCTGTTAAGGGATGATAAGACCATTTCCGATTTCACGGTTGAGATCATAAAAAAATATCAGGATAACGGCGGAATTTTCGTGGCTGCAACGGCAAGGCCTGTCAGGGCGGCCAGGGAATATATGAAAATACTGAACCTGGATGCCGGTATCTTTCATAATGGGGCAGTCATACAGGAAAAGGGCAGAACGACAGGCGGATACGGGGTAAAAAACACAGGAAGTCTGGTGCAGGCCATATTGGAAAGGTATCCGCTTTCCAATATCGCGGTTGAAGCGGAGGATGCATTATATGCCAATTTTGAAGCCGACCGTCTCTGGCCCGGAGCGGAATACATAGCGTGTGAGAGCTTTGCGCAATTAAAGGAGAAAACGGCCGATAAAATCATCGTAGAGGTCACTTCCCTGCGCGAAATGGAAAAATATAAGGTATTGCTGCCGGACGAACTGTATATCCAGCTGTCAGAGAATAAAATCGGAATGATCATGAATCAATCGGCTACGAAATATCGCGCGATTTCATTTTTGGCGGAACGATATCATATCAGTATGGACGATATCATAGCCTTCGGAGATGATTATAATGACCTTGAAATGCTGGAAAGGTGCGGAAAGGGAATCGCAGTCGGCAATGCCCTGAAGATTGTAAAAGATGCTGCAGACGAGGTGTGCGAATCCAATCAGAAGGATGGAGTCGCGCGCTGGATAGAAGGAAATCTGCTGAAAGCGAAAGGATCTCTCTTTTGAGAAATTTTGCTTTGTACGAGGAGGAAGCCCATGAAGAAAACAGTCAGTCTTTCCACGCTTCTGGCCGTTGACGTCATTGCCCTTGCCATTGTGTGGCTGATGCCGTCCGCTCCGGCGGGGATGCCCGTCAGAAGGATCTTTCTCGTCATTCTGGCAGCGGCGGCGCTGTTTCTGATTTTTATGCTCGGCAGAAGCAGGACCACACAGCCTCATGCGAAGGTTGCGGGTATTGAGCCTGTCAGCCGGATCAACCCCGCTCAGTACCTGACCCGGAACGGGGTGGTCTGTCCGGGGGGAGACGGCAGGTGCCGGGTTATTTTTCTGCTTGAAGATGATTCTAAGGTGGAGCTGTCTCTGTCGGCCAGACAGGCAGGCGCGCTTGCCGTTGGCATGCGGGGGACGCTCGTCTTTCGGGACGCCGTGTTTTTGTCCTTCCGGCCGGACTGATCTGCGGAGGCCTTATACAGGTGTGTCTGCGTGAAGAAAACAGGGGATGCCGCAGGGGGGACTGGCGCGGCAAGAGAGGAAGACTGAAAAAATGATCGCTTTAACAAACCGGCAGGCAAGGCAGTTTATTCTGCGAAAGCAGGGGCTTCTGGGAACGTACCGTTTCAAAGGAAAACAGGGAGCCCTGGAATATGTGCGGCAGGCTGGATGTATCCAGTTTGACCCGGTGGATGTCTGCGGCAAAAATGCGGAGCTGACGCTGCAGTCCCGGGTGAAGGGATTTACCAAAGATATGCTGTATGCGCTTCTGTATGAGGACCGCAGTCTGGTGGATTATCCGGATAAGAACCTGTCCATCTGGCCGGCGGAGGACTGGCCGTATTTTGAACGTTACCGCCGGGCCGCCAGAGAGGGCGGCAGGAGGTTTGAGGGGCTTGACAGGCTGGAGGAGCAGACGGTTTCCTGGCTTCGTGAGCATGGTCCGGCAAGCTCCGACAGTCTGCCCGTTGAGGGAGAGGTGTACTGGCATTCCCATATCCACTGGAGCGGAAACTGGGGAGGAAAGTCCAATGCCGCGCGGGCGGCGCTGGAGCAGCTTTACTCCACCGGCGAGCTGATCATCCATCATAAAAAGGGAGCGAGGAAGTTTTATGATCTGGCGGAAAAGTACCTGCCCCGTACCCTTCTCGACGCTCCCGATCCCCTTCCGGACGACGCGGCACATCAGCGCTGGCGCATACTGCGCCGCATCGGCGCGGTTGGCCTGCTGTGGGACCGGCCCTCCGACGCCTGGCTTGGTATTCCCGGCCTGAAGGCGGATCAGCGGAAAGATGCCTTCAGGAAGCTTATGGAGGAAGGAAAGCTTTGTGAGGTGAGAGTGGAGGGGATGAGAGATGCGCTTTACTGTCTGTCGGAGGACGTACCCCTTCTGGAAGAGGTCCGTAAGGAGAGGATCCCGGTCGGAAAGCGCTGCGAGCTGCTTGCGCCTCTGGACTGTCTGCTGTGGGACCGGAGGCTGATTCGGGAGCTGTTCGGTTTCGAGTATACCTGGGAAATCTATACGCCTCAGGCAAAAAGAAAATACGGCTTCTACGTCCTGCCCCTGCTCTACGGGGACAGGTTTGCGGGACGTGTGGAAGCGGCGGCGAAGGGGGAAGAAACTTTTTCGGAAGGTGGGAAAAAAGAGAGGATTCTCCTGGTGAAGCATATCTGGCTGGAGGAGGGCATGCGCCGGACAAAAGCGTTTGATGCGGCGCTGGATCGGTGCATCCGGAGGTTCGCGGCCTTTAACGGCTGCGGCCGGACTGTGCGGCCGCAGGAGTAAACGGCGCAGCCGGAAAAGCGGAGACGGGCAAGCCTTCAGAAAAAACAGGCGGAGCTGCACAGCAGCCATATGGCGGAATAATAGAAAATGAGGACGAAGGCGGAAAACGTGTCGGAATGGTCCGGCCGGTAAAGGCGCAGACAGATCATGTTGTCGGAAAGGTAAAAGAGCAGGGCCCCTGCGGCTGCTCCGGGAGCCTGGGGAAAAACGGCAAGGGCCGCGGCGGTCATGGCGGACAGCAGGGCGCCGTAGAGGACGATGGGAAGCGCCAGCGCTCCTGTTTGGGGCAGCTTTCTTCCATGGAACAGAAGGCTTGCGGCAAACAGAAGCAGGAAGAAAATCAGATGCCGGCCGGAGAGCGGCGCGGCGGACAGCAGGGCGGCAAGGAAGCAGACGTGTCCGAGGGCAAACACACCCATTCCGGAGAGAAAATGAAGCTCAAGGAGCACATCCGCCGCCGCGCAGAAAAAAGCGCCCGCCGCGATCCCCATACAGACGGGATTCTGAAAACCGCCGGAAAGACAACAGAAAAAGGCCTCTCCCAGGGGCATGCAGGTGGCAGCCGCCTTGAAAGCGAGAGGCCATTTTTTTTCGCTTTTCCGGTTCCGGAAATAGACCGTTCCCCAGAGCGCCGTAAGCAGGGCGCTGATTATGGAAAGCGCCGGGCTTCCCATATCAGTCCAGATACTTCCTGTACTTTTCTTCCGAAGCGTCCAGGAAGCAGACGGCGGCGATGCCGCGGCCCGTATGCGCGCCGATGGCGCAGCCGACCACGGAGATCATGATCTCAGCGGGATGGAGACGTTCTTCCACCATTTCCGTAAGCGTATGAATGGCCTCCTCATCCTCGCCGTGGCAGAGGGAAAACAGCTGCTTTTCCGGCTCTGCGCTGTGCTCGGCGGCATAGTCCACCAGGGTTTTCAGGGATTTCTTACGGCCCCGCACGGTTTTGAGCACCTGCAGGGAACCGTTTGCGTCAATGATCAGGATGGGCTTCATATCCAGCGTTTCGGCAATGTTTCCCTTAAATTTGGAAAGACGGCCGCCCTTGATCAGATAGGCCAGGGTGTTTACCGTGACCACATGGTGGATGTGGGCACGGTAGAATTCCGCCGCCTCCAGCAGAAGCTCTTTGGACGCGCCGTGCTCCTGCATGATCAGGAGCTTTCTCACCAGCAGACCGAAGCCGGCGGAAGCGCATTTGGTATCGAAAATGGTCAGGTCAAAATCGGGATGATCCTCCAGAATGTTCGTCCTGGCGATATTCGCGGCGTTGAAGGTTCCGGCGATCCCCGTAGAGAAGCACAGATAGAGCACGCTGTCTCCCCGCTCGGCATAGGGGCGGAAAGCGTCCTCAAACATGGCCGGATTGATGTGATAGGTACGCACATTTCTGGAAGTGTCGTCCAGAATATGATAAAATTCCTTTGTTTTTATGGTTTTCCCATCCAGATAATCCACATCGTCGATCACCACGGGGGTGGGGATGACGTGCAGTCCGTAGCGGTTTATGATCTCCTCCGGCAGATCGGAAGCGGAATCGGTAACGATTTTCAGCATAAGGTTCCTCCCATTTCTATTGCGATCATCGGGGCAGGACCACGGCCTGCCCTCAAACAGCGGCAGCGCGGAAAGCGTCCGGCCCATTTTTTAAATCGGTCAGATCTGTCCCATCTGATCCAGCAGCTTCAGCTTGGTGTCATACAGCTTCTGAGAAAGGTCCACATAGACCTGATGGGGGTTGACGAGACGCCTGGTCTCATCCCACAGGGTATCCAGCTCCTTCCGGCAGTATTCCCGGATCTCCATGACGCTGGGCGAGGTATAGACGCATTTCCCGTCCAGAAAGACGGGGATCATCAGGTCGCGCAGGATGAAGCTTCCGGCCGGCAGAAGGGTTTTCTTCCAGGGCTCCAGAGGATCGAACAGGAGCAGAGGCTCGTCCTCCCGGAAGGTCTCGTCGGCCAGGGCGATGAGATCCGCCTTCAGCTTTCCGGTCTCCTTTTCATAGACCCGGTGGATGACCTTGTTCCCGGGATTGGTGATCTTTTCGCTGTTCTCGGAGAGCTTGATCTTGGGAACGAAGGTTCCGTTTTCATCCATGATGGCGGCCAGCTTGTATACGCCGCCGAAGGAAGGCCAGTTCTTGGAGGTGATCATGTGGGTTCCCACGCCCCAGGAGGTCACCGTGCAGCCCTGGGCCTTCAGGCTGTCGATCAGGTACTCGTCCAGGTCGTTGGAGGCGGAGATGACCGCGTCCGGAAATCCTGCTTCATCCAGCATTTTTCTGGCTTTCTTGGAAAGATAGGCCAGGTCGCCGCTGTCCAGGCGGATGCCGTAGAAGGTCAGGGGGATCCCCGCTTCCCGCATCTCGGTGAAAACGCGGATGGCGTTGGGAACGCCGGATTTTAAGGTATCGTAGGTATCCACCAGCAGGATGCAGGCGGAAGGGTACATGTCCGCGTAGGTTTTAAAGGCGGTATATTCGTCCGGGAAGCTCATGATCCAGCTGTGGGCGTGGGTGCCTTTTACGGGAACGTCAAACATCTGTCCGGCCAGCACGTTGCTGGTACCGATGCAGCCGCCGATCATGGCGGCTCTTGCGCCGTAGATGCCCGCGTCCGGCCCCTGCGCGCGGCGCAGGCCGAACTCCATGATGCCGTCGCCTCTGGCCGCATAGCAGACGCGAGAGGTCTTGGTAGCGATCAGGCTCTGATGGTTCACGATGTTCAGAATGGCGGTTTCTACAAGCTGCGCCTCCATGATGGGAGCGATCACCTTGATCATGGGCTCCCGGGGAAACATGACGCTTCCTTCCGGGATGGCATAGACGCTTCCGGAAAAACGGAAGGTTTTCAGATAATCCAGAAAATCCTCATCGAAGATGCCCAGGCTCTTCAGATAGGAGAGCTCGTCTTCCCCGAAATGCAGGTTTTCAATATATTCGATGACCTGCTGAAGCCCGGCGCAGATGGCATAGCCGGATTCCATGGGATTATTGCGGTAAAAGGCGTCGAAAATGACCGTTTCGTTCCGGTCCATATTCCGGAAATAACCCTGCATCATCGTCAGCTCATACAGGTCGGTCATGAGGGTGAGATTGCGTGTTTGCATGAGGCTTTCCCCCTTCTTCCTGATTTTGCGGCAGGCCGGGCCGGAGGGAAAGCGGAAGCGCCCCGCCGGTCCGCCGTGGCGGTTATCCATATCATACGCGCAATTTGTTTGGAACGCAAGCGTTTCCGGAGGAAGATGGGAATTTTGCGTTACTACTCAGCCAGGTCTGCGCATTTACTGCGCAGACCGTACGAAAACGTACAGGAAGGAAGCATCCGGCCCATCGCGAAGCGATTGGAATGGCCGGATGCCGTTACTGTTCTGCCGAAGGCTGAACAGTAACAATTTTGCCGCGCTCAGGTAAACCAGCTGCTGGTGGGCCGGTCCACGAAGCGGTTCTCAAACTTGGAGTAGGTGATCCGCTGGGTGTGGTAGAGGCTGAAGTAGCCGGAGAGCATATAGCTGGTGGCGATGGCGATGAGGAAATAATAGGCGTCGCTGAAGCCGAACAGCTCAAAGGAGATGAGCAGGGAGGCCACCGGGCAGTTGGTGACGCCGCAGAAGAGGGCGACCATGCCTACGGCAGCGCCCAGGGAGGCCGGAAGGCCGATGAGGGGGCCAAGGAAGCAGCCGAAGGTGGCGCCGATGAAGAGGGAGGGGACGATCTCTCCGCCCTTATAGCCCGCGGCAATGGTGATGGCGGTGAACAGGATCTTCAGCGCGAAGGCCCAGGGCAGGGCGCTCCCGGCGAGGGCCTGCTCGATGATGTCCATGCCGGTTCCCAGATAATCCTGGCTCCTGACAAGGAGGGTGAGCAGGATGATGAGAAAACCTCCGGCAACGACGCGCAGGTACAGATTTTTGAAAAAGCGGGCCATGAGCATGTGCATGAGCTGCAGCATGAGGCAGAACAGAATGCTCACCGCCGCACAGCAGGCCGCAAGAAAGACCACCTTCAGGCCGGAGAGCAGGGAAAGCTCGATGGAATTTGGGGCACGGAATACGTCCGTCTCTACGCCCAGAAACAGGGCGGTCTGTCTGGCGATCAGGGCCGCGCAGATGCAGGGGACCAGGGCGGCGTAGTACATGATGCCCACGCTGGAAACCTCCATGGCGAAAAAGGAGGCGGTCATGGGCGTGCCGAACAGGGCGGAGAAAGCCGCCGCCATGCCGCTCATCAGGATGATCTTCTTGTCTTTTTCATTCAGGCGGAACAGATTTCCCACCGAGGTCCCAAGGGACGCGCCCATCTGCAGGGCGGCGCTTTCCCGGCCCACGGAGCCGCCGAACAGGATGGTGATGACGGTGGAAACAAAGATCAGGCCCGCCATCCTCAGCGGGATGGCCACCTTCGTATGGATGCTTTCGATGATGGAATCCGTCCCGTGATTGTTTTCATAATGAAAAGTCCTGTATAAAAAGACGATGACAAGGCCGCCCGCGGGAAGCAGGAGAAAGAGGAAGCGGTGAGCGGTGCGAAAAGCCGTCGCCAGCGTCAGACAGTGGGAAAAGGCGGCTGCGACGAGTCCCACCACCAGCCCGGTTACGGCTCCCAGAAAGAGCCAGCGCAGATACTGGCCGATGTTGTATGCGACGGTTTTTCCGTGATGCATGACCGCTTCCCTCAGTGCTTCCATAATGACAGCTTCTCCTTTGTCTGATTCTTCTCTTTTTTAACGGATCAGCGCCCAGCTCATGGGCGTTCCTTTCTGAATGGCGCAGGCAGCCTTTTTCCCAAGGATCTGTTCATAGTACATGGTATGCAGGCCGTTTCCCGGGCGGACGGAGCGCACGTTTTCAGGCGTCAGCTCCTCCCCGGCCGCGATATCCGCGGCTGCGAAAAGGGAGCGGCAGTCGCCGTGCTCTACCTCCTGAACGGGGGTCAGGTGATAGTCGGTATCGCCCAGCGCCTTTTCCACGGCGCGGATATTTTGGACCATCTGCGCAAATTCTTCCGGCTCCATGGAAAAGGAGCCGTCCGGGCCGCCGTCCGCGCGGCGCAGGGTCAGATGCTTCTCGATCATCCGCGCGCCCAGGGCGACTGCGGCGGTGGCTACGGCGTTTCCCATGGAATGGTCGGAAAGGCCGGTGAGGCAGCCGAAGGTACGGCCCAGGGTGGGCATCATGTTCAGATGGATGTCTTCATAGGGGGTGGGATAGGCGGAGACGCATTTCATCAGAAGCACGTCCTCGTTTCCTTCCTCCCGGCAGGCCGCGAGGGCGCGTTCGATATCCCTCAGGTAGGCCACTCCTGTCGCCAGGATCACGGGCTTATGCAGGCGGGCGATCCGGCGGATGAGGGGGATGTCGGTGATCTCATAGGAGGCTACCTTGTAGGCGGGCATGTTCAGGGACGCCATGAAATCCACCGCTGTGGGATCGAAGGGGGAGGAAAAGCATTCCATTCCCAGCCGGTTCGCTTCCTCCATCAGCTTTGGCTGCCATTCCCAGGGAGTATAAGCCTCCTCGTACAGCCTGTGGAGGGTGGTTCCGTCCCAGACGGTTCCCTCGTTGATCTGAAAATCGGGGGTATCGCAGTCCAGGGTGATGGTGTCCGCGGTATAGGTCTGCAGCTTGACGGCATCCGCTCCGGCTTCCCTCGCCGCATGGATGATCTCCAGGGCTCTGTGGTAGTCCTGGAGATGGTTGGCCGACATTTCCGCCACGATGAAGACCGGACTGTTTTCGCCTATGGTGCGGGAGCCGATGGAAAACGATCTATTCATGAAGCATCTCTCCTTCCACGTGATTTTTCTGCAGAAATTCCTCCACATCCCACTGGTCTCTGGCTTTGAACAGGCTTCCGTCCCGCTTTGTCACCCAGACGGGAGGAAAATAATGGATGAACAGGGGATTGAGGCACATGGTATAGCCGCCTGCCGTGTCGTAGATGATCCGGTCGCCTTTTTTCAGGGCGGGGCCGTCCTTGATCTCAAACAGACGGTCATATTCCATGCAGGTAAAGCCGGTGACCCACTGGCTTTTTACCGTGGGGCGGCCCTCCGGCGCGTCCGCGTATTCGATGTGATGCGGGTACACGTGGCGGGTGACCAGGGGGTTCAGGTTGGTCCGGCTTCCGTCCGTCACCAGAAAAACATGATCCCGGATATGCTTCACATCCAGCACGGAGGTGGCGAAGGTGGTGGCCCGGGAGATCAGGCTGACGCCGGGCTCGGCGATGAGGACGGTTTCCCGGGGGTCGAAAACGGCGCAAAGCTCCCTGCAGATGGCGGGAAAATAATCCCGGTAATCCGGCTTGTCGTCCCGGCCGCCGAAATAGCCTCCGCCCATGTCCACATAGGAAAGCTTCAGATCGTATTCCCTGGCGATCTTCGCCGCCATGCGGGCCAGCGCCGCATAGACGTTTACCGTGCGGGACTGGGTGGAGGAGTGCAGATGCAGGCCGGCCAGGCGGATGTTGGGAAGGGCGTTCAGCGTCCGGATGACTCCGGCGAGAGCGCCGTTTTCATAGCAGTAGCCGAAGCGGCCGCCTTCTTCCTCCACCAGAACCTCCTCCGGGCAGAGAGAAGCGATATCGCAGTTGACCCGTACGCCCACGGAAAAAAGGCGGTCGGGAAAACGGGCGGAAAGCTCCGAGAGCCACTGCGGCTCCTCGCTGGAGTCCAGGTTCACCAGCCCGCCCGCAAGCAGGATGTCCGTGAAAATCTGCCGGTCCTTGACAGGGCCGTTATAGATCATATGGGAATCCGGAAAGCCCAGGCGCTTCGCCAGCCGGTATTCCGTGCCAGAGACGATCTCCGCGTAAAAGCCCTGCTCCTTCATATAGCACAGAAGCCAGGGGAGGGAATTGGTCTTGACGGAATAGCCGACGATCCAGTTTCCCCAGCTGTCCGTAAGCGACTGCTTTAACAGGGAAACGTCCCGGTCCAGATCCGTTTCCAGAATGTGAAAATAAGGTGTGTTCAGCGTGGTATTCTGCAAGATGTTATCCTTTCCTTTCATTCAGCCTGCGGTATTTCAGCTCCGCCAGCTCCCAGTCCTGTTCGGTATCGATATCCTGCACCTCCAGGTCGGAGAGGTAAACGGGAATCAGGTCCTCCACGTCCGTGGTGCCGTCCCGCAGAAAGGCGTCCGTGCGGCAGGCGTAGAACTGGCCGCAGTCATGATACATTTTTTCCAGATCCTGGGAGCGGGTATTCTGGTACTGGGGGAATCTGCGCCGGACGCGGCCGTTTTCCACCACCAGTCCCCGCTGGGGAGGGTAGGAAAAGGCGACGACGGGCATCACGGATTCCGCCGTGTCCAGAAGCTCCATGGCCTCCTTCAGCCGCGCCGCGGTGAGGAAGGGGGCGGTGGGGTAGATGCAGCAGAAGCGGCGGAAGCGGACGCCTCTTTTTTCATATTCCCGCAGCACCTCTAGGATCACGTCGTCCGTGGAGGCGTAGTCTCCCGCCGTATCGCCGGAGCGAAGGAACGGGACGGCGGCGCCCCATTCTTCCGCGATCCGCGCGATCTCCGCATCGTCCGTGGAAACCATCACCTCGTCAAAGGCGCCGGATTCCAGGGCGGCCCGGATGGAATAGGAAAGAATGGGGCGGCCGCAGAAATCGCGGATGTTCTTATGGGGGATGCGCTTGCTCCCGCCGCGCGCCGTGATGATGGCGACGGCGTTTCTGCAGGTGTTTTTTCCACAGGTGTCTTTTGAGACGGTATCGTTTGAGAAAGTATCGTTTCTGTATGTGCGTTCCGTTTCCGGCATATCTCAGACCTTGCCTTTCTGCCGCGAAGCGCGGCTGTTCTGCTGTTATGTATGAAAATACAAATCTTATGATACGGGATCAAAAGAGAAAAGGGAAGCGCTGCCTCGCTGCGCCCCGGAGCGGCTGAAGGCCGTTACAGTTTGCCGGCCTGCCGGCAAACTGTAACGGGAAGTCTGCGCGCAAACACCGGATCAGAGCGCAAGCAGGGCGCGGGCGATCCTCTGCGCGCCTTTCCCGTCAACGGCGGCATGCATGGAGCGGGCCAGCGCATCCCGTTTCTCCCTGTTTTCCGCCAGAGAAAAAAGCAGGGACGCAAGCGTTTCGATGATCTCCTTTTCCTGTCTGGCGTCACCGGCGCAGGGAACCCCCGCAAAGCGCTGCATGTCCCGGGCGCAGGAAAGCTGGTTGTCCGCCAGGGTGAAGCTGACCGCCGGCACGCCTGCGGCGCAGAGCTCATACAGGGTGGTGCCTGCGGCGGATACCGCCAGGTCGCAGCCCGCCATGAGAGAAGCCATGTCCTTTACATTCTCATGCAGCTGCAGCCGGGACTCCCTTGCGGCAAGCGCGGCAAGCTCCTGCCTGTGCGCGTGCATGGACCCTGTGAGGGCGTGAATCCTCCAGGAGGCGCTTTGGGGAGCGCGGAGAAGGAAGGAGGAGAGCCGTCCCGCCACATTGCAGGCGTCCGTCCCTCCGGTGGAGATCAGAAGGCTTCCCACCCGCTCCCGAAACGCCGGGGCAAGCCCGGAAAACTGGCTGCGAAGGGGCGTGTACTGCCCTCCCAGCAGCGTCCTGCCCGCCTGAGAATAAAAATCCCGGGGAGGCAGGAAATCATAGTTGATCACCAGATCCGCCGGACAGTCGAAGGCCCTCAGGTCGTCCAGATAGGCGGTCGGAAGGAGCCTTCTGAGCTCCTCCAGATACGGCGGCGTCACGAAGTAGGAGTCGATCAGAAGACAGCGGAAGCGTCCGTCCTTCTGCCCGGCAGCGCCGTTTCCCAGCAGCCGCTTCAGGGCCGGAAGCTCCGCGCCCGGCTTCCGATAGTCCGTATGCAGGACATGGACAGGAAAATTCTCTTTCTCAAAAAAAGAAGCGAGCAGTCCGGCGGACACCGGATCCGCGACGGCAAACTCCGCCTGCGCTCCCAGCTCCCGCAGCGCAGAAGCGATGGAAAGACACCGCATCAGATGCCCTGTGGCGATATCCGGATTTCCGTCCGTCCGTATCAGAACCGTTTTCCTGTCCTCCATGGCAGCCGTCCTTCCCTGGTTGATCCCGGTGATTTCGCGGGTTGGATAGAATCCCCGCGAAGCGGGGCGGCCCGATGCAATCGGGCCGGATTGCGCTTTGCGCAATCATTATATCATAGCGCAGCCGTGGGGTGCAATCAGGCAAAAACGAACGGCAGAATGAATTCCCCTGAATCCGTTACTGTTCAGCCTTCGGCAGAACAGTAACGGCATCCGGCCATTCCAGTCGCTTCGCGATGGGCCGGATGCTTCCTTCCTGTACGTTTTCGTACGGTCTGCGCAGTAGATGCGCAGACCTGGCTGAACAGTAACATCGGAGGATCTTCTACGGACCCTCTCGCATGGTCTTCCATGAAACCCTTCCGCCCATATACGGTTAAAAAAGCGAAAAAATGGATTTTGAACCGTACAAAAATCCATTTTTTACGGATCCAATTCCGGAAAATGCTATTCTGAACCGTATTTTTCATGGCGTGATACGGTTAAAAGATCGAAAAATCTATTTTTAACCGTACCGAATAGCCCAAAAGTACGGTTACAGATGAGAAAATCAGACTTCTATCCGTATGGATATCGAAACTGGAGCAAAAAGTACGGCTAAGGATCGGAAAACCCTTTTTTTAACCGTCACTTACGACTTTTTGTACGGTTATACAATGCAGATTTTTATTTTTAACCGTATTGGAGCATACTGTCGGGTGTCAAACAGGGGGCCGATATAGGAAAAGAAGCCAGCCGCAGTACTTTTCTACCCTATGAACAGTAACCTGATTTTTGCCGAAAAAAAGGGACATCGGGCGTTTCCGGTTGTCTCCCGGCTGGAAAAGTGTTATACTTTCCTCAGTTTTCAGGCCGCGGGCGGGATCCGGCCCGCGGCGGCGCCTTTTCGGGAGGCGGCGGACAACGGAACGGAAGGAATAACAGAAACAGTGCGGAAGTGGAACGGAAGGGGCTTTTTGTCCTGGCTGATAAAAAATATGGTCTGGCTGTCGGGAGCGGCGGTCGGCGCTGCGGCTTTTTTATGTATTTACGGGGTACATGTGCTGAATGTTACCTATACGGACTGGCTGCTGGGAGGCGGGGACCTGACCCAGCATTATCTTGGCTGGTGCTTTTTCCGGGACAGCGCGTGGACCTTTCCTGTCGGGCTGATGGACCGGATGTCCTGGCCCTATGAGGTATCTGTGATCTTTACGGATTCTGTGCCGCTTCTTGCGGTATTCTTCAAGCTCTTCCGGGGGATCCTGCCGGAGCAGTTCCAGTATTTCGGGCTTTGGGGGCTGATGTGCTTCCTGCTGCAGGGAGCGTTCGCCTCCCTTCTGATCCATCATTATGTGGGGAAAAAGGCCGAGGCCGCGGTGGGCAGCCTTCTGTTTATCCTTACGCCTGTCCTGCTGTCCCAGATGACGGTGAACATGGCGCTGGGAGCTCACTGGCTGGTGCTTCTCTGTCTCTGGCTCGGGATCATGCGGGAAAGGCTGAAGCCTGTGCGCACAGCGGTCTGCTGGGGCGCGGCGGGACTTCTTGCCGCGGGCGTTCAGCTGTATTTTATCCCGATCTGCGGGCTGATCCTGCTCAGCTTTTTCCTGACGGATCTGGTGAAAAAAAAGGAAATCCGGCGGGGCGCGGCCGCTGTGGGGGCCTTTGCGGCCTGCAGCGTGGGGATGACGGCTCTTCTGGGCGGCTTTTCCCATGCGCATCTGGCTGACTTTACGATCCTGGGACAGGCGGCCTTTAATCTGAACGGTCTGTTCAATCCTCAGGGCTGGTCGAGGGTGATCGAAACCCTTCCGGTCCGGGGAGATGATGCGCAGGAGGGCCTGGCGTTTCCAGGTGTGGGCATCCTGCTGGCACTGACGGCGGGGCTGATCGGATGGCTTGGCCGGATCGCCTTCCGGCTGTTTGTCCGCAGAGAGAATCCCTTTCCGGCGCTGGCGGCAGGACTGCGCGGAGGGCAGGGATATCCGGGAACGGGCAGCCCTTATGGAAGAAAGGGGGAAAACGCGGGCGCTTTTCTCCTGATTGTCATCCTGTGCGTGATGATCGCGCTGTCTTCGCAGATCTCTCTTGGTTCCGATGTTCTGATAAGCTTTTCCCTTCCGCAGTGGGCGGTCAGGCTGTGGGGAATGGTGGGAAATACGGGACGCTTCATCTGGCCGGTAGTATATCTGGTGATCCTTGGCAGCGTGGTCTTTCTGGAAAAATCCATGCCGTATCAGAGCATGGCCGCCGTTCTGCTGGTGATCTTCACGGTGCTCCAGGCGGCGGACGGGAAGTGGCAGCTGATGCAGCGCAAGGTGCAGTTTGGCACGGCTTATGAGTACGCCAGCCCGCTGGATGACGAGAAGTGGGAGGAATGGGCGGAGGATCAGGACATCGGGCACATGGTGTTCGTTTCCTATCTTCTGGAGGATGAGGATCTGGTCAGTGAGCTGTCGGTCTATGCTGTCCGGAACGGAATGACGGTGAATGATTTCTGCAGCGCGTGCGTGACGATCCGGGCGGAGGCGGCGGAGGATCTGCTGGACGCGCTGGCTGATGTGAGAGAGGATACCCTGTATATTTATCTGGCATCCGACGAGGCCATGTGCGTCAGCCCGGATATGGATTATACCCATGTGGACGGGGTGATCGTGGGAACGGCAAAGAAAGGATGAAACGAATGACACAGAATACGGATACGCTGAAAGCGCTTCTTGGGAAAATACCGCCCCGCATCCGCCTGTGCTTCTGCGCGGGGATGATCTCCGGCATCCTGATCCATGCCTATATGTTTGCCAATAAGCTGCCCAACTGGGACGATATCAATAATATCGGAAGCTTCGGCGTGGGATCGGAATTCGGAAGGTGGTTTCTGAAATATATCAATCCTCTGGACGGGATCTGGAGCGTTCCCTGGATCGGGGGTCTGTTCGCGGTATTTTTTCTTTCTCTGTCCGCCTGTATGGTGGTTTCCGCTCTGGATATCAGGAGCCTGACCGGCATCGTGCTCGTCCCTCTCATGATGCTTTCCTTTCCTTCCGTATGCAGCATGTTTACTTTTATGTTCACAGCGGACTGTTATGCGGTGGGGATTTTTCTTGCCTGTACGGCTGCCTGGCTGATCCGCCGTTACCGGTTCGGTTTCCTGCCGGGGACCGTGCTTCTGGTGCTGAGCCTCGGGCTGTATCAGGCCTATCTGTGCCTGGCGCTGGCGGTGCTGGTCTGCGGCCTGTTCCTGGATCTTTTGCAGGAGGATGGATGCGCTGCCGCAAAGGCACGGCAGGAGAGAGCGGGAACGGCCCGGGCGGAAAGCGGACGCGCGGCCGGCGGCCCGGCCGGAAGAACCCGCATGGTTTTTCTGTCCGGCCTGAAGACTTTTGCGGTCCTGCTCGTCTCCGCGGCCCTTTACAGCCTGATCGCCAGGCTGATCTTCCCGGAGCTGGATTCCTACAACGGGCTGAACCGGATGGGGCAGATCGAGCTGACGCGGCTTCCCCGGCTCATTCTGCGGGCATACCGCTATGTGGCGGAATATTTTATTCTGGAGCCGTATTCTTTTGTGACGGCGTTTGTCAGGGGGCTGAACGTGGTCTGCTGTCTGCTTGCGGCAGGCTTTGTGATCGCCTGGTTTGTGAAAAAGCGGCTGTGGAAGCGTCCCGCGGAAGCGGTTCTGTACCTGTTTCTCGCGGCGGCAGTGCCGCTTTCTATGGGCTCCATCATCATCATGGCGCCGGACGCCAGCGTCAGCATGCTGATGCTGTATCAGTACGTGATCCTTTATATTTTCCTCGTCGCCATGCTGGAACGGAGCCTGCGGGAGAAGGACGGGCTGTTTTCTCATACGGTGTCCGGCGCTTCCGGCCCGGAACGGACAGCGAAAGGGAAGATGGGGCTGATGAGCCGGGCAAAGGAGAGCGCCTTTTCCCGGCTGCCCGGTTTCCTCAGCCTGTTTGTGACGGCTGTCCTCCTGCTTGTGGGCTATGAAAATTTTCTGGTGACAAACGAGGCTTATTTCCGGATGGACATCGCCTATGAGCGGGCGTATGCCTGGTATAACCGGATCATGGAGCGGCTGGAGACGACGGAGGGCTATCAGCCGGGAGACGCCTATCTTGTGCTGGGAGAGTACGGCCTGAGCGATACGCCGGATCTTCTGGGAAGCTACGGCATGGATGGAGAGCGCTTTGAAGATCTGTCCGGCGCGGCGAAGGAGACCGGCCTTCTCACCAGCGGCGTACGGCAGAATTTCATGAAGATCTATATCGGCATGGAGACGCCGGAGGTGAGCGAGGAAACGCAGGAGGCCATCCGGCAGTCGGAGGAATACCGCAGTATGCCGGCCTGGCCGGCCGACGGCTGCGTGCAGCGGATCCAGGACGTGTGGGTGATAAAGACCTGCGAGGAGACGCTGGCTCCTCAGGGGGAGGGCTGACAGAGCGGGAGGAAGGATGACCGGGCTGTGAAAACGGCGGTTGGAGGGCAGAGAAGCGACAGGCGAATGGAGAACAGAAAATGAAGGTTGGAGAAGTCAGAGAGAAGCTGAAGGAATATGATCAGGCGGCGCTGATCGAAATGTTTGTGG
Source organism: uncultured Lachnospiraceae bacterium (assembly GCA_944380025.1). GTDB lineage: Bacteria > Bacillota > Clostridia > Lachnospirales > Lachnospiraceae > Eisenbergiella. The sequence goes on from CALWGL010000032.1 coordinate 16,328, forward strand.
CGGCTTATAAGCTTCTGCCGAAATACGCAAAGGAAACGGAAATGGATCCCATTATCCAGAATGGGATTCCCTCCGGCAAGGAGCGAAAGGCGAAACAGGAAGCGCCTGTGGATTTTGATGCTCTGGAGGCGGAGATCCTGGAATTTGTGGAGGATGCCTATCAGCAGAATTATTTTGCGCCGAACCGGAAAATACCGAAATCGAAGCGGCCCAAATGGCGTTTTATGGTGAAGGATTATATCAAAAAGCTTCAGAAAATACCGGAAGGAGACGCGAATTTCAGACGCTCCTGCGAGCTTCTGCTGAAGCTGTATTCCATGCTCTGCTACGCCTGTAGCTTCTATCTCTTTTCCACGGACGATCCGTTTCGCTCTGTGGGAATCACGCAGCCGGAGCTGTACCATCTGATGGCGGCCAGGACCTTTCAGACCGGATGGACAGAAGCAAATGCCAGGGAAATGATCAGGGCGGCGGCATTCTGCGGACTGAGCCGGGAATGCCTGCATGCTTATCTGTACAGTGAACTGATGGGGCTTTTGAAAATACCGGATACAAAGAAGCTGATCATCGAACAGGCGGAGCTTATGCTCAAGGAAGAGGAGGAAAAGCTTGCGGAGCTGAAACGACAGAAAAAACGCGCTTATGATTCCAGTCACAGGGAATTTGAACACAGGGAGAATATTGGGGAGCTGAATGAGCTGATTGCCGGAGTGTATGTGTCCATGCGGGAAACGGAAAAAGCGGTCAAAAGCTTCTGGAAATATACGCAGGAGAGGGAGGGGGAGATCTCTTTATATGTTTTGCTGCGGGTTATCGGCCGTTTTGGCGATGCTGCGGACTGGAAGCTGGCCTATGAGGACGGGCTGAAAAGAAAGATCGAACCGAGAAAACCCCTGCAGAAGATCTATCATGACATGTGTGAGAAGGCTGCGGAGAATTCGGAGGAGAAAAGAAAATGAAGGCCCGGATTTATGTATGCCATACCTTTTATCATGTCTATGTGGCCTGCCTGAAGGAGCTGAACCTTCCGGAAAGGGAACGGGGCGGCGCGGACATGGTGCTGAGCACCATGTCCTGCGACTTCGGCTCTCTGCGGGAGCGGCTTTCGGAAAGCGGCCTGTTCGGGGAGGTTTTCATCTTTGAGGAGAAGGAGGAGAGCCGGATCCCCGGACTTGCGAAGTACCATCAGGACCGGGGAAATATCGTCCTGAACATGCTTGCAAGGATGATCTTCTGCAAAAAGTTGGGCGCGGCGCAGCAGGCGTATGTTCCCGTGGATTTCAGGAAGTACCGGGATATTTACGTGTTCTGCGATTCCGACCCCATCGGGTATTACTTAAGCTGGAAGAGGATCCGCTATCATGCCCTGGAGGACGGGCTGGACTGCATCCGCTATTATGATACGGCAAGATATGACAACCGGGGGCATTTTAAGCTGAAAGCGCTTCTGGCCTCCTGGAACCTGATCTTCATCCAGAATGGCTGGGGGAAATACTGCATGGATATGGAAGTGAACGACATCTCCGTTCTGCCTTATCCCTGCCCGAAATACATCGAATGCCCCAGAGAGAAGCTGGCAGAGGCGGTCACGCCGCAGGGAAGGGACTGCCTGCTTGGGATCTTTCTGGAAAATAAGGAAGCCCTGGTCCGTCAGCTGACGGGAGGGGCGCATCATGAGAAAAAGATCCTGATCCTGACGGAGCCCCTGTGCGACCTCGCTACCAGAGAGCGGATCTTCCGGGACATCATCGCGCAGTACGGACAGGGCGCGCAGGTGATTTTAAAACCCCATCCCCGGGATATACTGGATTATGAAAAGCTGTTTTCCGACTGTGTGGTGCTTCCCGGAAAGTTCCCCATGGAAATGATGAATTTCCTGCCGGACATTCAGGTGGAAAAGGTGATCTCCGTGTTCACGGTGCCGGATTCCATCCATTTCGCCAGGGAAAAGGTTTTCCTGGGAGAGGATTTCATGGACCGGTACGAAGCGCCGGAGATCCACAGGCAGAACGAGCAGATCGAAAAATAAAGAGCGGCGCGCCCGGAAAGATTGGAGAGTTTCATGCAGAAGATACTGAAGAAAATGAACGTCCTGCTGGACGGCAGGCAGAAGGCGAAAATGGGCGGGATCATCGTGCTGATGTTCATCGGCGCCCTTCTGGAGGCCTGCAGCATCGGCCTGGTCATCCCTGTGATCCAGACGCTTCTGGACCCGGAGGAGGTGACGGGAGACGGTTATCTGGGGAAGATATACCGCTTCCTGGGGCTGGAGAGCGCTTCCCAGTTCACCATTCTGATGCTCGCGGCGATCATCGCGGCCTTTGTGCTGAAAAATATATTCCTGTATTTTCAGAATGTGGTGCAGCTGCGCTTTGTCTATACCAATCAGTTCGCCACCTCCCGCCGGATGATGATCAATTTCATGCAGAGGCCCTATGAATATTATCTGAACGCGGACACCTCCGTGATCCAGAGGAGCATCACCTCGGACGTGAACAACATGTACGGCCTGATCCTGGCCTGTCTGCAGCTGACCAGCGAGATCATCATGTTCGTGATCCTGACCGCGGTGCTGATGGTGCAGGATCCTCTGATGACGCTGATGATCGCGGCCCTGCTTGTGGCGGTCCTTCTTGTCATCAAGAACATCCTCAAGCCCATCATGAAAAAGGCCGGCGAGGAAAATCAGGATTATTACAGCGGCCTGTACAAATGGATCGACCAGTCGGTGATGGGAATCAAGGAGATCAAGATCGCCAACCGGGAAAGCTATTTCATCAACGAATACGCAAAATGCGGGGCGGGCTATGTGGGCGCGGTGCAGAAGTACAACATCTACAACTCCACCCCCAGGCTTTTGATCGAGACGATCTGCATCGCGGGGCTGATGCTGTATCTGATCCTGCAGATCCTGGCGGGGCGGGACATGACGGACATGATCGCCCAGATCGGCGTGTTCGCGGTGGCGGCCATGCGGCTTCTGCCCAGCGCCAACCGGATCAATAATTATCTGACCTCCATTTCCTATTTCGAGCCCTTTTTCATGGGCGTGAGCGACAATCTGCAGGAGGAGATCCACGACGACAGCGTGAACTACGACGCGCAGGCCTATCTGCAGAAAAAAGAGGTGGAGAAGCTTCCGGTCCGTGAAAGGATCGAGCTGAAGGATATCGTCTATCATTACCCGAACAGCGACGTATTGATCTTTGACCACGCGCAGATGACCATCCCGGTGGGAAGCTCCGTGGGCGTGGTGGGAACCTCCGGCGCGGGAAAGACCACCATCATCGATATCCTTCTTGGCCTTCTTCACATCCAGGAGGGGCAGATCCTGGCGGACGGCGTGGAGGTCAGGGAGCATTATGAGGGATGGCTGAAAAACATCGGCTATATTCCCCAGACCATCTTCATGATCGATTCCTCCATCCGCAAAAATGTGGCCTTCGGCGTCCCGGATGAGGAGATTGACGATGAAAAGGTGTGGCAGGCGCTGAAGGAAGCCCAGCTGGACGAATTCGTGCGCGGCCTTCCGGAGGGGCTTGACACCAGCATCGGGGAGCGGGGCATCCGGATCTCCGGCGGACAGCGCCAGAGGATCGGCATCGCCAGGGCCCTGTTTGAGGATCCGGAGGTGCTGGTGCTGGATGAGGCCACCTCCGCGCTGGACAACGAGACGGAGGCTGCCATCATGGATTCCATCAACCATCTGCACGGGAAAAAGACGCTGGTCATCATCGCCCACAGGCTGCAGACCATCGAGAAGTGCGACATGGTCTACCGGGTGGAGGACGGACAGATCCGGCGGGAGCGGTAGACAGAGGCGCGGGCGGCGGATCTGTCCGGCGGGAACGGCAGGCGGAGGCGCGGGCGGCGGAACTGTCCGGCGGGAGCGGCAGACGGAGGCGCGGGCGGCGGGCAGAGCCGTTGGCCGGGAAGGCGCCGGTCCGGGCGCGGAGAAAAGAAAACAGGAAAGGAAGACGGAATGGGTTCAGGCGAAAAAAGACAGGCAAATTATGAGCTGCTGCGCATCCTTGCCATGCTGATGGTGGTGGCGATGCACTTTCTCTCCCATACGGGGGCGCTGCCCGGGGCAGGGGCGGGGCGGTTCCCGGGGGAGAGGGAGATCCTGGGCGTGCTCCTGGAATCCTTCTGCATCGTGGCGGTAAACGTCTATGTGCTTCTGAGCGGCTTTTTTCTGTCGGAAAAGGCCTTTTCCTTCCGGCGGCTGGGACGGCTCTGGCTGCAGATCCTTTTTTACACCCTGCTCATCCCGCCGGTGCTGGCGCTTTTGGGAAGGCTTTCCTGGCGGGAGGCGCTGGATCCCTATCATCTGTGGAACTGTCTGTTTCCCGTGGAGAGCGGACATTACTGGTTTGCGACCGCCTACGTGGTGATGCTCCTGTTTTCTCCGGCACTGAACGCGGCGGTGCGCGCGCTTTCCCGCAGACAGCTGAAGGCCGTCATCCTGTGCCTTCTGGCTTTCTTCTGTTTTGGAAAGAGCCTGAGCGTGCTCCCCTTCGGTACGGACCGGTACGGATATGATTTCGGCTGGTTCTGCTGTCTGTATCTGATCGCTGCCTATCTGAGAAAATACGGAAGCACCTTCCTGTATGGGAAAAAACGGGGCGGGGCGCTGTATCTGATCTCCTGCGCGGGCGTGGCTGCCCTTTCCCTGCTCTGCCTGTATCTCTGCGGGCGGACCGGGGCGCTGGAGTATTACGCATCCGTTCCCTTTCATTATAATTTCCTTCTGTGCCTGACCGGAGCGCTGGGACTGTTTGCCTTTTTTTCCGGCCTTCGGATCCCGGAAAACGGGCTGGCGCAGGCCGTGCGGCGGATCTCTCCGGCCGTGTTCGGCGTGTATCTCATCCATGAGCATGCGGATGTGAGCGCAGGCTGGGCGCTGTGGATCGCGGGAGAGGTTTCGGAGCATTTCGGGGGATATCTGATCCAGCTTACGGAGAGCGTGCTGCTTCTGTTCGTGCTCGGGGTCTGCGTCGATCTGGTGCGGGCGAGGCTGTTTGACGTTCTGGGGAGGCTCTTTGCGCGGACCCGCCCGGGCGCGCGCCTGGACCGGCTGATCGGAGAGCTGGACCGGCTCATGAAGGAGTGAGGGCGCGGAAAGG
>CALWGL010000033.1 GCA_944380025.1 uncultured Lachnospiraceae bacterium
AGGGCGATCGTAATATCAGCTTCTGCACCACCTTTCGTTGCAGCTCCTGCATCGAATTGTGCGCCTGTAATCGTACCAAGACTAGGTGCAGATGTCGCATCTCCATCTTTTACCTCACCTTCTCCAACCTGTACGAGAGTAAAGGTTTCTGTCGGAGACGTCGTACCCTCATTGGTGGCTACGTACTTTTTGGTGACCGTTACGGTCCCCTGGTCAGTGTAGCCGGAATCGTTCTGTGCAAACGCCGTAACGCCCATGCTGAGCATGGTGACTGCGGCAAGCAGGGTAGCCAATACCTTTTTTCTTACCTTCATGGTTTCTTTCCTCCTGAAAAAAATTAGTTTTGATATGTTTATAAGCGCCCGAAGGCGGCCTATACGTTTTTATCGGGAGCTACAGTTCCCTCCTCCGGAGGATGGTGATGACCTTCGCTTTCACATCCTCCTGTGAAATGCAGCCGAAATCCCGGCTGTCTTCAGCCTGTGTCCGGTAATCCCCCAGTATGTAGACACAGCCCGCCGGAACGGTATAGGGGTAGCTGATCCCCTCCTTTGCATAGGTGGGAAAAAGGATCTCCCCGCTCTGTGCGGTGCCGTTCACCAGAAGCGTTCCGCTGTCGTCCAGCGTGATCACATCCGTCTCCCGGCCGATGATCCTTCCCGCGCACAGCTTTCCGTTCCTTTCATACACCACAACATCGTCCTTCTGATAATCTGTCTGCAGCCGGAAGCCGATCAGCAGATCTCCGTCCTTCACCGCCGGGAACATATCGTTGCCAGAAGCCTGGGCGATCAGAAATACCTGTGTGAAAAGTGCCCAGCCGATCAGCGCCAGTATGAGGATCCGTCCCAGCAGGCTGAGATATCCGTTCCTGATCTCCGCCTCATTCCTTCGCCTGCGGATGATCTGTGAAATGCTGAGCACATTGTCGGCGCGCATCACCCCCGCTCCTCTCTGTCCGGCAGGTCCCCGGGCTCAGCCTGTCCGGAATCCTGCTCCGGCTGGCTCAGCTTTTCCAGTTCCCTTTTATATTTTGAGATCACGGCCCCGGAAGCCGCCTTCTGTTCCTCCAGAAGGGCGTCGCATCGCGCCCTTTCTTCAATGAGGGCGGCTTCGTAAAGCCTGTCCAGTTCCTCCAGCTTTTTCCAGAGCTGTACTTCGTCCACTCCGCCGAACAGCGTCTTGCGGAAATGAACGGTCTGAAACCACTGGATCAGCTTTTCATGGCCCTGATTTACCGGCTCGGTCTCAAAAGCTCTTCCCCGGCTTTCTTCCTGGGAAGGACGTCTGCCTTTTTCCATGCGTTTCCGCTTTTTCGTTCCCTTTGCCTGTTTTCCTGTCATTGCCTTGCGTCCCTCAGCTCAGATGCTCTTTCCTTCTGCCGGTCAAAAGGGCTGCCGCGCCGGCGGTGACGAGAAGCAGGCCGAGCACATGCGGGGCGGAATCCAGAAGGATGCCTGTGTCGGGAGTGACTTCCTTGTTGTTGGTGACGGTGATATTATTCGTGCCTGCCTGAATCGTTACTATCAGCGTTTTAGTCTGGCTGTCTTCATTCTCCTGTGCGGTATAGGACGTCTTCCCGTAAAGAGCAGAAACAGTATATCCTCCGGCGTTCTTTTCCGTTAAGGTGAGTTCAACGCCAACAGGAATGGTCATAGGATCCGAGGTCTGGCCGTCCGCTAATGTAAAATTGCCTTCCTTTATGCTGCCTTCAGCATCGGTATATCTATAGCTGAAGTCAAACGTTTTCTGGACATCTCCCAGTCCGCCGGTCACATCCTTTGTGATGGTGATGTTCTGGGCTGCGGGGATGTATCTGGCATAATAGGTAATGTCCTCAGTGATCATTTCTGTATTCCAGTTAACTTTTTCACCGCTGCAGTTTTCATCTCTGTACCATCCATCGAAAGTATATGTGATTTCATCTACCACCTTCTGTTGCGGATACAAGTGACTATCTTGATCCGGACGCTTAAGATTCCCTGCACTGAATCCTTCTTCTACGATCTTGCTGTAATCCGTCTGAACCAAAAATTCATCAGCCCCTGCATCTTTAACAGAAAAATGAACGGTACATTTACCCACTATATTCAGATTTACCACGCCGTCCAGATGATAGGTTGGCTCATCAATCACCACCGGATTATAATCATTATTTCCGGCATTTGCTCCGCTGTCTACAACGACCCGTACCCATTCAATGGTATAATATCCTGCTTCATTGGCATTTTCCGAACCCGTTGCCGCATAGCGATATGTTCTACCGTTGTACGTAATATCCGGAAATGTAGCCGTGCCATGGTGATAGTCATAATAGTCAATTACAGCACCACTGCTTCCATACCCATTATCCAAAACAGTCTGCGTCGGATGACTCGAAGGCGCTCCAAGACCGGAAATCCTACCGACACCCATTCCATTCCATTTATCATTCGGCTCGCTGGTTGACTCGAGCTGTTGCCCTGGAATAAGGGTATACATATAAAGATTGTACTGTTTCTTTTCTCCGCTTTCAGCCGGAAGGACTTTAATAGTGAATAATTCTTCACCCCAAAGCCCGTATTCATGGGTAACTTTAACTTCTCCTTCCTTTGTACCCCTTACAGTTACGGTGCTGCTATTTTGGCCGCTGACAAATTCAATTTTACCTCCATCGGATCCGGACTGTTGCTGCGTCCATCTATGGCGAAGTCCCCCACTTCCCTCTAACGTAATCGTCTCCCCGACAGGAACCTCATAACTTCCGCTGATCGCCATCGCAGCGATCCCGTTGGCCGCCATCTGGCCGGAAGGGATCCTGTTGGCGGACACGCTGTTGCCGGATACGCTTCCTTCCGGAGCATTCTCTCCGGCATCTTCTCCGGGGGCCTCCTCTTCGGGCACATCATTTCCGGAAACCGTCTGATCATCCGAACTGCCGTCCGTGGTTCCGCCCTCCGTTCCGGAGGTTCCGTCTGTGGACGGCTCTTCTTTTCCGTCCGTCACACCGGAAGGATCCTTTCCGTCTTCCTTGTCGGAGGTATCCTCAGAAGGATCTGTCGGCGCAGGCTCATCCCCGGAAGGTTTCTCAGAAGAGTTGTCTTCTGACGGATTTTCTCCGGAAGGGGTCTCTCCGCCGTTTTCATCCGTATTCTGGCCCTGATCGGAAGGACCGTTTTCATCCTCCGTTCCGCCTTCCGACCCCGAAGGGGTCTCTCCGCCCGGCTGAGGCTCTTCGTTCTGCACGTTTTCCTGCGGCGTACCGCCGTTTTCATCCTGCGTGCCAACATTCTGCTGCGAAGGCAGAACCTGAGCCTTCTCTTCCACTGATCCCGCCGCCGTCTCCGCCGCCTGCTGCGCTGACACGACCATCCGGCCGCTTCCGGCCATTGAGAATACCAGCGCAAACGCGAGCAGAAATGCTGCTGCTTTTTTCACACTTCTCCGCATTTTTCCTTTCTCCATTCTTTCCTTATATATTTGAGTTCTCTCCATCCTGCCCTTCCGGGCGGTCTCCTTTTGCGATGCCTGCCTCCTTTCTCCCGCCCCTGTCCGAAAAAAAGAGCGGTGGGCCTATCCCTCTTCGCCTGTATGCAGGGCTTCTGCCGCGTAATATTTGTTATGCGGCCTTCCGGGCGGCCTCCGGGAAGAACCGGACGGATCATACGGTCCAAAAGCCCGGACCGGACGCCCGGATCCGGGGGCCGGAAAGGAAAAAAACGAAAAAAGCGCACGGCAAAAAAACCGGCAGGAGATTTTCCTTTTCGGTTTTCTTGTCATGCGCTCCGTTTTCTGAATTTCCGATTTTCGGGAATCCGGTGTACGGTACAGGGTTGACTTTACCGCTCCGGTTTGCTATAATTCAGGTCAGTTGAAGAAAATATGTATGACTTTCTACCGCATAACAAATATTATGCGGTTTTTTTCATGTCAGGCCGCCTCTTTCCGGAACGGGATCCCGGATGCCAGCCCAAGCTGCTCCAGCTGTTTTTCCTGTTCCCTGCCGCTCGTCATGGTATAGATCCGGGTCGTGTTCACATTGGAGTGGCCCAGGATGTCCGCCAGGCGCAGAAGGTCTTTCTCTTTCTCATAATAGGTGAACGCGAACAGATGGCGCAGATTGTGGGGAAAGATCTTCTTCCGGTCCACCCCGGCCATATCGCTGAGCGCCTTCATCTCATGCAGGATATTGCTTCTGTCCAGCGGCTTTCCGTTTCGGGTCACAAAAATGCTTCCCGACCGGATCCCTCTGCGTTCCGCGTATCTGGCCAGGTCCCTGCACAGCGCCTTCGGCAGGAGCACCGTCCTGCTCTTTCCCTTCAGGGAGACATGCGCGCGGCCGCTCCTGACCGCTTCCACCGTGATAAAGGACAGCTCGCTGACGCGGATCCCCGTGGAGCAGATGGCCTGCATCACATAGTACAGCCGTTCCTTTCCGCCTCTCCTTGCCGCGTCCAGCAGGGCATAGTATTCCTGCTTCGTCAGTTCTCTCTCCGGGCTGCGGAAGGATTCCCTCTGGATCCGGATGGATTTCACCATGCAGTCATACCAGCCCCGGAATTTCAGAAAGCAGTTGGCCGCGGCCAGGATGGAATTCGCGCTGGCATCCTTGTAGCCCTCTTTCAGCTTTTGCTTATAGGCGATCATCCGCTCCTTGGTCACGCTTCCGTCCTCCCCCAGAAAATGAGCCAGCTTCCGCAGGTCTCTTTCGTACTTTTCAATGGTCGCCTGGCTTCGTTCCTCTGTGACCAGCATTCTGCAGAATGCCTCCACCGCCGTCTGATCGATGATCCTGTTTTCCTTTTCTCTCTCCATATTTGCCTCCTGATACGCTCTGTCCGGCTTTTCCGGACGGTCTTTTTCCTTCTGTTTCTGTGATTCCCCCCGGGGAGCCGTTTTATGCGTTCCCCGACCTGTTTTCCTGCCGTACAGGATCCCTCCTGCGGGATCCTTCGCCTGCGGCGGGCCGCGTAAGCGGCATCCTCCATTCCGCCGCGGCGCGATCCTCCGGAGGCTTTAATACGGCAGGAAACGGAAATTTCCTGCCGTATTAAAAAAGTGTGCGCCTTGATGCGGTACGCATCTGAGGCGGCAGACGGCGGGCAGCCCCGCCTTGGGGGCCGTCCGCCGCCGGATGTCCGATATTCTTCTGTCCGCTTCCCGCGGCCGGCGTTCCTTTGGTTCAGTTGATCCCTGTCACGGCGAATCCGCTGTCCCTTCCCTCGTCCCGCTGGAAAGTGATGTTGGGCGTTCCTTCGTCGGAACCCAGCACGAATTTCCCTCCGTCCAGCTCCGTCAGCTCATAAAGGTCGGCGGAAAGCAAGGCCGTCACCCGTTCTTCTGAAAAGATCTGCTCCGGCGGAAGGGCAAGGAACTCCTCCCCGTCCTGCACCACGGCATCCCCGTCCTCCAGCTTCACATAGAGAGGGAAGCCCGCCAGGTTGGCAAGGGAATCCATGCTCTCATAACGGCAGGCGAAGAGGATGTCCGCCGCGAAGGTCAGGGCATCCCTGTCCGCCGCAGGCTGCGTGGGGCCGTCCAGGATGCGGGAAGCGATCCCCTCTTCGCTTTCCACCAGGACGGACATTCCCAGGACAAGTCCCTCTGAAAGCTCCGTCTCCACGCCGCTCTCCGGGTAGGAAAAGCTGTACCAGATCCCCTCTCTGGCAGCAATGACCAGACTGTTCATGGCAGCGTCCACCACGATCCCCTCAAAAGAGCCTGTGGCGCCCGTCACCGGGCTCTCCTCCCTGAGCTCCTCTGTTCCGGCCCGGGTCTGCGCTTCCTCCGGCATTTCCGTTTCCGCGACGGAGCCGTCTGCCGTCTCCTGCGCCGCGGCGGTTTCCCCGTTCCGGGCATCCGCCGCGCTGTCCGTCTCCGCCGGCACTTCCGTTTCCGCCGCTGCAGCCCCCTGCGCGTTCCCCGGCGCGGAACCTGTCTGTCCGCAGGCTGTCAGGCTCAGCGCCAGCACTGCCGCAAGGAACAGACTGAGCAGTACGCTCCTGCCGTTCTCTGCAGGTCTTTCTTTCCTGTTCTGTTTCGTTTCCTCTCTGTTTTTTCTCATCCTTTTCCTTCCTCTTTCAGTCCTTCAGGATCAGTCCCACCGGGCAGTGATCCGAACCGTATACATCTTTATAGATCAGCGCGTCCTCCAGCCGGTCCTGCAGCGCGGAGGAGACCAGAAAATAGTCGATGCGCCATCCGGCGTTCTTCTCCCTGGCGTGAAACCGGTAAGACCACCAGGAATAGGCTCCCTCAAGATCGGGATAAAAATACCGGAAGGTATCGATAAAGCCGTTTTCCAGAAGCCGGGAAAACTTCGCTCTCTCCTCGTCGGTAAATCCGGCGTTCTTCCGGTTGGTCTTCGGATTTTTCAGGTCGATCTCCCTGTGGGCCACATTCAGGTCGCCGCAGAAAACGACCGGCTTCTTCTTTTCCAGCCCTTTTAAATAGGAAAGAAAAGCGTCCTCCCACTCCATCCGGTAATCCAGTCTGGCCAGGCCGTCCTGAGAATTGGGCGTATAGACCGTGATCAGGTAAAAGTCCGCGAACTCCAGGGTGATCACCCGGCCTTCCCTGTCATGCTCCTCCTGTCCGATGCCGCAGGAAACGCTGAGCGGTTCCTTCCTGGAAAAAACAGCGGTTCCGGAATACCCTTTTTTCTCCGCGTAGTTCCAGTACTGGTGATAGCCGGGCAGCTCCAGGGCGATCTGTCCGGCCTGCAGCTTGCTCTCCTGGATGCAGAAAACATCCGCGTCCGCCTCCCGGAAAAAATCCGCGAAGCCCTTTCCCATACAGGCCCGAAGCCCGTTCACATTCCAAGATATCAGTTTCATTCATACCTCCTAGTATTTCTGTCAGTCTCTGTCAGGCCGGACAGGGGAAAGAGCTTCTTCCGTCCGGTCATGGGATGCGCACCGCCCGCCGGCCTACCTCGCATAATAGCCGCGGGTCAGGATCCCGATCCTGGCCCTGGCATCCGTGGCCTCGGTCAGGCTCTTTATGATCCTGTCCTCATCTTCCGCCAAAACGGCGAAAACAAAACGGACGTCCGCCCCGTATTCGGCGCTTTCCTGGGTGATGCCCTCTCTGGCCGCCAGATGCTGGATCCTGCCCACGTCCGGATAGTCCGCTCTTACCTCCAGTTTTGTGCCGTAGCACATGGTGGCCACCCTGCTGTTCTTGAGGCCCTCCTTTACGGCCGCGCCGTAGGCCCGCACCAGGCCTCCCGTTCCCAGGAGCGTGCCGCCGAAATAGCGGGTCACCACCACGGCGGTGTTGCAGATTCCTTCCTTCAGCAGCACCTCCAGCATGGGCCTTCCGGCCGTCCCGGAGGGTTCCCCGTCGTCGCTGCAGCGGGTCAGCTCCGCCCTGCGCCCGATGACAAAGGCGGAGCAGTTATGGGAAGCGTCCCAGTATTTTTTCTTCCTTTCTTCGATGAACCTGGAAGCCTCCTCCTCGCTCTCCACAGGCCGCACGGCGGCGAGGAACCGGGACTTTTTTTCCACAAGCTCACCGCATCCGCCCTCCAGCACACAGCGGTAGGGCGGAAAGCTTTCCTTTTTTTCCATGTATTCCTCCATATCCTGCCATTTTTTCCGGCAGCTTCATCTTACCACAGGCGGGCATAAAACGGAAATGAATTGTGAACAATTCTTAATAATTCACTAAAATCCTTTATTTACCGGGGCATCTTTGCTATAATCAGTTAGACAATGCCCTTTTGGGCAAGCTTTCAGCTTAAAGGAGGCAGTTTCATGAACTACAGCAAAAGAGGTGCCGCCAGGAAGAAAAAGGCACTGCGTTCCAGGTCAAAAAAATGGGGCAACCGGTTTGCCCTTAGTATTTTTAAGGTTTTTCTGTGTCTCATCCTCACCGTCGGCGTGATCGGTATCTGCGGCGGGCTGGGTTTTGTGAAGGGTATCCTTTCTTCGGTGCCGGACATGACCAACATCGACGTGTCTCCTTCCGGCTTTTCCACCTTCATCTACGACGCGGAGGGAAACCAGACCGCCAAGCTGGACGCGGAGGGCTCCAACCGGGTCCCGGTCAGCATGGAGGACATCCCGGAGGATCTGGCTCATGCTTTTGTGGCCATCGAGGACGAGCGTTTTTACGAGCATAACGGCATCGACCTGCGGGGCATCCTGCGCGCGGCCTATGTGGGACTCACCACCGGAGAATTTTCCGAGGGCGCGAGCACCATTACCCAGCAGCTCATCAAGAACAACGTGCTGACCACGTGGACAAGCGAGAGCGAGCGCGGCTTCGCGTATAAGCTGAAGCGCAAGATCCAGGAGCAGTATCTGGCCGTCAAGCTGGAACAGGAGATGGACAAGGACGTGATCCTGGAAAACTATATGAATACCATCAATCTGGGGCAGAACACCCTGGGCGTGCAGGCCGCTTCCCGGCGCTATTTCGGCAAAAGCGTCTGGGATCTGAATCTTTCCGAATGCGCGGTCATCGCAGCCATCACGCAGAATCCCTCCCGCTACAATCCCATCTCCCATCCGGAAGACAATGCCGCCAGGCGGCAGGACGTGCTGGAAAAAATGCTGGAGCAGGGCTATATCAGCCAGAGCCAGTACGACGAGGCGATGGCAGACGACGTATATTCCCGGATCCAGACCGTGAATGAGGAAACCGGCGACACTCAGGTGAATTCCTATTTCGTGGACGCCGTCACCGAGGATGTGATGGAGGATCTGCAGGAGGCAGGCTATTCGGAGACCCAGGCCTATTCCCTGCTCTATACGGGCGGACTGAAGATCTATACCACCCAGGATCCCACGATCCAGGCCATCGCGGACGAGGTCTGCTCCAATGAGGAAAATTATCCTTCCGGAACCACCTGGTATCTGGATTATCAGCTGACCATAGAGCGGGAAAACGGAGAAACGGAAAATTTCAGCAAGGAAATGCTGCAGACCTGGATGGAGGAAAACGGCAATACCAGCAAATATCCGCTTCTGTTCTCCTCTCAGGATGAGGCGAACGCCACGATCGAGGCGTATAAGTCCTACCTGCTGCAGAGCGGCGGAGAGGTGATCGCGGAAAATATCTCCATGACGCCGCAGCCGCAGATCTCCATGACCATCGAAGATCAGTCCACAGGCTATGTGGTCGCCATCGTGGGCGGGCGCGGCGCGAAGGAAGCCAACCGGACGCTGAACCGTGCTACCTCTTCTCCGAGGCAGCCCGGCTCCACGTTCAAGATCGTCTCCACCTACGCTCCCGCTCTGGACAGCGCGGGGCTGACGCTGGCGGACGTGTTCGTGGACTCCCCCTTCAACTATGACAGCGGCCGTCCGGTTTCCAACTGGTACAGCTCCGGCTACCGGGGCATCTGCTCCCTGCGGGAAGGAATCGCCGATTCCCTGAACATCATAGCGGTCAAGACGCTGACCTTCATCGGTCCCCGGACAGGCTATGATTATCTGCTGAATTTCGGCTTCACCACCCTGACGGACGGAGAAGAGATCGGCGGAAAGATCTATTCGGACGTGGCGCAGCCTCTGGCCCTCGGCGGCATCACCCACGGCGTGACCAACCTGGAGCTGAACGCCGCCTACGCCGCCATCGCCAACGGCGGAACCTATATCGAGCCCACGCTCTACACCAAGGTTGTGGACCATGACGGCAACGTGATCCTGGACAATACCCAGCCGCCTTCCCGTCAGGTCATCAAGGAAAGCACCGCCTTCCTGCTGACGGACGCCATGGTGGACGTGGTGACCACCGGCACCGGAACGTCCGTCAACTTCGGCGGCATGTCCATCGCCGGAAAGACCGGAACCACCTCAGACTACAATGACGTCTGGTTCTCGGGATATACTCCTTACTATACCTGCACCACCTGGACCGGCTATGACAACAACGCCAAGCTGGCCGGCGGAAACGGGGAACGCAACCTTGCGAAGACGCTCTGGCGGGCAGTCATGAGCCGGATCCATGAAAATCTGGAAAACAAGGCCTTTGAGGTGCCCGGCGATATCGTGACCGCCACGGTATGCGCCAAGTCCGGCAAGCTTCCCATCGCGGGGCTCTGCACGGAAACAAAGACCGAATATTTCGCCCAGGGAACGGTTCCCACCACCACCTGCGACGTGCATTATCAGGGCTTTGTCTGCCAGTACTCCGGCACAAAGGCTACGGATCTGTGTCCGTTCAAGGTGCCCGGCACGCTTGAGCTGACCCCTTCCAATGACGCGACCCTGTCCGGCAACGTCACTCAGGCCGCCAATGAATGCCCGCATACCGCGGAATTCTTTGCCGACCCGAATGCCAATGCCGTGATCGAACTGCAGCAGCAGGAGATCGATTCGCGCAATCTGCTGAACAACTACGACAGCCAGATCGCAGCCTGGCAGACGGCGCTTCAGAACGCCCAGGCCGCCCTGGCCGCGGCGCAGCAGCAGGAGGCCTCCGCATCGGACGACGCCACCCGCCAGGCGGCCCGGTCTGCCGCCGCTCAGGCACAGCAGGAGATCGACAGCCTGACCCAGCAGATCGCCGCCCTGCAGAATGCCCATGCCGCCCAGCAGGCGGCTCAGGGCGCTGCGGGAGGGACGCAGTGACCGCCGGGGGCTGACGGACGGGCGCTGCGGAAGGTCACAGTGACCGCCGGGGGCTGACGGACGGGCGCTGCGGAAGGTCACAGTGACCGCCGGGGGCTGACGAAGAGGCGCTGCTGCCCGGCAAGCCGTTCCTTCCGGCACGACAGTCATTCGCCGGACGCGGATATGCCCATATTCGCCCGCAAAAATCCCCCGGCGCTCCGTAATCACAAGGGAGCGCCGGGGGATTTTTTTGTGTCGTGTTTCCGGCTATAAAACGCCCTTTCCGGAGCGCCAAAGCCTGGCAGGATCCCCTATCCGGCATTTTGTTTTCCTTAATCTCTTATCCACACTTCCATCTGCGAATCTCTCCGCCAGGTTTTTCCCGCGGAAGCGTAATCGATCATCGGAAATGTCTTTTCTCCCAGCGTCACGTCCAGGCGGCACTGGCACGGGATCTCCGCCTCCGCGGAAGTTCTTGCAAAAACGGTTTTCTCCGCGTCTCTGCCATCTCCGCCTTCTGCCCGCCTTTCTTCCAGCCGCCTGTCCCTGGCCAGCGTCAGCGGGCCGTACAGCACAGCGGTCTGGCGGGCGCTTTCCTCGTCCTCCGGATCCTCCATCCCGCGAACGCAGCGAAGCCCCCATCTCAGGGAGAGACGAACGGTATCTCCGCTCCTCCACCGGCGCTTCAGAACCAGGAAGCTTCCCGGAAGAACCGCTTCTTCGCCGCTCTCCCGCCTTCCAGCCTCGACCCGCACCGTCCCTGTTTCCGCAAAGGACGGGATCCGGATACGAAGCTCCCATTCCCGCTCCTCCTGCGTCTGCACAAGGATCACGGTCTCTCCCGGCAGCGGGTAAGCCGTCTTTACGGACAGCTCCACGGGAACGCCCTGCACCTCTGTCCGGATCTTGCCCGGAAGCAGGATTCCGATCTCGATCCCTTCCTCCCTGTCCCGCGCCGCCATGAGCGGGACGAGCGCACAGCCCGCAGCTGCTATGGCAATGCAGCAGCCGCAGTAGGCCGTATTTTCTTCCATGCTCTTAAAGCCTCCCAACGCGCGGCCCCGGATCCCCGCCCGAAGGGGGCTGTAGCTGTCAAACATCTGCGGCCCGCTGCTCCTCACCGCCCGGTCGTAGACCTCCCGGTAATACGGTTCATCAAAGGCAGCCTCCGGCCCGCAGACGGCCCCTTTGGTATTCACCGCTCCGTACAGGGCATTGAAGGCGGAGCGTTCCGCTTCCTCCAGATACTTCAGTTCTCCTGTCAGGCGGTATACCCGTTCCATCAGCTTCATCCAGGTGACCGTCACACAGGTTTCCAGCATCAGCCCGTCATACTTCGTCCCGCTCTGCATCAGGGAGGAATGGTTGAAAAGCTCGTGCTCACACCCGGATCCTCCCGCAACGGTGGCCTCCGTCTCCAGCAGGCGGTCCGCGAAACGGATCACCGCCTGCCTCCATTTTTCACTGTTCTTCACCTGCGCGTAAAAAAGCAGCCCCTCAAAGCAGGACATCAGCTCATAGGCCTTTGTCACCGGATACTGATACGGGCAGAGGCGGTCCTCATACGCGGCTTCAAAGATATGGAAGCCCTCCGCGCCGCCGGTTTCCACGATGTAATCCGCGAATTCCAGATACCGCTTCTCCGGCTTCCGCAGATACAGCCGCACCACCGGCTCCAGAATGGAACTGGAATTGATCCCAAGCCAGTGATCGGAGGCCAGAGTGATCTTCTTCTTTCCCTCCCCTTCTCCGATCCGGCTGATCACATAGTCCAGGTGTCGCCCCGCCGCCTCCAGGACCTGTTGCCGGAAGGCTTCGTCCGTACAGATCTCATAAAAATGAATCAGTCCCAGGAGCACATATTTGCGGCACCACAGGTCCCAGCCGGTGAATTCCTCCTTCCGGCTGTAGGTGGAGATCCGGCCGTCCGCTTCCTGAAAGGAAAGAAGCTCCCTGACCGTTTCTGTCAGAATGTCATAAAGCTCCTGATCTCCGGTATACTGCCAGGTCATGCAGGCTCCCCGCATGAGCTTCCCCCAGTATTCGCCGCGCCATCCATGATCGGCGTCATCCGGCCAGCCTCCTCCCGCGGGACCTGCGAACTGCTTTGCCGCAAGCTTCCACATGCTTCGGTCCTTCAGCTGCTTTTCTTCCACCAGACGGAGCATTTCGTCCGCGATTCCCTGATAAACTGCTTTCATTTCTTTCCTTCCCTCCCGTTCTGTTTCCCCTTCCGCGGCGTCATCCGGTCCCTCCTGAGGGCGCCCGGATCTCCCGACCTCCTTCACCGTCCCCCGCCCCACCGCGGTCCGCTCCCAACCGCGCTCCCGGCCGGGTTCACTGCCCCACTGGACTGCCTTCCCCGAAAGCAAAACCGCTCCCGGCCGGGTTTCCTGCCGCTCCGTCACCCCCCGCAAGCATGGCCTCCACCGCTTCGATCCTCACTCCGGCAAAGCCGGCGAGGATGCCGTCCGCCTCCGGAAGCCCTTCCCGGCTTCCGATCCCCACAGCCCGCATGCCTCCCGCGTGGGCGGCCTCTATGCCCGCCGGGGCGTCTTCAAACACGATGCACTCCCGGGGCTTCAGGCCCAGAGCCTGCGCCCCCTTTCTAAACACCTCCGGATCCGGCTTGGCCTTCGATACCGCGTTTCCGTCGATCACGGCGTCAAAGCAGGCGTTCAGCTCCAGCCTGTCAAGGATCAGCGAAGCGTTCCTGCTCGCCGACCCCAGCGCCAGCAGATATCCCTTTTTTCTGGCGTCCCGCAGGAATTCCCGGACGCCGGGCAGTAGGGCGCTCCTTTCCAGCCTTCGGATATGGTTCAGGTAGATCCTGTTTTTTTCTTCACAGTACTGTTCTTTTGCTTTTCTGTCAAGCTTCCTTCCCCCGATCTCCAGAAGGATCTCAAGGGAACGCATCCGGCTCACGCCCTTCAGCCGTTCGTTGTCCTTCGGCGTAAAAACGATCCCAAGGCGTCCGGCGATCTCCTTCCAGGCGAGATAATGATATTTGGCGGTATCCACAAGGACCCCGTCCAGGTCAAACAGCAATCCTCTGTACATACGCATTCAGCCCTTCACCGATCCGATCATGACGCCCTTGACAAAATGCTTCTGCACCAGCGGATAGATCAGGAGCATGGGCAGCGAGGAAACGAAGATGATCGCGTACTTCATCGCCTCCGCCATATAGGCGCGCCGCATGAAATACACCATTTCCTCCGAAGACATGGTATTGCCGTCGATGGCCGCAAGGGCGTTCTGGCTTTCCAGAAGGATGTTGCGGAGCACCTGCTGCAGGGAATAGTAATCGGAATTGGTGATATATACCAGGGAATTATAAAAATCATTCCACCGGCCCACCGCGTAATACAGCGCGATCACGGCGATGATGGGCTTGGACAGGGGTACCGCGATCCGGAAAAACTGTCCGAACCCGGAGCAGCCGTCGATCTCCGCGGCCTCATACAGGCTTTCCGGGATGGAGGACTGATAATAGGTCCGGGCCACCACCATGTTGTATACGGAAAAGCTTCCTATTATGATCAGCGTGTACGGCTGATTCAAAAGCCCCAGATCCCGCACCACCAGGTAGGTGGGAAGCAGTCCGCCGGAAAAATACATGATGATCACAAAATAGGTGGTGATGAGCCCCCTGCCCCACAGATTCTTTTTGCTCAGAGCGTAGGCCGCGGGAATGGTCAGCACCAGGCTCATCAGCGTTCCGAATACCGTGTAGGCGACGCTGTTGCGAAAGCCCACCCAGATCTCCTCGTTCTGAAAGATCTGTCTGTAGCTGTCCAGGGTAAAGCCCTTCGGCCAGAGCACCACATTTCCAGAAACCACGTCATAGGGCTCTGAAATGGAGGCGATCACCGTAAAATACAGCGGATAGAGAATGATCAGCGTGATGATGACAAGCAGCGTATAGTTTATGACCGTAAAGGCCTTATCTGAATGGATCCCTTTCATTCTGCCTTCCTTTCCTGTTTCCGAAAAACAATTTTTTTACCAGATGCCCGTTCCGCTCGCCTTCTTGGCAAAGGCGTTCACGATCCCCAGGATCACCACGTTCACGATGTTGTTGAACAGGCCGATGGCGGAGGAATAGCTGAACTGCCCGCCCCGGATACCGATCTCATACACATAGGTGGAGATCACCTGGGAAGCGGAAAGGTTCAAGGAATTCTGCATCAGATACACCTTTTCAAAGCCGACCCCCAGAACGCCGCCGCAGGAAAAGATCAGCATGATCACGATGGTGGGAAGGATGCTGGGGATGTTCACATGCCAGATGATCTGCAGCCTGGTGGCCCCGTCCACCTTCGCCGCATCGATCAGATCCTGCGGAACGCCGGACAGCGCCGCCATATAGATGATGGCTCCCCAGCCAAGCCCCTGCCAGACGCCGGACCATACATAGATGTCCGCAAAATAACGCGGCACGGTCAGAAATTCCTGTCTGGTCCCGCCGAATACCTCAATGATCTCATTGAACACGCCCGTCCTTTCGTTCAGAAACAGCGTGAGCATGGAGCAGATCACCACCGTTGACAGGAAATGCGGGATATAGCTGATCATCTGCACCGTTTTTTTGAACTTTGCGTTCCTCACCTCGTTCAGCATCAGCGCAAAGATAACGGAACAGGGAAAGGTCGCGATGGAATAAAGCCCGATCTCCAGCGTATTTTTGATCAGCAGCCAGAAGTTGGGAAACTCGACAAATTTTCTGAAATATTCCAGCCCCACCCATTCGCTTCCCCAGATCCCCGCTCTGGTGCTGTAGTCACGGAATGCGATCTGCACGCCGTACAGGGGCATGTAGTTGAAAATAAACACATAGATCACAGCCGGCAGCAGGAGCACATACATCTGCCAGCTTCGCAGGAATTTTCTTTTTATCCCTTTCATCCGGATCTCCCTTTCAGAAAAGGCCCGTGGCCGGGCCTTTCCCATCCTGAAAAAAAGTTTACCGTGCGAAAAGCGTTTCCGCACGGTAAACAGACGACAGTTCTTACTGATTGTTGTAAGCGGAATAGATGTCTTTATAGATCGTCAGCAGCTCCTCCATTCCCATTCCCTCAAGCTCCTCCACGAAATCAGCGGTTTCGGAAAGAGGACGGCCTCCGGAAATGAACAGAGCGGTCTGCTCCTCCACGTAAGGCTGGATCACCGTAAGCAGATCCGTGAGTCTCTGAGAGGTTTCCGCATCCACATAGTAAATGGTGGGGAAGGTCGCCTTCACGTAAGGCACCACGTTTTCCGCCATGCTGGCGCGCCAGTGATGGTCCGGAATGGTCACGTCATATTCCTGATGAGGCGCCATTTCATGTCCGTTGTCCGCCGCGCGCTTCACGATCGACTCGCGCAGGCCGCCGGCTCCGAAATCCATGGTATTTCCGGCCATGAACTCCACCATGTAGTCCCATTCCGCATAGCCCTCCGGGAACTGAGTCGCATCCATTCTCATTTCCTGCGCTTCCTCGTCCCATTTCACCGTCACGAAGCCGTAATCATACTGCGGATCCCCCGGGCCTCCCCAGAACTGACGGCAGCTGTCCGGCTCATTGTTATAGAAGATATCCAGGAAACGCATGCACAGCTCCGGATATTCCGTATCGGCGCTGATGGCCACGCCGCCCACGGTAACGGTGGGAGAATCCGCCGCTTCCGGCTCCTCCTGCCAGTCACTGGTCAGCGGATAACAGGCCGCCCAGTCAGACCAGGTGGTGATGCCGGATACAAAGGGAGCGTTGTTGTATACCGCGGTCTGTCCGGCGTTCATCTGCGCGTTCACTTCCGTGGTCTCAATGGTGAAAAAGTTGCTGTTGATGATGCCGTCCTGATAGAACTGATTCATCAGCTTCAGATATTCCTGATACACGTCCATATCGTAGACCGGGATCACCACTTCGCCGTCGCGGATGCAGGGTGTGGCGGACGCGTTCACCGTGGTTGACGCCGTGTTGTAGCCGAGGGCGTTCAGCAGATACCAGGTGGTGTTTTCCGTCGTCATGCCGCCTCCCAGCGGATACAGGTTCTCGCTTCCCACGCCCGCCGGATCAGCCTCCTTGATGGCATACATGGCGTCCACGAATTCGTCCAGCGTACGGGGCATTTCCAGTCCCAGCTCATCCAGCCACGCCTTATTGATGAAAAGCCTTGACAGGGAGCCCACGTTTTCCTCCGATCCGTCCTTCAGGTTCGGCAGAGAATACACATGGCCGTCCGGCGTGGTGCACGCCTTTCTCACCTCGTCGGTCCAGTAATGGGTCAGGCCGGGCGTCAGCGTTTCATTCATATACTCGTCGCACGCCAGGAGCAGTCCTTCTTCCTGTCCGTATTTCACAAGCTCATCCGTGGTGAACTGCCAGTTGATCATGATATCCGGCAGATCGCCCGAATTCAGCATCAGGGATTTTCTCTCGGGAAGGGTCGAATAGTACAGATACTCCATCTCCAGTTCGATGTTGTACTTTTCCTTCAGATATTTGGACAGCCACAGGTCGTCCCACTCTCCGGACGCGTCCTGCATGGTCATGGCCACCTTCAGCTTGATGGGCTCCGCGTCTTCCTTAATAACAGGATAGGTATTCTCCAGATTCAGGTAGTCCGGATATTCGGAAACCGCTGCCGCTTCCCCGCCGCTCTGCGTCTCCTGCTGCGTCTCCGCCGCGCTCTCCGTGCTTTCGCCGCTCTGCTGAGCCGTTTCAGCCGTTTCTTCCGGGGTTTCCGCCGGAGCCTGTCCGCACGCCCCCGCAAGCAGCATTGAAAATGCCATTGCCAGCGCCAGAATCCGTCCCGCTTTTTTCTTCTTCATTCCTTCAGGTCCCTCCTTTGTTTTCTCCAGGTTGCCCTGTACTCTTTTCCGGTTCCTTCGCCGCCCGTTTTCTTTCCGCCCCCTCTCTTTTCCGTCGCGGCGCCTGTTTTCCTGCTTCACACGCTCATTATAGGAGGGCGCTCCCCGCGCGTGCAATCCCGTAGTTTTTGTACAATATGCTTTTTCCTTCCCGCTCAGAAAAAGCGCATTCCTGAAGAAAAACAACATTCTGCCGGATTTACATGCTTTTTACATAAAGTTTTCGTCATTTTTTCTTATCCATCGTAATCCAGATCGGGCTCGTCCAGGCAAAGCGTCCGTCCGCCAGTTCGACCCGGAGATAATAATGATCCGTCTCCTGCTCCGCCCGGTAATCGAAGATCATCAGCTCGGTCTGCCTGGTTTCGATATAGTTCCGGCAGTTTTTTACCACCGTGATGGTTTTGACCGGAGCGTCCGCCTCCACTTTGATATACAGGGAACGATCCTTGCTGTCCGTAAATTCCTCCCCCATATAATGGCCGTTGATCCGAAAGTCGATCCATACCCTTCCGTCCATAAAGCCATAGCAGCGCCTGGCCTTCAGCGCGCCAAAAACAGCCTCCAGCGTGTTTTCCTCCGCCAGGACAGCCGTTTTTCCCGCAAAGACATCGATGCCGCTGTAATTGGGGAAATCCTTCCCCCCGCGGAAGTGGTCGTCCGAGGCGGCGATGCAGCCCATCCTCGCCCCCCTTTTCAGGGCGTCCTGCCAGAAGCCTCCTTCACAGCGGAACACCTCCGTATTGCACGGATTGCCGAAGTATTCCGCGCTGTCCCCCCTAGAATAGATCTCGATTAACGGCGTGAACAGCTCCGGCGGGATCGTGCCCAGATCCGCTCCCGCCGTCAGGTTATAGGTATCGTGCGGCACGAGGAGAAGGTCCTCCCTGCGCAGCGCCGCCAGGAGCTCCTCTCTGGTGATCTCCCCGTCCACCGCGCCCCGGAGCATCTCTCCGTCGTGGCCGGCGTAATAAATGACCAGGTTGTTGTACCAGGGGTAGGAATCCCTTTCATATCCCAGGATCGTGGTAAAACGCCCCGGTTCGTAATATTCCGCCGCCTTCTGCTTCGTCAGCTCCCATTTCTCCCCGAACAGCTCGCTGCGGCCCACGCCCCCGTGATCGTGGTCGGTCAGCGCGCAGAAGTCCAGCTTCTCCCTGTCCCGGATGTCCTGATAATAGGCGTCGATATCCGGCGAGCCGTCCGAAAGGCTGCTGTGTCCGTGGATATCGCCGAAATAGATGTGATATCTGCTTTTTTCCGGATAAAATTCCTTCTCGTGGGCAAAGGTCTCCTCGATCCTCTTCTGCCTGTCCCCGGCATATCCGCTGTACACCCCGGCCGTCAGCTCCCTGCACCGGTAGGGCGTGTCATACCGTCTCGCCTGCTTTCTCTCCTGATTTTTCATCCCAGTCACCGTTCCGGAGCGCCTGCGCTCCGGCCTCTCCTTTCGCCTGTTTCCTGTATTTTGCGGGAGTCACCCCCGTGATCTCCCGAAACAGCTTGATAAAATAGGACACGTTTCCATATCCCACCTTCCCGCACAGATCCGCCACCGAAATATCCTCCTGGCACAGAAGCACCTTGGCGTACTCGATCCGCAGATAGATCAGATAATCCCGGTACAGCTTCCCCGTGTGCTTCAGAACGGCCTGGCGTACCGCGTCCGTGCTGGTATGCAGCTTTTCCGCCACGCTTTCGATGGAAATGTCATATTCGGAAAAATGCGCGTTGATATATTCGCAGATCCGGTCGGATTCCTCCTCTCTCTCCCTGCTGACCGCCGCCTCATATCCCTCGCAGAATTCCCGGATCATATTTTCCGCAGCCCGTTCAAAATCCTGGGCGGTCCTGGCCGAAATCAGAAAGCTGATGTTTTTCCTGGATATCTCAAGCTGATATTTCTCATACAGCTTCCGCATCTCCCCCAGGAAATCCGCCATGATGTTCTGCCGCATCAGCATGGACATCGGCTCCTGCCCGAGCTGTCCGGCAAAGCCTGCCAGCCTCTTTTCCGCCTCTTTTTCATTCCCGTTCTCCAGAACGGCCGTGATCCTCCGCAGCTCCTCCACATGATACTGATAGACCGCGCCGTGGTTTTCCGCCTTCTCCGCCTCCTTTTTCCTGTTCTGCAGCTCATCCATGCTTTCCAGCCAGGAGGCGGGCAGATTTCTCAGCGCCTGATAGGGATTTCCGATCCCGATGAGCGGCCTGTACGCGAAGCTTTCCGCCACCGCGATCACCATTTCCGTCAGCGCGTTCTTTCTCTCCTCCGCCGGCATGCTGCAGATCACATTCAGAAGCTTCCTTTCAAAACCGCAGACAACATAAATATATTCCTTTTCCGCCGCGTCGGAAAGCTGCTCCAGCTCCTCCTGCAGATCGCTCAAAAACTCCTTCGACGCCCCTTCCTCCTTCTCAAAGGAAAGGCTGATCACGCAGTAAACCGGCCCGGGCAGGCAGATCCCCACCCTGTCCAGAAAGGGAAGCACCTCCACGAAAGCGCTGCCGTCCAGCAGCATCTGCAGAAGCTGATTGCGCAGGAGCTTCTGATTGTTCCGGATCTGTTCGGCCGCCTCCTGATTCTTCTGCAGCATGCTGTCCATCATGTACCCAAGCTCGTCCAGCGCGTTTTCATGATTTTCCTTCTTCTGCGAAACCTTCCCGTGATACTTTTCGGTCAGCGTCTGTATGGGCCTGTAGGCCTTTGCCGCAAAAATATTCGCGATCACGAAGACCAGACAGACATCCACCAGGACCAGCACCATCTGCAGGAAAAAGAGGCTGCTCTGCATGCTCCTCTCCTTCTGTACCGGGCAGCGGAGCCGGTAGCGGCCGTCTTCGGAAATCACGGTCATTCCATCCCGTCCTCCCTGCTCCGGCTCCCCTTCTGTCCCGGAAAAAAGGACCTCCCCGTCTTTTCCGTACAGCGCCATGCCGCCCTCCATACCGCCGCTCACCAGCTGAAAACGCTCCTCAAGCGCCTCCGGCTTCACCACGAATCCCAGCACCGCCGTATTTTTGCTTCCGGTCTCCCGCACCCGCAGCGGGATCAGGACATAGACGTCCCCCAGCGCCGGCAGCACCTTCAGCTCTCCGTAGACCCGGGTAAAATCCTTCTGCTCCTGCATCGTTTCCAGTTCCTCCAGAAAGCGCCCCCATTCGTCCCTGTCCTCTGTCTTCGTCCGCATGAAAAGCTCCAGATCCAGCGTGGAACCTGCCGAGCGGTAGATCCTGTCTCCTCCGTAATACAGAAAATACTCCTCCGTCAGAGCCGTATAATAACGGTACTGCTGAAAGGTTTCCAGCATCGACAGCTCTCTGGCAATATTTTCTTCAAAATAATAGGGATGAAATTCATAATTCGACGCGATCCGTAAGGAAACATCCTCCATCATCCGCAGCTGCGTTTCAAAATCGTTCAGGATCAGTTCCATTTTTTCCTGCGTGTACCGCTCCTGCGTTTCTCTGTTGTTGACATGGCTGATATAGAAAAAGACGATGCTCAGGGCGACGCAGCAGATAACGGCGACGCTTAAAAAAGAAAGGCGGAACGGGTTTTTTCTGATCTCCGGATTTATCCTCATAATTGTCTACCTTCTCCCTCTGCTTCAGACACTTCCTTCACCTGATTAGATTTTAGGATAATTTCCCGGGGCTTTCAACATTCCCGGCCGATCGGCCACGAAAACGATATTTCTGAAGAAAAAGAATATTCCGACATTCCCTGCGCGGATGAAAGAGACGTGAAAAAGAAAAACGCCAGAACCCGCATAAATACTGGATTCTGGCGCTTCATACGCAAGCTGCTGACGGGAATCGGAAA
>CALWGL010000034.1 GCA_944380025.1 uncultured Lachnospiraceae bacterium
TCGCCGTTTCTCGCATTGGAACAGCTCTGGACAAAGATCTGATCCCCGTTCCGGATCCCGGCATTCACCATGGACTCTCCGCGCACCTTCAGGATAAAGGACGGCTCACCGCCGGGAACGTACTCTGAAGGGACCGGAAAATAGCTCTCAATATTCTCCTCTGCAAGGATGGGCTGTCCTGCGGCCACATTGCCGATCACAGGAAGGCTTACCATCTCCGTTCTGACAGCCTGAAAGCTGTCATCACAGATCTCAATGGCCCGCGGTTTGGTAGGATCGCGGCGGATAAACCCGTTCTTCTCCAGAGTCTCCAGATGAGAATGGACGGATGATGTGGACTTCAGATGAACCGCTTCGCAGATCTCCCGAACTGCGGGCGGATATCCCTTTTCCAGGATCTGTTCTTTGATATATGAAAGGATTTCCTGCTGCTTGACGGTGATCTTTCCCTGTGCCATATGTTTTCCTCCCTGCGGGCGCTCCGCCTTGATCACATTGAAAAGACGCCCGTTTTTTCCGCTTTTTATTGAAAAAAGTATATCACAGAACTTAAAAAAAAGCAAACACATATTCCGAAAATCTGTTCGATTTTGCTATTGACTTTCGAATCTGTGTTCGATATAATTCATATACACCAGACAGGAACGTGTGTTCGTATCATATGTTCGATAAGAGGAGGGACTGCATCATGACGGAAGGAAAAGCGGAAAGAAGGATCAGAAGGAACCGGCTCAGGAGACAGCGTCAGCTGAGACGCCGCGTCTTTCTCTTCACATGCATTATGCTCGCCGTGCTTTCTCTTGCCGGAGGAAGCTTTATTGTCAGAGCCCAGGACGCCTGTTCGGAGCCTCTGTATAAATATTACACCAGCATCTCCATAGAGGAAGGAGATACTCTCTGGTCCGTGGCGGAAGATTACGGAAAGGGATTTGATTCCGGCAGGGATTTCATTCAGGAGGTCATCCGGATCAATCATCTGACGGATGAGAATCTCCGCCGGGGCGATCATCTGATCGTTCCCTATTATTCCAGGGATTTCAGGCAATAGCCTCCGCCATCTTTCTGCAGGATTTCTGGAAGGCAGCACTCCGATTTAAGAATTTTTTCCGGTTTGTCTGGCTGTTTTTGTCAGCTTTTCCTGTTATCCTGTCAGCATCCTGATCGGATGGGGCAGATCACGGTGGCAGCATCCCGGCGTGTATGTTATAATGCCTTTGTGCGTCGTCCTTATCCCGCCTGCAGCCCTGCTGTTCCGACGGAATAGGGACACAGATCAGGCATAATATCCGCAGGGAGGTTCGGGAGTCGTGGAGACAAATCATATTCTGGTCGTTGAGGATGATAAGGATATCAGGGAGGGCATTGACATCTATCTGAGAAATCAGGGCTATGTGGTATATCAGGCCGGAGACGGTGTGGAAGGGCTTGAGATCATTCAGAAGGAAGAGATCCATCTGGCCATCGTCGATATCATGATGCCCCGGATGGACGGCATTACCATGATGATGAAGGTCCGGGAAAAGGGATATGATTTTCCCGTGATCATGCTCTCCGCCAAGTCGGAAGAGGTGGACAAGATCATGGGGCTCAATATGGGGGCTGACGATTATGTGACCAAGCCGTTTACCACCATGGAGCTTCTTGCCAGAGTGAATTCCCATCTGCGCCGTCATGCCAGATATCTGGAAGCCCTCAGCAAAGCGTCCGAACCGGAAAAGGACACCTATCATGTCCTTGGCGGCATAGAAGTGAATGAAGAAACGGTAGAGGTTTTTGTAGACGGCAATCCGGTCCGCCTGACGCCCATCGAATTCAAGATCCTTCTGCTGCTGATCCGGAATCCCGGCAGGGTCTTCTCTGCTGATGAGATTTACGAACGCATCTGGAATGAAAAGGCGATCAATACCGATACCATTATGGTCCACATCCGCAAGATCAGGGAAAAGATTGAGATCGATCCGAAAAATCCAAAGTATTTGAAGGTGGTGTGGGGTGTTGGGTACAAAATGGAAAAGCAGTAAACGGTTGTTCTTATATGCGGCTGCGGCCGGTATGGTAGCGGCACTTCTCTTTATGTCGCTGTTTTCCTTCTTCAGAGAACGGGCTGAGGCATCCTATTCGGATCCTCTGATCTCCCGCGAATTCGCGGACAGTCTGTTCTCCGTCAATTATGTACAGTACAAATATCTTCGTGAGAGGGCGGATCAGACGCATTACAGCTATCCGCAGCTATATCTTTCCCGGTATTCTGAGGATGGCTCCTCTGCATCCGACGAGGCTCTGGCGGCGGAGCTCCTTTCGGAGCTGTATCCTTCCCTGTCCTCCGATCTGTCCGCCGCAGCCGGAATGGCAGCGGATGCGGAAGCGGACGACGGGCTTCTGCGCAATGTGCAGCGTATTCTTTCCTCCCAGGAGGATTACCTGGAATCCGTTCTTTCGGAATATGAGCAGACGCTGGCATCCTTTGGCGGTATCCTGGATTATTATGTGGAGGATCTGGAGTCCGGCGTCTATCTGTCCAACTGCGGGAAGCGTCTTCCAGATGCTGTTTCTTCAGAGGGGCAGAGCGATCCGTCAGACAGCTCCCGATATGTGTATTATGTCAGTATGGAATATGACAGTGCCGGAAATGTCGGCAACATATCCGTCCGCAGCCGGGATGATGCCAGGCAGTTCATGAACACCGTGCAGACTGCCGGCCATGAGAAGCAGCTTTCTCTGGCAGAGACTGGGGACAGCGGCCAGGAGCTTTCCCAGGACGGACAGCAGTCCTCCTATCGGGTGTACGATGACTATCATGACGCTTACGCGGAGCTTCAGCTGTCGCTTTCTTCCCCGGAGAACATGCGCGCGATCTATGGCCTGACGCAGGAGCAGTATGACTCCCTGCTTCAGGGAAACGACTCCTTCCGGGACGATTTTTTCGGGAACGATCTTTACCTCGCCATGGAGAACAGCTATAAGGCGGCGGGCGTCATTCCCGTTTACCTATTTCTGCTGCTTGCCGCAGCCGCGTCCGGGCTTTTTCTGGTCCGCCAAACCTGGCCCGGGAAGGGACTGCATCTGGAAACAGCCGTCATCCTGGCTGCCATCCTCTGCTCCTTTGCACAGGCGGTGCTTCGATTCACCGCCGAATATGAGAACGGGATCTTTCTCAAAAGCATCCGCTCCGGGCTCGGGGATAAGGGACGGATCCTTTTCCTTCCGGCTGACCAGGTCGTTCTGTTCCTGTTCCTTTCCGTACTGTTTGCAGCGGCTTTTCTCACCGGTGCCGGCCTTTCCGGTATCCGGAGAGACACGCTCCGGGAGCACAGCCTCATCAGCAGGTACTGGCACAAAATATACAGCCGAATCCGGACGCTGTGCAGAAGCTTTTACAGCGACCTGCTCCGCTATGATATCGGCACGGACGCCAACCGGATCATCCTGAAGATCCTCGGGGTCAATTTCTTCATCCTGACGCTGATCTGCTGCTTCTGGTTTGCCGGGGTCCTCGGCCTGATCGTTTATACCGTCATCGTATATTTCATCTTGAAAAGATATGTGATGGATATTCAGGAAAAGTACCGGAAGCTCCTGCATGCTACCAGTTCCATCGCCCAGGGTAATCTGGACACGGCTCTTTCCGAGGATTTCGGCGTTTTTGAAAGCTACAAGTCCCAGCTGCGCCGGATCCAGTCGGATTTCAAGAGGGCAGTGGAAGAGGAGGTAAGAAGCCAGAGGATGAAAAGTGAGCTGATCACCAACGTGTCCCACGATCTGAAAACGCCTCTGACCGCGATCATCACCTATGTCGATCTTCTGAGATCGCCCGGACTTCCGCGGGAAAAGCAGGAGGAATATCTGGAGGTCCTTCAGAGAAAATCCAACCGTCTGAAGGTTCTGATCGAGGATCTGTTTGAGATCAGCAAGGCAAGCAGCCGGGCCGTCACTCTGCAGATCGTAGACGTGGATATCTGCAGTCTGCTCAGGCAGGCATATCTGGAACAGGAAGACCGGATCAACGCGGCGGACCTGGATTTCCGTTTCGATCTCCCGGACAGGAAGATCCTGCTTTCCCTGGACAGTCAGAAGACTTACCGGATCTTTGACAATCTCTACAATAATATCATCAAATACGCTCTGAAAGGTACAAGGGTATATGTCAGTCTGACAGAAGAAAAGAGCGAGGAAAAGGAATTCGTGCGGATAGAGCTGAAAAATATTTCCGCCGCCGAACTGTCCGTTGATCCGAACGAACTGACCGAACGATTTGTCCGGGGCGACGGATCCCGGAATACAGAGGGAAGCGGGCTGGGTCTTGCCATCGCCAAAAGCTTTGCAGAGCTCCAGGGCGGCAGCATGAGGATCGAGACGGACGGCGATCTGTTCAAGGCTGTCCTGCTGTTTCCCCGGGAAACGAAGTCTCCGCTTTTAAGCGGCCAGCACCCGGACACATCTTTGCCTCACGGCCAGATGGATGCACACATGCCTCAGACACACATGCCGCAGACGGATGCATCATCCGCGCGTCCTGCCGGGATACAGCTCCCGCAGGGCAGTTCCACAGCACAGACGAACAGTTCCGGCCCCCTGACGCCTCCGGCTCCATGGAACAGGCAGAGCAACCGAATCTATCGGAAGCAGGGAGAAACGCCCGGAAACAGTCAATCCTCCCGGCATACCAAAGAAGCGGGGAAAACCGGACCCGGTCCGCAAAAGGGGAAAGCCGGGCCTGGTCCGCAAAAAAAGTCCGGCTTCCGCACCCGGCTCCGGACTCTCTGGTTCGGGGACAGACCATGACCGGAATTCCGGACTCTCTGGTTCGGAAACAGGCTATGACCGGAATCCGGCCCACAGCCCGCGGAAGATCGCTCGCCCTGGGAGGATCCCCTAATCCTCCCATTCTTCCCTGAGCCTGACCGCTTTGGCCGCTTTCCGCCTGTTTTCGTCCTTCATCGCCGCATAATGCTTTCTGGTGGTGTTTACGTCCTTATGTCCAAGGACGTCCGCTACCAGATAGATGTCTCCGGTCTCCTGATACAATGTGGTTCCGTAGGTACTGCGGAGCTTGTGTGGCGTGATCTTCTTGACCGTCGTTACGCGGGAGGTATATTTCTTCACCAGATTCTCTACGCTCCGGACCGTAAGCCGCCGGTTCTGCATGGAAAGGAAAAACGCTTCCTCATGTCCCGGAAGAGGGATAACGCGGCTTCGTTCCTCCAGATAATTCTGCAGGGCGTCCGCAACCTCTTCTCCAAAATAGACCAGATCTTCATAGCCGCCTTTCCGGCGCACCTTCAGCCTCTGGTTATCAAAATCCACGTCCTTCAGGTCCAGCCCCACACATTCCGAAACGCGGATTCCCGTCCCGAGAAGCAGCGTGAGGATGGCAAGATCCCTCGTTCCCGTCTTTCTGTGATAGCTCATTTCCTTTTTGGTCAGTCCGCTTCCTTCCTCCACCTCATCCAGGAGGAGCGCAACTTCATTGGGCTCCATACGGATGATCTCCTTGTCGTGCAGCTTGGGAAGAGGGACCAGGGACGCCGGATTAGATGAGATCATCTCGTTTCTGTAATAGTAATTATAAAAGCTGCGCAGGGAAGCCAGCTTGCGCTTTTTCCCCCGTTCGTCATTCATATATTCCACGCCGTCCTTTTTATAGTAGGACAGATACTCCATATATTCCTCAATGTCCTCTCTTTTGATCTCATCCAGAATGGACAGAGGATAATCCACGATATCCATTTTCCTGTAAACGCCGTTGGTTTCATGGATAAATTCAAAAAAGATCCTGATGTCATAGGCGTAGGCAATGCGCGTCCTGGTCGCCGAAGTATCCTCTATTCCCCGGAAGAACTGCCGGCAGAAGGGTGGGAGAGTGGAGAGAAGCTCTCTCAGCTTCAGGATATTTTTCTTATTCAGTTCGTCATGGTAATTCATCTCTCTGTCCATTGCGCATCAGTCCTTCTGAGGGATCGGCCAGCCCTGCAGATTGCCGGTCGTTATCGCTGTAAACATCCGTTCCTTCACGCCGGGATTTTCCAGGTTCAGCTGTCTGAGCAGCTGTTTGACATATTCCCGTTTGGTGTGTCCGTCCGCCGGACAGGGACTTTTTACCACGGGAACATGATTTTTATTGACAAACCCGATCACATCCGCTTCGTTCATATAGAGCAGCGGACGGATCACAGTGATCTCCGTCCGGTCCAGATAGGTGACCGGGCTGAAGGTATGGAACCTTCCCTCATAGATCAGCGACATCAGCATGGTTTCCACCACATCATCCTTATGGTGGGCATAGGCTACCTTATTGCAGCCTTCCTTCTTTATGGCATCGTTCAGCGCACCCTTGCGCATCTTCGCGCAGAGAGAGCAGGGATTGCTTTCTTTCCTCTGCTCGAAGATCACATCCGCGATATCCGTCCTGACGATGGTATACGGGATCTGCAGCTCGTCCCTGCAGATGCTTTCGATCCGGCTCAGATCCAGATTATGGAAGCCCAGGTCCACTGTCACCGCATGCAGCTCAAAATGCTGCGGGTAAAACCGCTGCAGCCCGTGCAGAGCATAGAGCAGAGTCAGGGAATCCTTGCCTCCGGATATGCCAACCGCGATCCGGTCACCCTCCTGGATCATATGATAATCATCCGCAGCCCTGCGGACATAGCTTAATACCTGTTGAAGTCTCATGAATGTTATGTTATCCTTTCCGGTATGAAATCAAATCCTATTATACAATTTTTCCTGCAGGATTTCACCATTTTTTCAAAGGAGGAAACTGGAATTATGAAATTCGTCATCCAAAGAACCGCGAAAGCATCCGTATCCGTAGACGAACAGGTGGTCGGAAGCATCCGTCAGGGCTATCTGGTTCTGATCGGGGTATGCGATACGGACACGGAAGCTGAGGCGGACCGGCTGGTGCGCAAAATGCTGAATCTGCGGATCTTCAGCGATGAAAACGGAAAGACCAATCTGAGTCTGAAGGATGTAAACGGAGAGCTTTTACTGATTTCCCAGTTCACGCTGTATGCGGACTGCCGAAAGGGAAACCGGCCGTCCTTTGTCAAAGCCGGGAATCCGGAGCATGCGCAGAAACTGTACAGCCATGTGATTGAAGCCTGCAGGAAAGAATGTCCGGTTGTCCAAACCGGCGTATTCGGCGCGCATATGCAGGTAGCGCTGGTCAACGACGGACCCTTTACGGTCATTCTGGATTCAGCAGAGATATAGGGTGCTAACTATTCGTTAAACTTGTGTTTAACGAATAGTTAATTTTCTCAGATCCCTCTCTCTTCAAAGCTCTTCTGAAGAGAAAGCGCATCCTCAATGGTATTTTTCCAGCCGTACAGTCTCAGGTCCACCCGGTTATCCCGTACTGCAATGCCTTCCGCTTCCAGAAGGAGTCTCTGCATATCCGGCGTTTCAAAGGCGGCGGCTCCGGAAAGAAATCCCTGAGAATTTACAACGCGGTGGGCGGGAAAGGCGCTTCCGGCAAGCCCGAGCTTCAGGGCACGGCCCACCTGCCGGCTGTTCTGCGGCCTGCCGCATAACAGGGCAAGCTGTCCGTATGTGACCGCCTTCCCTCTTGGGATCCGGCTTCCGGTCAGAGCAAGTCTGCGATAAAAATCCATAATCAAACCTGTAGAATGTGTGCCCGGCGGGCACACCCGTAAAAACGGCTCCGGGATCCGGAGCCGTCAAAATCATGCGGGCAGTCTGAATGCCATCCTTCTGCCCCTTTATTTGTTCCTGTTTTCAAAATCTTCCACGATCTGGACGATCAGCTTCACAGTACCATCCACGCCAAGGACAGAACTGTTCAGGCAGAAGTCATAGCTGTCCGCGCGTCCCCATTTTTTGGAAGAATAATAATTATAGTAGCTCTGACGCTGCTTATCTTTCTTGATGATCATATCCCTGGCCTTATCCTCTGCCAGGCTGTATCTCTTCATGATCCGCTTCACCTTGGCATCCTCATCCGCATAGATGAACAGATGAATGCAGTTCTTGAAATCATGAAGCGCATAATCAGCACAGCGGCCCACGATCACGCAGGGGCCCTCTGATGCGATCTTCTTGATGGTATCAAACTGCGCAAGAAATACCTTATGACTGATCGGCATATCCATAAAGGAGGATGCGTTATAGCCAAAGGAATAGGTATCCATAACCAGATTGTAAAGAAATGAATTGGTCGGCCTTTCGTCATGGCTTTTGATCATCTCTTCACAGAAGCCGCTTTCCTTGGCCGCTCTGGTAAGGAGCTCCTTATCCAGGCACTGGATGCCGAAGTATTCCGCAACCTTCTCGCCGATCTCATGTCCCCCCGAACCAAACTGCCGGCCGATCGTAATTACTGTGTTCATGCAGCTTACCTCCTTTTTTACGCCGCCATAAATGCGGCATTACCTTCTTTTTCTCAGACATATTTCTATTATAATGAAAAAGTTCCAAAAATTCAATGAATTTCCGCCATCTTTTTATGAAAAACGTAACAGCAGGCATTCCAGGATCTGAAGCAGGCGCGAAAAATAATCCGGCAGGGGAGCCGTCGTCTCCACATATTCTCCTGTCCGCGGATGCCGGAAACCGAGGATCATGGCATGGAGCGTCTGGCCCTGAAGATGACAGGGCAGCTTTCCGTTTCCTGGTATGCCGCGGCAGTAGACCTCATCCCCCAGAAGCGGGTGCCCGGCAGCTTCCATATGTACCCGGATCTGATGCGTCCTTCCCGTTTCCAGCCGGCATTCGATATAAGTAAAACCTTTGAAACGCTGCAGCACCCGGTAATGCGTCACCGCCTCCTTGCCGTTTTTTACTCCTGCGGCCATCCGCTTCCGGTCGCGGGGATCCCTGCCAACAGGCAGATCCACCGTTCCCTCCTCTTCCTCAATGACGCCGTATACGACAGCACGGTATCTGCGGACGATGCTGTGCTCCTTCAGCTGAGCGGCGATGGACAGGTGGGCCGCGTCATTTTTACAGACCAGAAGGCTTCCCGTAGTATCCCTGTCGATCCGGTGGACAATGCCGGGCCGCATAACGCCGTTGATTCCGGAAAGGCTGCCGCGGCAGTGATACATGAGCGCATTGACCAGCGTATGGCTGTAATGTCCGGCTGCGGGATGAACCACCATCCCCTTCGGCTTGTTCACCACCAGCACGTCCTCGTCCTCATACAGGATATCCAGCGGGATGTTCTCCGGCAGAATGTCCGGCTCCACAGCCGGCGGGAGACCAAAACTGACCTCATCCCCTTCCCTGAGCCGATAATTCTGCTTTACCGGTTCTCCATTTACCAGAACCTTCCCGTCTTTCAGCAGCTTCTGCAGAAAAGAACGGGACAAAGAATCGATAAGCATGGAAATATACTTATCGATCCGTTCTTCCTCATATTCTTCTGTCACCTGAAAAAGATAACGGCTTTCAGCCATCCTTTTCCTCCTTTTTGGGCGAAAGAAACCTGAAATCCTCATCCCGGTAGCTTTTTCCGAACAAAAGCAGCGCCGCTCCCGCCACAGTTGCGATGGAAACGAACATATCCGCCACATTGAAGATCGGGAAGTCGATCAGGCTGATATAGATGAAATCCACCACATAGTCCAGGCGGATCCGGTCGATCATATTCCCTACCGCCCCGATGATGATGCTGTCCAGTAGGATGTGCAGAATACGGTACTTTCCGCCGTCCGGCATCCGGAACATAACATAAGCCGCCGCCAGGAGGACGATCGGCGTAATGATCAGAAAGATCGTTTTCCCTCCCTGCAGGATCCCGAAAGCCGCCCCCCTGTTTTCCAGATATCTCAGCTCCAGGACACCTGGGATCAGGACAAACGCCTCCTGCCCCTTCAGATACAGGACAGCCAGGTATTTTGTCCCCTGGTCCAGAAACACGCCCGCAAGGATAAAAAGGAGATCCAGCCCCCATTTTCGATTATTCATGTGCATCCTCTTCCGTAAAATTGATCTCATCGACTGCCGCCAGGATCTGCTCGTCCGTTACGGAACGGTCAATCACTGCTTTTCCGATCTTCTGCAGAAGGATGAAGCGGATCTGTCCGTTTTCCATCTTTTTATCCGATTTTGTCAGGCTG
The DNA here is from genome assembly GCA_944380025.1 of uncultured Lachnospiraceae bacterium. GTDB lineage: Bacteria > Bacillota > Clostridia > Lachnospirales > Lachnospiraceae > Eisenbergiella. The sequence continues at coordinate 10,083 of CALWGL010000034.1, forward strand.
AGAATGTGCTGCGGATCCAGTTCATCCACGGAAATGGGCAGATTAAAGGGAACGAACATATCCCGGATCTCATAGTACTCCTCCATGGGAAGCAGTTCCTTCTTCCAGGAAATGAATGCAGCCGCCACACAGCCCAGCGCAACACATTCCCCGTGAGTGAGGGAAAAATCCTTCGCCCTTTCAATGGCGTGTCCGATGGTATGCCCCAGGTTCAGAAGGGCACGCTCCCCCTTCTCCTCCGGGTCGTTCTCCACGATCTTCCTCTTGATCTCACAGCTTCTGCGCACCAGCTCGGCCAGCGTATCCGGCTCCCTGTCACAGATCTCATACATGTTCGCGATCAGCCACTCATAATACCTGGCATCCGCGATCAGGGCAGACTTCATCGCCTCCGCGAAACCGCTGTAGAACTGTCTCGCCTCCAGGGTCGCAAGGGTACTCAGGTTCATATATACAAGCCGGGGCATATGAAAGGCTCCGACCATATTTTTATAGCCGTCAAAATCCACCCCTGTTTTTCCGCCGATGCTGCTGTCCACCTGAGCAAGAAGGGTCGTGGGGATCTGTACAAAATCAATCCCTCTGAGATACGTGGCCGCGGCAAATCCGGTCAGGTCGCCGGTCACGCCGCCGCCCAGAGCGATCAGGCAGTCCTTTCTGTCAAAATGCTTTTCGATCAGAAAAGTATAAAGAGAACGGACGGTATCCAGATTCTTGTTTTCTTCTCCGGCGGAGAAGGTGTACAGTTCTGTCTGCATTCCTTCCTTTTCCAGTTCCTCCTTCACCTGTCCGCCGTACAGCGGACCCACCTGGGAATCTGTAACAATGCACAGCTTCCTTCCCTCATATCCCAGCGTCCTCAGTTCCTGCGCGAGACGGGAAAAATCTTTTTCGAAAACGATGTCATAACAGGGCTCCCCATCCCGGGAAACGGTAATTCTCTTTTCCATGGCAAACCTTTCTCAAAATGAATTTTTATCGGAGCCGCTCATGCGGGCATGACGGCCGTTCGGCGAGGCTTATCATACCCAAAAAGAAAGCGAATCTGTCCGGATTCGCTTTTCCGCATATGCAGCCAATGTCCTTTTCCTTACCGGATCCCGGGTACGTCAACGGAACCGTTGAAGATATCCTGAAAATCTCCGGAAATATCCACACTTGACGGCGTAATGATAAATATGTACTGGGAGATCTTCTGCAGATTGCCGTTGATTGCAAAGCAGGAACCGGAAGCAAAATCTATGATCCTCTGTGCCACGTCCACATCGATCCCTTCCAGATTCAGGACCACTGTCCTGTTCGCCAGAAGCGTCTCCGTGATCTCTCTTCCGTCTTCAATGCTGGTAGGCTTGATCACACAGACCTCCATCCCTCCGCTGCCGGACCTTCTCGCCTGCTTGATAGGCGTAATTTTGGGAGATGTCTTCCGGGGACGTTCCTCTTCCTCCTCCACAGGCTCAGCTTTTTTCTTTCTGGACGTCAGTCTGGATACTTTCCGCTCAGGCTCCTCGTAATCGTATTCATCTTCTTCATAATCATCTTCATAATCATCATCGCCGTTCAGCTTCATATAGCTCAAAAACCTGTCCATTACACCCATACTTGCTCAATCTCCTTTACAGCCTGCCGAATCAGACAGATGTCTGCCAGGAACGCTCACCGAAAATTCCCGTTCCGACTCTGACAAACGCAGCTCCTTCCTCACAGGCAGTTTCATAGTCGCCCGTCATTCCCATGGACAGGCAGGCCATATGTACATTATCAATGTTTTTCCTCTCTATGTCAACAGATAAGTTCTTCAATGTTCTGAAAAATATTCGGTTATCTTCGGCATTTTCTGTCAGAGGGGCAATGGTCATCAGGCCGCAGACGCGGATTCCGGGAAGAGCGGCCGCCGCTCTCACAAGCGCTTCGGTCTCCTCAGGCCTAACGCCGAACTTGCTCTCCTCTCCCGCCGCGTTCACTTCGATCAGGATCCTGACCTCACATCCCTGTTTTACAGCCTCCCGGCTGATCTCTTCCGCAAGGCGCAGGGAATCCACACTGTGGATCATCTCAACCTTTCCCACCAGATACTTTACCTTGTTCCTCTGCAGATGTCCGATCATATGCCAGCGGATATCGGAGGGCAGCCTGGGGATCTTATCCATCAGCTCCTGAACCTTGTTTTCCCCGAAGTCCCTCACACCGGCTTCGTAGGCCTCCAGGATCATTTCCACAGGCTTTGTTTTGCTCACCGCGATCAGCGTTACCTCTTCGGGAGAACGTCCAGCCCGCTCACATGCCTGTCTTATTTTTCCATGCACCGCATCCAGATTCTCTCTGATCATTTTTACCTCCATGCCGAAGCGTTTTACGCTGAGGCACGCGCGCCGAACCTCCAGTTCGGCGTCTGTGCAAGAATACAAATCCCGTTACGGGATTTGTATTCTCGGGATCTGCGACGCTTCGGCGCAAATCCTGATTGAAAAATGCGCTATCGAGCGCATTTTTCAATCTTCCCTCCATGCAAAAACGTCTTCCATACAGAACACTTCCTGTCCTCAGCCGTTTTCAGTAAATCAGCTCATCCGCATCCACCGTTTCCGCATCCAGAACGATGCGGTCATAGGCGCTCAGACCATATGTGGTATTGGATTTGATAATAGCATATTCGTCGTTCTGCGACAGGATCTGAATTTCCTTAAAATCCGCATAACCCTTGTTGATATTATAAACGCCTGTCAGGACAGCGCTCCGGGATATGGTATAGGTATCCGTGGAATCCGGCTTCACCAGATCGTCTCCTACCTCCAGAACGGAATTGTCAATGTAATAGTCCTCATCCGTCTCCTGATAGATGGTCGTTGCGATAAATTCCGTGGTCGCCTCCCCTTCCTCCGTATAGGTTTCCAGCAGGACGCCGTCCGCTCCGTTCGGCCCTGTCGTCACATATTCCTGCGGGACAAGGAAAAATTCCTTCTCCGCAATGGCGGAATTGGGAACCTTCAGTCCGGATTCATCCTCTGTGATCAGTTCGATATCGATAAAACGGTCCGTGCAGAAGGAGATCATGGAATTGTTGAAGTCAAGCTTCACCAGCGTACTTTCACCTCCGCCTTCCAGCACGCTCACCTCCGCCCAGGAAACATTCTGATTTTTCAGGAAACGGACCTGAACATACTCCTCCTCCAGAAGGAACTGGGCAAGTTCCGCATCCGTCCGGATCACGATGGACCAGTTTTCATTTGTGACCAGCTTGTAAATGGAATCTCCGGAGGAGACCAGATCATTGTTGATCAGCTGATTCTTCTGATAGGCGGATTCATCGAACATTTCCTCCGTGATCTGCTCCGCCTCAAGCGTCTCATATCCGTCTGTGGAATAGACCACGATCCCCGATTCCGGAGCATTGCAGTACGTGACAAAGGAAGATGTCCCAAGGCTTTCCAGATCCGCCAGAATGCTTTCGTTGGATATTTTGAGCGCGGTTCCTTCCAGAGTATACTTGAAATCATAAACTTCCGAAAACTGCTTCCGGCTGAAACCGTTCATGAAGCCGGTCACCTCGTTCCGGACATCCGCCAGCTCCTCTGCGGTCAGCTGTCCGTCCTCCGCCTCTCCGGCCTCGAACATCTCCTTCAGTTCTCCGCTCTCGTCAACGCTGCATACCAGCTTTCCGGAACCAACCTTCTCCCCTTCTCTGGCATAGTAATTGATATATCCGGAATCCGTGCTCGTCACCACCGTTTCCTCCCGCAGCGCGATCCCTCTGTATACGCTGTCAACGGAAAGAGAACCCGTTCTGACCTCATACGGCTGTATCTGCTTCTGTGTAAAATAAAGGAAAACACAGATCACAACATAAATGAAGATAACACTGAAGATGATGATCCCCAGATTGATATTCAGCGGCTTTCTGTACTGTCTGATCTTACCATTCTTTCCGGCCAAGCTGCGCTCCTTCCGAATGGACAGAGGGGAATCCCTTCCCTTGTCCGCTCACCGCGATACAGAACAGCATGCAGCAGAGCTGTTCGCTGTCCTTCCCCGGCAGACGGCCGTTCCTTCAGGAACAGCAGCCGCCTGCCGGGCTTATCGCTCAAAAACAAAGCCCCGGAAAACCGGGGCTTCTTCCTTTTATTTAAAGAGATACGATAATCTTCGACTTCAGGCTATCCGGCAATTCATTCTCGTCCTTCGATACGCTGAGTACAAAATCAACATGATAGGCTTCGCTGATCTTATCAAGCTTCTCGACAACCGGAAGGATATCAGGTTCCCCTTCCAGTCCGGAAATGGTAAGAAAGCTGTCCAGATACATCTTCTCCAGATCACGGTCCTGGGAAATGATCCCACAGACAAAACCCATGAACTCCGAACTGTTCTCAACCATAAACTCACGGACATCGATCAGTCTTACCTTATTATTCAGTTCAAACATATGCTTGGTACTTTTATCCAGATAAACAGCGCTTCCGGAAATCTCCTTTACCTCGCTGTTGACCTTGTCCAGCAGCTGTTTCGTCTTGCCTTTCCCCTTTTTGCCTACGATTAACTGAACCATTGCGATCCCTCCTAAAGTAAATTGACGCCTGAACGCCTTTGAGATATGTCTTATTATAGATGAAATCCGCTCAAAAAACAACCTTTTTAAGCAATTACATTTAAAAGCCTCGTCATCTGTTCATACAGAACATCCCTTGCCGTCGCCTTCAGAATGACGGAAATATAGGGATTTCCGGCGGTGTCCCTGGCAAGCAGGATCAGGCAGCTTCCGGCGGCGCTTGTGGTTCCCGTCTTTCCTCCGATCACAGTAACCTGTCCGGGCGCCTTATAGGTCCCGTTCAGATACTGGTTCGTCGTATGGAAGGAAAGCGACTTGGAGTTTCCTGCGCTGTCCATATAGACCGTTTCATAGCTTGTCATGTGAATGATCTCGCTGATCAGGTCATACTTCAGGGCCTCATTGAAGATCAGATACATATCATAGGCGGTCACATAATGATCGTCCGCTGTCAGTCCGTGCGGATTTACAAAATGACTGTTCGTTGCGCCGATGGCCACGGCCTCCTCGTTCATCAGCTCGGCAAACCCTTCGATACTTCCGCCGATATGCACGGCAATAGCTGCCGCAGCATCGTTTGCCGATGCGATCAGGAGCGCATGAAGCGCCTGGTTGAGGGTGAGCTGGTCTCCTGTCTCGAGGCCGCACAGCGTGGCTCCTGATTCCGTGATCCTCGCCTCATCAGTCACCGTAATGGTATCCTCCGTATTGCCGTACTTTAATGCCACCACGGCCGTCATGATCTTGGTCAGGCTGGCCGGATTCAGCCGTTCATGAACATTCCTCGCGTAGAGCACCTCATGCCGGTTCAGGTCAAAAAGGCCGGCAGCTGTCAGTGCTTCCGTATCCACGCTGGCCGCCTCCGTACCAACGTCTCCCGCGGCGACACAGAGATCCTGCGCAAACGAAGCTGCGACCATACCCGCCGTATCATCCGCGATACGGAAACTGGACACATCGGAAGCCGGATCATAAGCAAGCGGAATCTCCTTTTTTCCGCAGCCGGATAACAAAAAAAGGAGCGACGCCGTGCAGAGCAGAACCACGCCCCTTTGAAAACATGCTTTTTTTCTATTTGTACATTTCACGCCACTCCAGATCTCCTCTGTCAAGTGATTTGATTAAAAGCTCCGCCGTGGCAAGATTGGTCGCCAGCGGAATATTATGGATATCACACAGCCTGACCACATTATTGACATCCGGCTCATGTGACTTCGAGGTAAGCGGATCTCTCAGAAAAATGACAAGATCGATCTGATTATGTTCGATCTGTGCCCCGATCTGCTGTTCTCCGCCCAGATGACCCGCCAAGAATTTATGCACGTTCAGATTGGTCACTTCCTCGATCAGCCGTCCCGTCGTCCCGGTCGCGTAAAGCTCGTTCCTGCTTAAGATCCCCCGGTAAGCGATGCAGAAATTCTGCATCAGCTTCTTTTTCGCGTCATGCGCTATCAAAGCAATATTCATAACCACCTTCTCCTATACTAGTAAATTTTCTTCCTCTGCAATCGGACATTCAGCACAAATCCCATTCCGATAAAAAGACTGACCAGAGAGGTAAGTCCGTAACTGACAAAGGGAAGCGGAATTCCGGTATTCGGCATGAGCATTGTGGTAACCGCGATGTTCATGAAACTCTGAAAGCCTATGATCGCCGCCATTCCGGACGCGATGATGGTTCCGGAAAGATCCTTCGCCTGCCTTGCGATGGAAATGCATTCCAGCGCAATGAGGAAAAGAAGGATGATCACGGCACAGGAACCCACAAACCCAAGTTCTTCTCCGATTACCGCAAAAATGAAATCCGTTTCCGGTTCCGGAATGAAATTACCGTTTTTTACGGATGCTATCACATTATTGTTCAGGCCCTTTCCCCAAAGCTGGCCTGAACCGATTGCCATGACGGAATTGAGCTGCTGATAGGCTTCTGTGTCGGCATACTGCTCAGGATTCAGCCACGCCAGGATCCTGGTGAGCTGATACCCCCTGATCAGCGTCTGTCCCGGCTGCATCACGAGATAAAGCAGGACTGCCAGGGAAGGAACAGCGACCGCGAGAACTGCTCCGATGATCTTATAGCTCAGACCTCCCACAAACATCAGTACGCAGAAAAGAACGCAGTAAAGGATCGTTGTGGAAAGGTTCGGCTCCATGTACAGAAGGACGACCGCCGGCAGCATCAGCAGCACACACAGGGAAAGGATCCTGAACGTATTCAGTCTTTCCCTATGTTTAATAATAAACTGTGCGTAAAATAAAATCAATAAAATTTTTGTAATTTCTGAGGGCTGGAACTGGAACAGATGCGGGATGTTGATCCACCGCGTCGCACCGTTCACCTCTTCTCCCCAGATCAGCACAGCCCCCAGCAGGCCGACGGACAGCACATAATAGATCCAGTAAAACCGGAGCAGCTGGGAATAGTCGATCAGGGAGATCACCACCATGATCGTCATTCCCAGCGCCACGCCGGCGAGCTGCCGCTGCTGAAGAGATTCATCTGCGCTGCCGACCGCAAGGACACCGATGGCGCAGATCATCACCAGCAGCAGGATCAGTTTGAAGTCATAATTCTTTAGTTGATATCGTTTAAGCATGTTTTCCTCATTGTCAGAGCGTCTGATTCCGGAGATCCAGGATCGGAATATCCGCATAAAGCGTGGGATTCTTTCCTCTTCCCCTGAGCGCGGATTTGCTGATCTGGATTTCCATATGATCCGTATCGATCTTCATGTATCTGGATATCACCTCTGCGATATCCTTTTTGATCATCTCCAGCATTTCCGGCGAACAGCCTGCCCGGTCCGAGATCAGAAGGATCTTCAGCCTGTCCTTCGCCACCTGCCTGGAGGTTTTTCTGTGAAACAGATTTCGTATTCTCATCCGATCCGGCCCTCCTGACTTTTATGAAAGATCCCTGTGACTTTTGTCCAGAAGGAAACCGGGTGCTCCAGATTCAGGAAAGGAACCTCCTTTCCCAGAACTCTGCAGCAGATGTTCTGATAAGCCTGTCCGGCCAGCGTATTGTTTCCCACCAGGGGTTCTCCCTGATTGGTGGCGATCACAACGTTCTCATCATCCGGCACGATGCCGATCAGAGGGATCGCCAGAATATCCACCACGTCCGACGAGGTCATCATATCGCCGCGGCGGACCATATCAAAGCGCATCCGGTTGATCACCAGATCGATCCGTGCAAAATCATGCGCTTCCAGAAGGCCGATGATACGATCGGCATCCCGGATGGCGGAAACCTCCGGCGTGGTGACCACGAACGCCCTGTCGGCTCCTGCGATGGCGTTTTTAAAGCCCTGCTCGATCCCCGCCGGGCAGTCCAGGATGATATACTCAAACTGGCCCTTCAGGTGTTCGATCAGCTTGATCATCTGGCTCTCGTTCACCGCGGTCTTGTCCCGCGTCTGAGCGGAAGGAAGCAGATACAGGCCGGGATAGCGCTTGTCTTTGATCAGGGCCTGCTTCACCCGGCAGTTGCCTTCCACCACGTCTACCAGGTTATAGACGATCCGGTTTTCCAGCCCCATTACCACATCCAGGTTGCGAAGCCCGATATCCGTGTCGATCAGCACCACCCGCTTTCCCATGGCAGCCAGGCCGGTGCCCACATTTGCGGTGGTGGTCGTCTTTCCCACACCGCCTTTCCCCGATGTAACGACAATTACTTCACTCATACAAATACCTCCGATCCGGAATATTTGTCCCCTGAGCGCCGTCTGGGCGGTCAGTGATTCATTCGTAAATTGTCCTGCAGACTATGCGGTCCTGTTCCACATAAGCCAGCTTCGGGTGTATTCTGATCCCGTCCTCCGGGTTTTGCCTGTCCGTTTCTGCGGCCTCCCGGATTCCGGGAAAGAGGAACCAGGGAAAGGCTTCCTCCTTCTTTTCCTTTGCAGTATATTTGAAATCCCCGATCTTAAGTTTCTGCGGGGTCATTTCAAGCGCCGCGACAAAGCTTCCCGCCCTTCCGTCCCCGCCGCTGATGGCGGTTCCGCGCAGAGCTCCCAGAACGACGACGTTCCCGGCCGAGATCACGCATGCGCCGGGCCTCACATCCCCAAGCACGACGATGCTTCCGGACGCTTCCAGGATCTGCCCCCTTTTCAGGGTGCCGCGGTAAAATCTGCCCGTATCATCCCTCTGTGCGAAATGCCGGAAAGCAGCCTCCACCGCGCGGGCATAGACCTCATCGTCCTCCTGCTTCTCCAGAACGCAGGTCACCTCCAGAGAAGAATTCTCCGTAATGACATTCACCAGCCGGTTTTCCTGTTCCGGCGTCAGGATGCGTCCTTCAAAGGAAACGGCGACGCATGCGTCCCGGAAAAAGGGCGCCGCCCGGCGGAACTTTTCCGCCGCCGCCGTTTCCAGCTCCTCAAAATCCATTTTTTCATCCAGATGCAGGCTGATCCCCTTTTGAAACCGCCGGATCACAACCGCATCTCTTCTGCCCGTTTTCGTATCAATCGCCTCCGCCCGCGTCTTCCGAGATATCGGCTCCTCCGGTAATGATCTCATCTTCCTCGTTCAGTCCGAAATAATATTCAATGACCTTGCAGCCTACCTGGGAAGCGTAGTCGGAAGAATATCCGTTTCCGATCCTGACCGCAAGAGAGATTTCCGGATTCTCATAGGGTGCGAACCCGATGAACAGCGCATGGTTCGGAACCAGACTGGTGATTTCCGCCGTACCGGTCTTTCCTGCCGTATCGATCGAAAGCTCTCTGAAATAAGCCTTGTTTTCCGTTACGCCCCGCATTCCCTCATGGATGGCATCCCAGTAGGAGGTGGGCATTTCGATGGTATTTCTCACTTCCGGGGTGAAATCCTCCAGCAGATTTCCCGCATGGTCCGTCACCCGGTCCAGAAGGCTCAGATTGTAGCAGGTTCCCCTGTTGGCGACTGTCGCCACATAACGGGCGAGGCCTACCGTAGTATAGTTGTGATTTCCCTGTCCGATGGCGGAAGGGACCGCGTTTTCCGTGGAAAACTGCGGTGTGGATTCTTCGATCTCGACGCCTGACTTTTCCGTCAGTCCATAGAGATCGGCGTACACCTTTATTTTCTCATTGGCAAGATCCGAATCAAAGGTTCCGTCCTCCGAGGTTCCCATCCGGTAAGCCATTTCATAAAAGAAATAGTTGCAGGATCTGGTGATCGCTCCCGTAATATTCAGCTCTCCGTGAGCGCCCGGATAGATGTGGCAACGGAAGGTCCGGTCCTCAAACCGCGTAAATGCGCCGACGCAGTTCACGGTCTCCGTAAGATTCGTCACTCCCTCCATGAGGAGGGCGCTGGCCACCACCGGCTTATAGGTGGAGCCGGGGGCCGAACGCATCTGCGTGGCATAATCCCACAGCGGGTTGGATAGATCACTCTGCAGCCCGGCATAGTAATCCGCGTCCACGCCGTTTGCCAGCCGGTTATTGTCATAGCTTGGATAGCTGACCAGCGCCAGCACCTCGCCGGAATTCGGATCCACCACCACGCAGGAGCCGGAATAAGGGTTCAGCGCCAGCTGAGCCGGCGTGATCTGAAGCTCCGCGATCATTCTTCTCATAAAATCATAGGAAGAAACCGTTCCGGAACGAAGTCCCGCCTCTTCCTCCTGCGTCACGGAAACCAGTCCCTGCTCGATCAGGATCATGCAGACCTGTCTTCCGCTGACCGCGTTGTTTCGGATCATATACCGGTACATTTCCTTATAGAAGGTTCTGCTATCAAGCTCCTGTATGATAAACTCCGCCAGCTGATCAAAAACCTCAGCGGAATCGGCGTAGCTTTCTTCCATGTCAAGCTCCGTCACATCCACCCAGTTCTGCGCGATGGCATATTCCAGAAACTCGCTCAGGGAAAGGGTCTCCTCCGAAGACCACTGCTGATAGACCTCATCCTGAGAATCCACGGCCAGCACGCCCGTGCTGTCGATCAGAAGATCATTTACGATATAGCTTTCATAAGCCTGGAACTCCTCTTCCAGCTGCGCATACGGCGTCCGGCCCGCGTCCAGCTCCTGCCGCAGCCAGCTTGTGACGCGTTCGCGCCACGAAAGGAACGCCTGATAGACCTCCTTTTCGTATTCCCCGGCCTCTTCCGACGCCAGATGATCCATGTCGATCACATTATTGTTGAACAGGGCGAAATAAACGTCGTCGATGGGAATGATGATATCAGACGCCCGCCCGGTGGAATGGAACTCCTTCACATTCCGGATCTTGTCCAGCAGGATGCC